>SYLY01000236.1 GCA_005808475.1 Acidobacteriota bacterium
GTAGTCGTCCACGCCGAGTTCGAAAGCCCGGACGATGTCGTGCTCCTGGGATCGGAGCGAGAGGATCAGGATCGGAATGTCGCGGGTTTCGGCCCGCGTACGCATCTCCGACAGCACGCCGTACCCGTCGACTTTCGGCATGTTGATATCCAGAATGACGCAGCCGAAGCGCTTGCTTCCGATCGCCTGGATGGCGGCGGCGCCGTCCGTTACGTGGGTGACCTTGAAGCCGGCTCCAGTTAGACTGCTCGAAAGAAAACGCGCGATGAGCGGGTCGTCTTCGGCGACCAGCACTTCGTCCGACGCCACGCCCTTGGGAGCGGGCTCTCCCCCACCGCCCGGAACGGCGGGAGCCAGCGCGGCGGGAGCCGGCGCGGCGGATTCGGGGAACAGCCGTGCGACGTCGACCCCGCGGAGATCCTTGTAAACGCGCTCGTAGGCGATCACCAGTTCCGGCACCAGTTCTTCGATGCCGTTATCGGCTCCGGCGCGCGCCAGAGCCTCGATGGTGGCGCAGATGTCCTCCATGCGCTTGGCGCCGAGTTGGCCGCTCGATCCGCGGAGGCTGTGCGCGGCGATCGCGACGGTGCCGAAGTCCCGGTCCTCGATGCCCTTTTCCATGCGCTCGAGCAGTTGCCCGGTAGTGGACAGGAAGAGGTCGATCAGTTCCCCGAGTTGCGCCACGTCGCCTTCGGTGAGGTTGCGCAGCGTCGCCAGCACGTTGCGGTCGAGCGCCAGCAACTGCGGAGCGACCGCGTACGCCGTGTTGTCGGCGAACCGCGCCAGAACCGACGTCATCGCTTCGATCTGGATCGGCTTGGCGATGTATCCGTCGATTCCGGCGGCTTCCCGCTCCTTGCGATCCCACTGCATCGTGTAGGAGGTGAGCGCCAGAATCGGCGTGTGCTTGTACTTGGCGTGTTCGCGGTGACGGATCTCCATGACCGTGTGGTAGCCGCCCATGGCCGGTGCGTCGCAATCGAGTACGATCACCGAATAGCACTCGTTCTCAGCGGCCTGTACGGCCTCCCAACCGGACGCGACGATATCCACCTGGAATCCGAGCTTTTCCAGAATGCGCGCCGCCACGCGGCTGTTGACAGGGTTGTCCTCGGCGAGAAGGGCCTTTCGAAGAGGCTGAGGGTCCGTACCGGGAACCGCGTCGGCGAGTGCTGGCATGGCGCTTGCCACGTCGTCGCCGGGGACTTCCTTGATGCGGGTTCGGGTGGCTTTTTCCTTGATCATGTTTTTTTCCGCGAGCCGGCCGGCGCGTTTCCGGGAAACGAGTGGGCGTACGGCATCGCTGAACGTAGATCGGTCGTTTCGCCTATACGCTTTACTCCCCCCAACACACCACCCGAGGGAATCGCTATTTGATCGCCGACAGAACGTGGGAAGGATAGAAGCCCTGGCGGACCTCGCGTTTCGCCGTCACGCGGAAGTCGCAGGACTCCAGCCACTGCGGCACCCGCTCCTCCACCTGGCGTCCCCAAAACGCCGGCGCCAGCGTGCCCGCCACCTTATAGGCGCGGTTGAAAACATCGGCATTCTGGCCGATGCAGACCAGCGTGAAGGTCCCACGCTTGCGCAGCACGCGGTGAAATTCCTGCAGCGCGAGGAAAATATCGTCCGTTGACAACAGTTCCAGCAGGTAGCAGCACACTACCGCGTCGAAAGTTTCGTCGGGGAACGGAAGGTAGCGCGCGTCGACCGCGTGGCAGTGCGCCCGCGCACGCGGGTACTCGTTCCGAACCTGGCGGAGCGTCTTGGCCGACATCCGCGGCGAGAGATCGAAACCGACGGTCTCCCCGCGTTGATTGGCGCGCACCAGACGGCGGAACATCTCGCCAGAGCCGGTAGCAGCCTCGAGCACTCTCATGCCATCCCGTATGCCCGACACGTCCAGCGCGATGCGGTGCGCCTTGGAGTGGAACAGGTACGTCGACAGGGGGTACACCCCGGACACCACGTCGTACACCCGGCGGGTCCGCGCCGCGATCGTTTCGGGAAGCCGGTCCCGGCTGATGGTGACTACGGAGTAGTCCAGGTTCTTGGAAAGGGGCATGCGGGAAAAATCCTTCTCATTATGAGGCTTTGGCGGAGCCGGGCGCCATGCCGGGCAATTCAATTCCGGTCTTGGTCCCCTCTCCTGGCCTGCTATCGATCCACATTTTGTATTCCGTGCCGAACAATACCTTCAATCTCTCATTGACGTTGTTGATGCCAATGCCTTGTTCGAACAGCTTAGCAAGGTTCGCCTCGGGTATGCCGACTCCATCGTCTTCCACGGTCAGATTGATGCCGGCGCCGGTTCGCGAGGCATGAAGCCGGATCGTGCCTCCCTCGATCTTGCTCGCCAATCCGTGCTTCAGGCAGTTTTCGACCAATGGTTGCAACAACATGGTCGGAATCAGCGCATCCAGCGCGGCGGGATCGACGTCCTTGACGAAGCGGAGCTTGTCGCCGAACCGGACCATCTCGATGGAGAGGTAGTCGTCGATGAACGCCAGTTCATCCCGCAAAGAGGCGAAGTCGCTGGTCTTGCGCATCAGCCGGCGCAGAATATTGGAAAGCTTGTGCACCACCACGCGCGCCATTTCCGGATCGGTGCGAACCAGAGACGCCACCGAGTTCAGCGTGTTGAACAGGAAATGCGGATTGATCTGGCTGGTGAGAGCGCGCAGGCGAGCCTCCTGCAGGAGCAACTGCTGGGCTTCCAACTTCTTCTCGGTGCGGGCATTGTTCCAGATCTTGACGGGCAGCATAACCGCCAGCAGCGTGGTGAACCAGATTGCCGCCAAGGTCCATCCGCCCTCGAGGGCGGCGGCGGAATAGACGGAGAACAGGGCGGTGCCTCCGAACAGGCCGCTCCCCCAATAGCGGAGAAACTCCACGAACAGGATCATCCCCAACAGGAACGCGTGAAAGCCCATGCGGCGGTAGTCCGGCCAATCGCGCAGCACGCGGCGCAGATTGACCTCGAGGAAAGGGGAGGAGCGCCACACGTCCTCCGGGTCCGGCGCCGCGTCCCGTACCAGTCCGCCGAGCGCGCCCACCGCGGTGAACATCGGCATGGACAGGAACTCGCGATGGAGCATGGCGGGAATCGCCACAAGCAGGCCGGCCAACAGACCGGGCACGTAGCCGCCCACCAGCCCGGCGATGAGACACCCCTCCAGGCCGACATCCGCCGCACGGTAGGTGCCGGTGACCACGCGCGTCGCCACGCCGCATCCATAGGCCGCCGCGATCCACAGCGCCAGCCGGGCGCGTTCCCCCAGGGTGCGATCCTCGTGGACCAGCAGGCGCTTGAAAGCTTCCGAGCGCACCAGAATGCTGGCGAGCGCCGCGGACGCGGCCAAACGCAGCAGCAGGTCTACCAGATGTTCTTCCACGCGCGAGGGGCTCCCGCCTATTATAATTAAGGGACACCTTGCCCGACGCAGTTCGATCCGCCACGAAAGTCGCCGAAGCCGATTTTCCCACCGAATACGGCCACTTTCGCATCTTCGGCTTCCAACTCGGGGAGGAAGAAGCCGTCGCGCTGGCCATGGGCGAACTCACCGGAGACGCGCCATTGGTGCGGATCCACTCCCAGTGCCTGACCGGCGACGTTTTCCACAGCCTGCGGTGCGACTGCCGCGCCCAGCTCGAACTGGCTCTGGCGATGATCGCGGAAGAAGCCAGAGGCGCGGTGATCTACGAGAACAAGGAAGGCCGGGGGATCGGCATTCTCAACAAGTTGCGCGCTTACGAACTGCAGGATCACGGCGCCGAC
>SYLY01000237.1 GCA_005808475.1 Acidobacteriota bacterium
AACTTCCTCAACCTCCTCACCTGCTCGTCTGTGACCATGCCGAAGCGCCAGAGAAGCGCGATTCTCGATCATCACACCTCTTGTCGCCGAGCGGGAGTTTTAATTGTCGTCAGCCAGGAGATCTAATTGTCGCCGAACACCCGTGCGGCTCAAGGGATTGTTCCGGCCCCACTACATGACCTGGAGTGAGCAGCAGCTGATCGAGGCGAAGGCGCCCGTGTACCTCCGCAACGTAATCAGGATCATCACCGAGACCGGCCTGAGGGTGTACAAGGAACTGGCGTGCATTAAGAAGAGCCAGGTCGACTTGAACAACCGGGTTGTCTGGATACCCGACTCCAAGACGCCCAACGGTGTGGCCGAAGTTCCACTGACCGACCTCGCCACCGAAGCGTTTCGCCATCAGATCGAGGTGGCCGGCCCTGGCGATTGGCTATTCCCCTCGGAGAAGCGCGACGGTCACCAGGGTAGCTTCAAGGCGGTTTGGAGACGCACGCTTCGCAGCGCGGGCGTGCCGTACTTTCGGATCTACGATCTCCGCTCGACGTTCGCAACGCGCCTGAGCGCCGGTGGCGTTGCCGACGAGTGGGTGACACAACTTCTGAGGCAGGGCGACGCCAAGGTCTTCAAGAAGTACTCCCAGATGAAACTACAGATGAAGCGGGAAGCGCTGGACAGTCTCAACCGGAGTGCGAACGAGAAGAAGTCGTGAGCACCGGAATTCTGGCACAGTGGGAGCGCTCCGAAGGAGTTTTTGCACAGTTCGTGCACAGTCGAGGCGTTTTGGAGGCGATTTCCTTGCGTGGGGCCGAACGGCTGTTCTTTGGAATCAAGAACTTGAGTGGTGGGCGCGCACGGACTCGAACCGTGGACCTCCTGCGTGTGAAGCAGGCGCTCTAACCAACTGAGCTACGCGCCCGAACCGTCCTCCATTATAGCCGGCTCACGCGCGCGACGCCACGTTCCGGAGCGCCAGGTACTCGCGAACCGCGTCGACCAGCGGAGGCATCGGGGCCACCCCCGCGGCCTCCATTTTCGCGTTCGAAAGCACCGAATACTTCGGACGCCGCGCCGGGGTGCGGTACTCCCGCTCGCTCGACGCGCGCAGTTCGGGCGAAAGGCCCGCCTCGCGGAAGATCAGCCCCGCGAAATCGAACCAGGTGGTCGGATCCCCGCCGCCGATGTGGAAGACGCCACTCGCGTCCACGTCGAGCAAATCGAGCGTGCGGGCGGCCAGCGCCGGAGCGTACGCCGGGGCGCCGACGTAGTCCTGCACCACGCGGATCGGCTGGCCGGACCCGCACAGACGCAGCATCGTCTCGATGAAGTTGCCCCGCGCGGTTTTCATGCCCGCCGGTCCGAACACGCCGGAGGTGCGGATCACCAGCGGATTGTCGAGGTAGGCGCGGGCGTAGAACTCGCCCGCCAGCTTCGACACACCGTAGGCGCCCAGCGGGTGCGTGGGGTCGTCCTCCCGGTAAGGACGCGACGACGCGCCGTCGAACACGTAGTCGGTGGAGTAGTGCACCAGCTTTGCGTCGATCTGCCGGCACGCCAGCGCGATGTTCCGCACGGCCAGCCCGTTCACCTGGAACGCCGCGAGCGGTTCCTTCTCGGCGACGTCCACCATGTTGTAGGCGGCGCAGTTGATCACTACGTCGGGATCGAACGTAGCCAGCCTCGACTCGACCACCGCGGGATCGGTGATATCCACCTCCGCGCGGGTCATGGCGAGGATCTCGCTTCCCCGCCCCCGGTACAAACTCACCAGTTCCGTACCCAACTGCCCTGACGCGCCAAATACGGCGACTCGATTTGCCATCTCTACGCTACGATACCGCAAGAGAGCCCTGGCGCTGTGCTTCGATCCCGCCATGGAAGCGACGCTACGCCGTGGACCCGCGGCACGAACACGCCGCGTTCCTCGCCGCTCACCGGCCGCCCTACCGGACGGCGCAGGCCGGGCCAGACGGGAAATCCGCGCTGGCAGCGGCGGCCGAGATCCGCGCCACGATCTCCGCGCGGGGCAACGGCAAATTCGCGACAAACTCCCCGTGCGAGCGCGCTCCCCGGTAGACGGGCCGGCGCAACGGCTCGCGCAGGCAGCGGTCGAGCGCCGCCAGCGGAAACGCATACAGGATGGTGCCGTGGTGCAGGATCGCGTCGCGGTTCCGCCGCTGGGCGTTGCCGGAAAACTTCCGGCCCTTCCAGGCGAGATCGGAGGTCCCCTCGATCGTCACACCTTCGCCCAACGCCGCGGCCAAGGAGCCGAGGATCTCGCAATAGCTCGACCGCACGTCGCGCAGCATCGGGTAGTCCTCGATCCGCAGCACGAAGGAGAACTGCAGGCAGCCGGGGCCGATCGCCACCGCTCCGCCGCCGGTGGAACGCCGCAACCAGGGAACATCCGCGCCGGGCGCGATCTCCGCCGCGGCGTCCTGCGATCTCCCCAACACGATCGCGGTCTCCGGCGATTCCCAGAACCGCAGTGCGTTCCCGCCCGCATGGAGCAGTTCGTCGTCCAACGCGAGGTTGGCGGCGGCTGTGGGAAGAGTCCGTTCGAAGATCCGCATGGGCGGGGGGCCAATCTCCATTATCGCCATCCGAAGAGCCGGGGCGGTTGCGGAATCTGGTACACTCCCCGCATGACGCAAGAAGTTCGCGATGCGATCGAACTGCTGCAAACGGCCCTGACCTTGGCCCCCGAACAGGCCGCGGTTCCAGTCAAGGCGGCTGTTGGATTGCTGCTCCAAGCCCTCAAGGACAATCAAGGCACCGACCTCGACAAGGGCGGCGACGGCTAGTTGCCGCGTAGCTTGGCCGCGCGTAGGATCGCTGGCTCGGTCATGAGATCCGCGAGATCCGGTTCGTCCCGCACCTCATGCGGTTGAGCGGAGCCGGAAAGAGCCGCCGCCACGATGTCGATCGCCGGTTGCCGCCGCCCGGATAGCTTGTAGGCCAGCGCTATGTTCGCCCAGTAGGTTGCGCGGCTGGCTTCCGGAATGAGCGCGATCTCGGCCAGCGCCTGATCCGGCTCGCCGAGCTTCGCCCGGTATTCGGCCAGGTTGGCCCTGACATTGTAATCGTCCGGCGTGATGTCGAGCCGTTTCCGCGCCAGTTCCACGGCGCGGCTCAAGGCCGCTCGCGCCTTGGCTTGGCCTCCCGGCGCCCAACGATAGGCGCTGCCGAGATTGCCCCAGCCAACATAATAGCCGGAGTCGAGATCGACCGACGTCTCGAGCGCCGCCGCCGCCTCCGGATAACGGCGATCGAAGTAGTAGGCCAGGCCGAGAGTGCTGTAAGCGCGGGCCGAGGGCTTCAGTGTGACGGCCTTCTGGCTCTCGGCCTGAGCCTTCCGGTACCTTCCGGTGGTCACGAACAGGCCCGCCATGTTGCGATGAACGATGTCGTTCTCCGGCGTCAGTTGCGCGGCCCGCTGGAAGGCGGCTTCGGCGAGCTGGTATCGATGCCGGTCCCAATAGAAGACTCCCAACATCAGAAACGCGTACCAGTCGGTGGGCCGGCTCCGGGTAACGTGCAACAGGGACTGCTCGGCCTCCTGGAAGCGCCCCATGTTGACGTAGACGCCGGCCAAGCCACGATGAGCTTCGGCGCTGCCCGGCTCCAGACGGAGCGCGGTCCGCAACTCGGCGGCTGCCTCCTCCCGGCGGCCGCTTCGCGAGTAGATTTCGCCCAGCTTGGCGTGCGCGATCGCCAGCTTGGGATCCAGCTTCACGGCCTGGCTGGCAGCCTCGATGGCCCTGCCAGCCCACTGCTTGTCGCTGGAGGCGAGCGCCCTTCGCCAATACGCTTCGCCCAGTAGGGCGAATGCCAGGGCGTAGCGCGGATCGAGCCGCGTGACGTTTTCGAAGCCCTCGACCGCGCGATCCAGATTGCCCGGCACGTCGTAGCGCGCGAGATATCCCCGGGCCTTCAGGAATTCGGTGTAAGCGGCCGGCGTGGATGTACCGCTTTCCTGCCCCCGCTTGGCCGCGGCGGAGAGTTGCACGTTCAGCAGACTCCACACGTGGCCCACGGCGGCGTTGCGAACTTCGATGGGGTTGCGCGCGTCGAAATCGAAGCTTCTGGCCCCGAGTTGACGCATCGTGACCACGTCGATCAGGTTGATGTTGAACTGCACCGCCTCTCCCAGCCACTGTGCGTTGCCCGACATCACCAGGTTGACGCCGTAGATGCGCCGCGCCTCCTCCGCGCTCGAGATCTTGCGCGACCGGATCTCGCTCGCCGGCACGATGAGCAGTTTCCGTTCGAACTCCTCGGCCTGCCCGAGGGTCGACGTCAACGTCTCCACCAAGCCATCCGAAATGGCGCGCATGGATTCGCTGGCAGGGCCGGTCACTTCGAACGGCAGCACCGCGAGATGCTTCACCCCACTGTCGCCGCCCGCGTGCGAAGTCCAAAACCATACGGCGGCCGCCACGAGCGCGGCGGCGGCGGCCAGGGCCGCGGACATGCGGCGGCGATTCGGACGGGCCTCCGGGGTAATGGACGCCGCCGCGGCATCGAGCGCCGTGACGGTGGGAGTCTCTTCGGCTCTCGCGTAGCCTCCGTCGCGAATCCGCCGCAGCTCGTCCGCGAACTGGCGCGCGGTCCGCCATCTTTCCTCCAGACGTTTGGCGAGCGCCCGGTTGACCGCTCGCGCCAGTTCCGGCGGCAGTTCGGGGCGCAGAGTCAGGAGCGAAGGCGCCGCGTCGTTGAGAATGGCGTAGACGACGGACAGGTCGCGGTCGCGCTCGAAAGGACGTTTGCCGGAGAGCATTTCGAACAACACCGCGCCGAGAGACCAGATGTCGGTGCGGCCATCCAAATCCCTCCCCGCCGCCTGCTCCGGCGACATGTAGCCGGGCGTCCCGAGAACGCCGCCCGGCATCGTGAGACGCGAGACTCCGCTCGAAAGCGCGATCCCGAAATCGAGGATGTAGGCGTGGTTTCGCGCATTTACTAAAATGTTGGCGCTCTTGATGTCGCGGTGAACGACTCCATTGGCGTGGGCTTCCTCGAGACCCTCCGCGATTTGGATGGCGAGGTCCAGCGCCAGCGGCACGGGAAGCGGCCCGGAGGCGGCGAGGCGCGAAAGCGTCTGGCCTTCCAAATACGCCATGGCGAAAAAGAGCCGGCCATCCGCCTCGTCCACCTCGTAGATCGGGCAGATGTTGGGGTGCGACAGGCGGGCCGCGGTTTGCGCTTCGTGCAGGAACCGCGCCTTGTCCTGTTCCTCGATCGAATCGGCGGACAGGAACTTCAGCGCCACCTTCCGCTTCAGGCGCGTATCCTCGGCCACATACACCACTCCCATGCCGCCGCGCCCGGCGCGCGACACGATCCGGTAATGCGATACGGTCTCGCCGATCATTCCGGCCGCTCGTGTTCAGGGGAGGCACGCATCGCCCCCCCGGTCAGCGGCCGGCGGCAAGCCGCGGCGGCTTCGAGTTTGCCGTCTTTCCGCGCCATGCCCCGGATGGAAAGCGCTTTCGACCCACGTTCGGCATCGTCGAGAGGGATCGTGAACGAGCTTACGTTCGCATTGACGACGAACCGGAGTTGCTCGTCCAGGTAGCAAACCAAGCGGTCGAGATTCGTCGCGCGGACCGTCACGCGGAGGCCGTCCGGCTCGATCCCCGCGCTCAGGATCTCCAGCCGGCGGACCGGCAACGCGGCCAGTTGGGCGCAGGCGAAACCCACCAGATCGCTGCCGAAGTCCATGAGGTCCTTCTTGGTGAGGCTCCAGCGCTTGTTGCACGTGACGCCGACGTCTTCGAGCGAGTCGCCGGCGCGATTGCCGGCGCGGGACGCGCGAAGATGGGCGAACCCGAGGACCGCGCCGGCGGGCAGCTTTTTCAGCGGCAAATCCGGGATTCCCCTCAGTTTCTCGAGCAGGTCGTCGTGGTGGAGCCAGCGGCTGCCGCCGCCGCCGCCGGTGTTGTCGTCCACGCCGATGATGATCCCGATGCCGTGATCCTGAAAGCCCGCCGCGAAGATATCGGTGGCGCTGTAGGATGCCGCGTCGATCAGCAGCGCGACCGGACTCTGATAGACCTGCCCGGTGTCGTTGGCGGAGCGATGGGAGGTGAGCGGATGTCCGTCGGTGACCGGCTTGCCGCTCGCCAGGGCTTCGAATCCATCTCCGATCCACTCGTCGAACTCGGCCTTGAGCATCATGTCGTCCAGGTTGTCCGCCGCCAGCCTGTCGAGAATCTCCTGAATGGTGGGCGTATTGGCGAAGTGGAACGCGGCCGGTGTAATCGTCTTGGGCGTGAGTAACTGCAGCAGACGCTCGGCGCCCTTGATGCTTCCACCCGGGTTGCCGCGCACATCGACGATCAGGCCGTCCGGCGCGCACTCGTTCATCACGTCGAGAATGCGCCGGAACTCGGTGAAGATCGTGTCCGGCGGCGGAGCGAAGCTCTTGATTCGAACATAGCCGAAACGCTTGGCGGCCCCTTCGAAGACGCCACACAGTTCGTTCGGCGCGATCGATCCCTGGAGGAACACGCCGGACGGGTGCTGGAAATCGAAAATGGCGGGGACCTTGGAAAACAGGCGGCCGTCTTCCCGAAGCCGCCGCGGCACGGCCTGAGGGCATGAGTAGACACGCACGCGCAGCCGCGTGGCGGCGGCTTCGGCCTCCGCGATCTGAAGCTCGGCCTGCTCCTCCCATTCCCGCTGACCCCAAAGAACGTGCCGCGCGGCGTTGTGGCCGGCCACCGGCTCGCAGATTCCGGATGCCCTCGCCTGGAGCAGACCTCCAGTCATGCCGGTAGCCACGTTCCAGGGCAAGGCGAGGACTCGATCCCCGGCGCCGTCGTCCGGCGTGTATTGCACGAAGACAGCCTCTTCATCCGGCGGCAGAGTGTAGCTCAGCGGGCGGATCGTCATCTGCATCAGGCCGCGGAGAAACCGCGAGGCTCTGTTGCCGGCGGCAACGCTCTCCGCAAGACGTTCGACGGCGCTGGAGACAGCCATGCCGTTCCAGCCGGTCACCTCCACGCCGGGTTTGAACGCCGGGTGCGCGAGGCCTGTCAGGACATTGGTGACCACAAAGCGGCGGCGGCCCTCCTCCTCGTAGCATTTCATGAAGAAGGGCAGAAACGCCGTGGCTCCACCGTAGGGAGCCGGCAGTCCATAGAAGGTGTGAGCGTCGCGCATGTCGGCGAACACGCGGAGAAGCGCGGAGTGAAACCGCAAGTCGTCATCGCCGCGCGGAATCTGAGCGTGCAGCAGCCGAAGCCGCTGCACGGGATCGAACGCGTAGCGCGCGCGCTTGAACGGGAGGTGCGCGTAGAACTGGTCCACCACGAGAATTGCCTGCTCACAAATGACTTCCTTGTCGGCGCGCGTCAATTTCGCCGCCCGTGCGACCTCCCGGAACCGCGGCATCGAGACGATGGTGAAGTCCGGCAGATTGAGGGCCTCCTTTTGCCCCCGCAGCGACTCGACCGCCGCTTCGACCAGTTCCGCTCCGTCTTCCATGAGCATGGATCGATTATGGCCCAACCACCCGGCATCGTGGGATGCGGGAAGGCGCGGACGACGAGAATCCCACCTACGGCACGGCTCGCGTGACGATCGTATTGTCGAAGGTGGATCGCACCGCCGCGGCGCCGGGCAGTCGACGCCCGCCTCGCCGGTGGGATTCCACTTCGCCAAACTCTGGTGCTTCGAGGATCTCTATCCGCTCATTTTCGCCGCCCGCGGACTGGGCGCATATCATGGATAGACCATGAACCGCCGCCGATTCGTAGCCGGAACCGCCGCTGCCATCACTTCGTGCGCGCGCCGCGACAGCCGTCCCAACGTTGTGGCGATCCTGACCGACGATCAGCGATGGGACTGCATGAGTTGCGCCGGCCATCCATTCCTGAAGACTCCACACATGGACCGGTTGGCGAGCGAGGGCATCCGCTTCGCGAACGCGTTCGCGACCACGTCGCTGTGTTCCCCCAGCCGCGCGAGCCTGCTCAGCGGGCTCTACGCGCACTCCCATGGCGTCAAGAACAACTTTACCGAGTACCCGGAGGCGCTCGAGAGCTATCCGCGGCGGCTTCGCGAAGAGGGCTACCAGACCGCCTACTTCGGCAAGTGGCACATGGGCGAGAACAACGACAATCCCCGCCCCGGATTCGACAAGTGGATGAGCCATCGCGGCCAGGGTCTGTACAACGACACCGAGTTCAACATCGACGGGCGGCGGGAGAAGATCCCCGGTTACTACACGCACGTGGTCACCGAGGCCGCGGCGAAATGGATCGGCGAACGGAAAGCGCCGTTCTGCGCGATCGTCGGCCACAAGGCGCCGCATTCGGCCAACGTGCCAGAGCCCAAGTATGCTCACCTGTTCGACACCGCGCCCATCAAGCCTCCCGCCACCGTGGACGACACCGGCGAGGGCAAGGGCGACTGGGTGCGCAAGCGGCTGCGCACCTGGCACGGCATCGGCGGCCCGCTCTACGGCAACAACGACTACGGCAAGTTCGTCCGCACTTATCTGGCGACCATCCCGTCGATCGACGATAGCGTGGGCGAGATCTACCGGACTCTCCAGCGTTCCGGCGAACTGGACAACACGCTCTTCCTGTTCCTGGCCGACAACGGCTGCCTGCTCGGCGAACACGGCGCGGTGGACAAGCGCGTGATGTGGGAGGAGAGCATTCGCGTCCCCCTGCTGGCGCGCTATCCGGAGCGTATCAAGCAACCGGCTGTGCGCGAACAGATGGCGCTCAACATCGATCTGGCGCCCACGATCCTGGACTTTTGCGGAGCGCGGCCGCTGACGAAGACGCACGGGAGGTCCTGGCGTGGCATCGCGGAGGGCCACGAGCGCGCGTGGCGCGAGTCCTGGTGCTATGAGTACGATTTCGAGAGCGAGTTCCCCTATACGCCGAACGTGCGCGGCGTTCGCACGGACGAGTGGAAGTACATCCACTACCCGAACGGCGAGGGCCACCCGGACACGGAACTGGCGGAGCTCTACCACCTTCGCGTGGATCCCGGGGAAACCCGCAACCTCATCGGCGACCCGTCGCAGCAGGCGCGCGTCATCGAGCTTCGCGCCGAACTCGCCCGGCTCATTCGCGCGGCGGACGGCGAGCCCGGCCGCATGCCCGTCAATCCCATCATCCGCTCGGAAATGCCCGCGGAGAGGATCCGCTGAGCCGCCCGCGCGGGCCGTGTGAGATCATGGTCCAAAGCCGGTCAACGATGAATCCACTCAGGGCCGTGGCTCACTGGGGCGGCCGCCAGTACATGAACTCGATATGCGCGTCGGAGGCGGAGAGCCAGGTTTTCCAGCACCACAACGAACGTCCGGTGGAGTACGCGTTCGCACTCGGCATGCTTGCCGCCGGACGCCCGCGACGGGTGCTCGACGTCGGCACGGGGCAAGCCGCGTGGCCGAGCCTGCTGCGGCATTGCGGATTCCTGGTCACCGCCATCGACAACGTCCGCGACTACTGGCCGGCCGGAATGACCAACCGCCACTGGCGGGTGGAGGATGTCGACATCACCAAGCCTGACGGATTCCGGGGCCAGTTCGGCGCGGTAACCTGCATCAGCGTCATCGAGCATATTGAGGACCACGAGTCGGCGTTCCGCAACATGCTGACGCTGAGCGAGCCCGGCGGACTGGGGATCGTCACCACGCCCTACAACGATCGCCTGTTCGACCTCGATGTCTACGTTCGCCCGGACGCCGCCAAGGGCCATTCCGTGCCGTACAAGTGCCGTTCGTCCACCGCGCGGGAGATCGAAAAGTGGGCGGCCATGGGGGCCACGCTCGAACGGCGCGATCTGTGGCGGATGTGGAGCGGTCCGGTGTGGTTCACGGGCGAGCGCATCCCTTGGGAGCCGGTCGCGTCGGAGAACGAGCCGCACCAACTGGGGTTGTTCGCGTTCCGAAAGAGGTGAATGTGGCGAAACTCGAGACGGCGACGCTTGGCGGAGGCTGCTTCTGGTGCCTGGAAGCGGTCTACCAGGAGATGGCCGGCGTCGAACGCGTGGAATCCGGCTACATGGGCGGCCATGTGGACGACCCCACCTATCGCGCCGTGTGCTCCGGGACGACCGGGCACGCCGAAGTGATCCAAGTCACGTTCGATCCGGAGATGGCTCCTTTCGAGCGGATTCTCGCGGTGTTCTTCGCGATCCACGACCCTACTACGCTCGACCGGCAGGGGAACGACGTGGGCTCGCAATATCGCTCGGCGATCTTCCATCACAGCGACGCGCAACGGGACGGGGCGCTCCGGATGATCCGGGAACTCGACGCGAGCGGCGAACTGCCCGGCCGGGTGGTGACACGTGTGGAACCCACTTCGACGTTTTACAAGGCGGAAGACTACCACCAGGACTACTATCGCGGAAACGCGAACCAGGGGTATTGCATGTTCGTGGTGGCGCCGAAGCTCGACAAGTTCCGGCGCAAATTCGCGGAGTGGAAGAAACGGTAGGCTTGCGGGATCAACGCGGGAGCCCGATCCGGTGTAAGCGGTCGTTTCGGGCTCCCGTTCTCTCGGAGGAAGACGAGAGAGGGTCCCGGCGGGTGGAGGCCGCCGGAGAGTTGCCGTTGCCTTCTATTGAATAAGTGCGTTGAGGACCGGAAAATTCTCACCCGATCTCTGGCTCTTTTGCGGGTGTCGATCTACTCCTCGAGCCGGAAGATCGTCATGCCAGACAGGAGCTTGGGATAGAAGTCGGTCGACTTCTGCGGCATGACGCCGCCTCCGAACGACACTTCCGCCACCTCTTCGATCTTCGTCGGTTGGAGTAGGAATCCCACCTGAGCCATTCCCGCCTGCACGCGGTCCACGGCGGCGTCGATGCCGCGAACGTAGTCGAGGTACTTCTGTTCGCGGACGGCGTCCTCGCCGATTCCGAGCGACTCGTCCAATATCCGCGAGTGCAGAAACGCGACGTCCAGGCCGCCGGCAAGGCGCGGCGCATCGAGCACCCAGGACGACTCGCCGGTGACGACTCCGATGCGTATGCGGCCTGGAACCGCGACGGACATCGCCGCCTTGACCTCGGCGGCGGTCCGGCTGGTCAACTCGCCGAGCGCGGCGAGTTTGGCGGGCAGCGCGGCGGGAGAGAACGAGTCGAGATTCTTTACCAATCGGTGCGTGGCGAGAATCCGGAGTCCGGGCGAATGCATGTTGACGAACGTCATCATGACCCGCCGGGCATCGGCCAACGGGGACTCCTTGGAGTAGGCCAGCGCGGTTTCGTAGCGGTGGTGGCCGTCGGCGATGACCAGCTTTTTGTCCGCCATCGATTCCTGGATACGGGCCGCGGCGACGGGGTCGGAGATCCGCCACAGGCGGTGGGTGGCCCCGTACTCGTCAACGAGGGAGACGGTGGGAGGGGCGGAGGCGGCTTGGTCGAGGAGCGCGTCGATGGATCCGGCGGGATCGGGATAAAGCATGAAGATCTGGCCGAAGTGGGCGTGTGTGTGGCGAAGCACTTCGAGCCGGTCTTTCTTCGGACCGGACAGGGTTTGCTCGTGCCGGTGGACGATTCCGGCGGAGTATTCCTCCACTTGGCCGAGGCCGATGAACCCCTTCCGGCTCAGTGTTTCGCCGGAGTCGGGATCGGTGAAATCCTGGAAGTAGGCGTAAAACGAGGGCGCGTCCTCTTTCACCAGGATTCCGGCGGCGATCCAATCGTTGAAATGGGCCGCGCTCCTGGTATAGACGTTGCCGGCCGGGGAGTCGGACTCCTGGCGCTCGCCGAGGATGACACGCACCAGGTTGTAGGGGCTGAGGGTGAGGTATCGTGCCTGCATCGCGGGGTAGATCTTGTCGTAGGGCTGGGTGACCAGATTTTCAATGGGCCCGGCGGAAGGCGCGTACCGGTAGGGCCGGAAAGGGGAGACTTTTGCCACGCCCTTCAGAATACAAGATCGTGGGCAAGCGGAAGGACGGAGATCTGGCCGCATGGCCCGATTTCCCGGATCGCCGCGGAGAAATACGGGTTAACGCCAGCCACCGGTTCCGCCGATAGATGGCATGTGAAGCTACGTTTCCGCCATCGCCGGGGAACAATCCTGATCCTCACGGGACTGTTCCTGTTGGCCGGGGTCACGGTGGGTGGCGTCGCGTTCGATCTCAGCCGTTTCCTGCTTGTCTCCAAGGGGTTACGGGCCAAGGCGGAGGCCGGAGCGACGGCCGCCGCGCTCGAACTGGACGGTTCCGCCGCCGGGTTGGAACGGGCCATCTCGGCTGCCCGCGACTACGCCGGACCGAACGCGAGAGTTCGATTTGGCAACGACGCATCCGGGCACTGGGAGGATTCGCCGGCTACGGAGGGCGCGCTCTTCGCGCGCGTCGATGTCGGCGTGGACGTCGCGATGCCCTTGTCGAGTCCGGCAACGGGGCGGCGCGCGCTGCCGGCGCGGGCGTCGGCGATCGCTGGCCAGGCAGCCGTGGATGGGTGGGATTCCGGACTGTATCCCTATGCGTTGGAAGATGCCTCGCCGGTGGTTGGGCAGAGATACAACCTCTCGTACTACGAGGAACCGCTCGCCCGGACGGCGAGGGCTGGCGTGCTATCGGGCTACCAGTCGGCGCACCGGAAGCTGGGCGACGTGTTGCCCGCGACAGCGGCGCCGGTTGGTGAAGCCAGCCTGGCGGCGGTGGAGCGAGTGAACCAGGACTCCGACGCGAAGTCGGACGGCTACGCCAGCTACGCGGCGGGAGGGCGAGGTAACGGACGCCGTCTGGTGGCGGTTCCCGTGGTGGACTCGGACCGGAAGATGACGGGTGTGGCGGCGTTGCTGCTCGCCGCGGATGGCACGCCGGACACGGGCGAAGTCGCCGGTGGATTCATGCAGGCTTCCCGATGGCGCGCGGCGGCCGGGACCGGATTCCACGCGGTGCGGCAGGGAGAGCGTCCATGAAGCGGCGGAGGGGGGCGGCGCTGATCGAGATGGCGGCGGCGTTGCTGGTGATCGGACCGTTGCTGGCCGGCGCGTTTCAATATGGCCGGGCGTATTCGATCCTGCACGACCTCGAGAACGCGGTGGACGAAGGCGCGAGGTTCGGATCGCGGTATCCGTTGGGACCGGAAGCCGAGCGGCTTCTCCCGGGAGCGGTGGCCCAGCGCGTGGTGAAGGTAAGCGGCGTATCCGGCCTTCGGCCGGAACACGTGGCCGTGGAGATCCTGCACCGGCGAGGCGCGGCGGCCGAGGTATCGGTATCGATCCGAGGCTACCGGCTCACGGCGCCGGCGGCCGTCTGGGTACTGGACGGGAAGCCGTCCGCGGTCTATCCGGTGGCGGGTCCGCGCCGGGCGGGCATTACCACGGCGTTCCCAGTACTAAGTAACTTCCGTCCCAATATACCTCTAGCCAATGAGCGCCACATTGCCTACAATGAGAATACGGGCATAAGCCCGCGAGAGAGTTATTAGGTAGAGGCCATGGAAGGACGTTGCCGGCGTTGTGGAGAAAAGCTGAGCCTACTGCAGCGGCTGCAGGGCCAGGACTTTTGTTCCGCCGAGCATCGCGTGGAGTTTCAACGCGAGCAGGAGCAGATGGCCTTGGCGCGGCTGCAGCAAACGGCCTCGAGCCTGAAGCGCGCCACGTCCACCAAGGCGGCTCCGGCGTTCACGACGGGCGCGAGGAAAGCACAGCCATCGCCGGTTCTCTACGAACTGGACGAGCCGGTGGAGGAAATCGCGAGAGTCCAGCCCGAGCGGCTGGCGATCGCGGCGCCGCGTACCGAGGCGGATCGCAACGATCGCCAGGACGCCCCGGCCCCGGCCGCGGCCCTACCTCCGCGCGGAGATCCACCCGACGGCGGATTCGTGAGCGGCGGCTATTGCAAGGGCCAGTTCGCGGTATGCGCGAGCGAGTTCGGCGAATGCGGCTTCGCGGCGGCCACCCCGGCGGCGCCCGCGCTATCGGTGGCCCTGCGCCAGGACGAGGAGCGCGGCCAAACGACGCGGATGGAACCCATTCGCGCCGAGGCCGTGCGCGGGGACGTGGAGACCCTTCTCGTATCCCGGATCGCGCCGATCCTGGCTCTGGTGGCGAGCGGGAAACCGAGGTCGCGGCTGACGGTCCAACCGTTCAACTGGGCGCAAGTGCATCGCTGGCTGGAACAGGGCCCGGCGCCGGCCGGACTGGTCAAGGGCCGGGCGCCGCTTACCCGGGTTTGGGAGCCACAACCGCGGGCGCCGGAACCCGGCGAGACATCGGCCACGATTTCGCCGGGGGCGTCTTGTTGGCTGCGTCCCTCGGCCCGGTGCGCACCAGCGCAGGAGGGGGGACAGGTCCAGATTCCGCCGCCGGGCGCCGCCCGGTGGAACGCCGCCGTAGCGCTTCGATCGGAGACACGCGAAGAGACCAACGCACCGGCTCCGGTCCTGCCGCTCAGACAAGGACCCGTGGCTTCCCGCTCCGCTCTCTCGCCGGTGCTTGCGACGGAACTGCACGGCATTGCGCTTCCTCGAGCCGCCCAGTGGGAAGCGGCCGTTGCACTCGTTCACGCGATTCCGGCGGAGACGAACGCGCTGGCTCCGGCGCCACCGCCGTGGCAAAGAACCGCTAATGGTCCCGCGGCTTTTCGTTCCGATCTCTCGCCGGTGCTTGCGACGGAACTGCACGGCATCGCGCTCCCCCTAGCCGCTCGATGGGACGCCGCTGTTGCGTTGGTTCTCGCGATTCCGGAAGAGACGAACGCGCCGGTTCCGCTCCGGACGCGGAGGCGAGGACCCGTGGGCGGTCCCGAGGCTTCCCGTTCGGATCAGTCGCCCGGACTTGCGACGGAACAGCGCCGGATTGCGCTTCCTCGAGCCATCGATTGGGACGCCGCCGTTGCGCTCGTTGCCGCGACTCCAGAGGAGTCGAACGTGCCGGCTCCGGTCCCACCGCGGAGACAAGAGCCCGCGGGTGGTCGAGCGACCCCTCGTCCCGGGCTCGCGCCGAGGCTTGCCATCCGTTGTCCGGCGTCGCTGGGAACGCCCACGCCCGATCTGGAACCCATCACCGCCGGGATGCGGCCTTGCGCCATCGTGCCGTGGTTCGCGGTGGAAGCCGCGCGGCCACGCAAATCCGGCGAGGGCGTAGCCGCCTCGGCCATCTGGCCGCCCATGTCCGCCAGTCTGCCGGCGCTTCCGGCGGCGATATCGAATCCGAGACCCCGAATGGGCGGAAAGACGCCCTGGTTTCCCGTCGAAGCTGCCGCCCCGGCCATGTACGCCACCGAGGCTAGATTCCCCGGCGAGCCGTTCTCTCGCCAGGCGGTAATCGGCTCGAGCGGGTTAGCCTGACTTTCGCAGTTCGCGGCGTTTTGGGGCGTTTTCGGGGTCCGCCGCAGGATTTACAATTGGCTAAGTTCAATGCTTGTAATGCGTGTTCTGTCCGGCCCGTCGAAAAAGTGCTTGAAAAACTCAGGGTGAAG
>SYLY01000238.1 GCA_005808475.1 Acidobacteriota bacterium
CGGTGGGATTACATCTTCAGCTACATCAAGAAGCTGGGCCATCGCGCGGACTTCATCCTGCCGGATCGCGCGCAGGTGACGATGGACAAGGACTTCCTGAAGGCCTACGTCGACCTGCTCATCCAAACCTGCCACAAGCGGGGCGCGCATGCGATGGGCGGCATGGCGGCTCAGATTCCGATCAAGAACAACCCGGAGGCCAACGACGCGGCGATGGCGAAGGTCCGCGCCGACAAGCTTCGCGAGGTCCGGGCGGGGCACGACGGCACGTGGGTCGCGCATCCCGGTTTGGTGCCCGTCGCGATGGAGATCTTCAATGAGGGAATGCCCGGCGCGAATCAACTGCACGTGATGCGCGAGGAAGTCCGCACCGCCGGTGCGGATCTATTGAAGCCGCACCAGGGCACGATGACCGACGCGGGGCTGCGGCTCAACATCGACGTCGGATTTCAATATCTCACCGCGTGGCTGGGTGGATCGGGCTGCGTGCCGATCTACAACCTGATGGACGACGCCGCGACGGCGGAGATTTCACGATCGCAGGTGTGGCAGTGGATCCGCCACGGCGTCGTCACCACCGATGGACAGACCGTCACCGCGGAGCGCGTTCGCGGGATTCTCGCCGAACTGGTGGCCAAGCAGACGCATCCTCGCGCGGCCGAAGCGGGCGCGATTCTCGACCGGCTGATGACCGCGGACGAGTTCATCGACTTCTTGACTCTGCCCGCGTACGAAGTTTTGGAATAGGGAGCTTGCAATGAGAATCACGATGGCGATGGCCGCGCTGGCGGCCTGTGCGTTGGCGCAGGACCCGCGCGTTCCGGTGGAGAACGACAAGGTGAAGGTCCTGAAGGTCACCCAGAATCCCCATACCAAGACCAAGCTGCACAAGCACGACATCAACCGGGTGATGATCTACCTGAACCCCGGCAAGCAGACCATCGCCTATCAGGGCAAGACCGTCAACCTGAACTGGAAGGCGGGCGAAGCGCTGTGGAGCGCCGCCGCCGGAATGCACATCGCCGAGATCACCTCCAACGACGCCGTGACGATCGTGGAAGTGGAACTTAAGAAGGCGGGCGCGAAGACGCCGGCGAAGTACCCGGCGCTCGACCCCGTGAACATCGATCCGAAACACTACAAGGTGGAGATGGAGAACGATCAGGTGCGCGTGGTGCGCGTGAAAATCGGGCCCAAGGAAAAGGTCCCGATGCACGAGCATGGCCTGGATCGCGTGGTCGTGTACCTCACCGATCAGGACTTCAAGATCACCGCGCCCGACGGCAAGGTGTCGCCGGCGGTTCACAAGGCGGGCGACGTGAGCTGGGGCACGCCGAACAAACACGCGGACGAGAACGCGAGCGGCAAGCCCTTCGAGATCCTGGTGGTGGAGGTGAAGGGCTGATCAGCCTTGGCGCGTGACGATCTTGCCGTCGCGCACCAGCACCGTCAGTTTCTTCGCCGGCTCCGCGCCGGCGGCTGCCGGTTCCACCACCAGCATCTTCGTGCGTGGTGTTTTCGGCGGCGCCGAACCTTTGGGCGGCTTCGACGCCTTGCGCAATTCGGCTCGCGTCGTCGCCGGATCGCCCGGGCGCGAAGGGAAGTATTTGCCCTTCATCTTCTCGATCGCGGGCGCGATGGCGTCGGCGCCGTGTGGAGCGGCGTCCTCGGCGCCGCGTGGTTCGGCGGCCAATTGGAAGCCCGGCATGTCCTCGAGAACCGTTTGTTCGGGCGTTCTGACTTTTCGAATGGCCATCGTTTGCTCCGTTCGGGTCCGATTCTACCAGCCGAGTCCCAGGCAGGTGAACTCGTGCAGGATCTTGTGTTCCACCGCGCTTTCAGCCGCGCCACCGGCGCCGTAGGGCATGTTCGCGATGTAGTCGAGCTTGGCGCGGAACAGGGCTTCCGCCGGTGCGCTCCCCGACAGTAGAAACCGCCAGAACGCGCGATGCATCGGCGCGCCCGCGCCGTCTTCGCCGCCTTCGGGCGAATAGTGCGAGCCCGTGCAGCCGGCGAACGCGTTGGCGCCGTTGAGCAGGAAGGCGAGCGCCACGGACTCGTCCGGGGGAAGCGGATCGGGCGGCTGTCCGGGGCGGCACGCGGCCGCGGTTTGCCTGGTGGTCAGCGCGCCCCAGCAACAGCCGCAGAAGGCCACCCCGGCGCCGGATGGCACTTGGCCGGCGCGCCACGCTTCGGGATATTCGGGCTCCTCGCCGAAGAAGCGCGAGCAGTCGGTGGCGAGTCCGTGCAGCATCAGGTAGACCAGGTTGGACCGCGCGCGGCCGCCGTCGATCGTCGCCGAGGTGGATGGCAGACTGAGCAGCGTTGGCTCGGAACCGGGGATGCCTTGCGCGATTTCTTCCGCGAACGGGCGCTTCGCGTTGCGGAGCACGAAACGGCCGTTGCTTTCCACTCCTCCGCTCGAGAGCGCGGCCGCCAGCAGCCGGGCCGATCCGCCGTCCGGAATTCGCGATACGGGGAACTCGGGCATGCCCGAACCATCGGCGTCCCCGTAGGCTGCGTCGCTCCACACGATGAACCCGTCGGCGTCGCGATCCGGATCCTCGAGCGACGACCGCAGATCCGGCGGTAGAGTGTCCAGGCGCTGCGCCGGCAGCACGTCGTAGCCGCCCACCAGCACCACGCCCGCCAGTCCCTCCCGCAAGTGGCCGCGTACTGTCTGGATCGCGCGAGCCGGGTCCGCCGCGTCCACCAATGCATGTCCAGCCGCGCGAATGGCGGCCACCGCCTCCCGCGCGGCGTCCCGTCCCACGTTCCCCGCCAGGCGCTCCAGGCTCGACACGAACAACAGCGGCGGCAGCGCGCGGCCTCCGCCGAGGCGAATGGCGCAGTGCTCGCGCCGCGGCGGTTCCGCTTCGCGCGGCTCGCTTTCGATCGTGATGACGACGCGCCGCAAATGGTCCGGCACACGCGCGGTGATCTCGATTTCGCGCGACGACGCCGAATCCCGCGCGATCACCGTCACGCCGCGTCTCTGGCCCGCCGAGGCGTCGTTGATCCGGCCGCGCGAGACGCGAAGCGGCGACCGTGCGCTGCCGGGGCGTATTTCGACCAGCCCGTTCTTGTCGGTGCGAGCCCAACGAATCGTGTCCTGACTGGAGCGCAGGATGCGCAGGACCGCCTCCGACGGATGTTCCGGGTCGCGATGGCCGCCGGAAATGGCGAGCAACTCCGGCGAGCCCCACTCCGCGTGCAACTCCGCGTTCCAGCCGTTCGCGCTGCCGTGATGCGGCAGCTTGGCGGCGGCGAAGGGACCCGCCAAGGCGATGCGCCGGCGGAGCGCGGCCATCTCTTCATCCACTCCTGGCACGCCGGGCGCGGCGAACTGCATGTCGCCGGTCAGCAGCACGCGGTGCTGACCGGCTCCCACGGCGAGCACGATGCTCTGGCAGTTGACGGCGGCACTTGCCCGGGCCGCGTCCTCCACCGAGTAGGTCCTGGCATCGGCCAACGCCGACCGCAGCACCGCGCGGCAGAGATCGGCCTGGGCCTTGGTGGGGCCGAGAATCTCCAATCCAGCGGCTTGGAACGTGGCCGTCAATTGCGATGTGGCGTCGCGGCCGTGCCTCGTCACGCGCGCGCCCGATTCGATCAGACCGGCCAGAAGCGCCTCGTATCGTGGCCGCAACGCGGCTGCGTCGTCGAGCGGCCACGCCATTCCATCAGGCGGCGGCTCTTCCCGAATCGCGTCCGCCAACGAGGAGCCGCCGCCGGACCACGCGGCGTCCTCGTCCGCCATCAGCGCCCATTCCACGCGAAGCATTCCCGCCGCCATCATCTCCGGCAGGCACCCCACGTGATCGGAATGGCAATGCGTGACCACAAGCAACGAGATGTCGAACGGAGGCGGCGCGCCGAGAATCGATTCCAGTTGTTCGGGGATGCTGCTGGTCCCCGGCTGCCCCCCGAATCCGGAAGCGTGTCCGCCGTCGATCAGAATCGTCTTCCCGCCCGCCTGAACCAGCAGGCAGTCGCCGAAGGGCTCCGGGCCCGGATCGAGCAGGAACACTCGCGGCGCGGTGGATCGAATCGCGATATCCGGCATGAATTGAATTCTAATTGTTTAGAATTAAATTCGCAAGTTCCCTTAAATCGTCCACCAGGATATCGGGCGGATGTTGCGCGAAGCTTTCCGGTTGGAAGCCGAACGTGACGCCACACGCCGCGATCGATGCGTTTCGCGCCGTTCGAATATCGACCGCGCTATCGCCCACCATCACCGCCTGCCCGCGATCCACGCCCAGTTCGGCCAGCAGCGTGTCGATCCCCACCGGATGCGGCTTCTTTTCGGGGAAGCTATTTCCGCCATAAACACGCTGAAAATGCCCATCTAATTTCAAGCCGGCGACGATGCCTTCGCTGAATCGCACCGGTTTGTTCGTCAGCACCGCCATGCGGATTCCCGCGGCGTGGAGCGAATCGAGCGCCTCGCGGACTCCTTCGTACAACACCGTGTGATCGAGCATGTGGGCGCGGTAATAGGCGAGGAAAAACGCCAGCGCTCGATGGTTGTCGGCGGCGGAGGCCTCCGGTCCCAACGCGCGCTGGATCAGTACAGGCGCGCCGTTGCCGACGTACGACGCGACCACGGCGGTGTCGAGCGGCGCCAATCCCATGTGTCCACGAGTGGCGTTCACCGATTCCACCAGATCCCGTTCGGAGTCGATCAGCGTGCCATCCAGATCGAACACCGCGAGATCGACCGGGCCTAAACGGAACCCTTCTTCGATGCGGACCAAATCTCTTTCACCTTTTCGTATGTCTTGGCGAAGCCGTCGCGGAATTCGCGCGGCGCCAGATAGGAGATCACGTCGGCGACGCCCATCACGTAGGGCGCGATCGCGCTGTTCTTGACCGAGTCCGGCGGTGGGTTCTTGGAAAACGCGCCGATCATCAGGATGATGCCGATCGAGATCACGGCGCCCCGCAGAGCTCCCAGACCCGCGCCGAGAATGCCGTCGAGCCAGCCCAGACCGATCGTCTTCAACGTCTTCGAAAGAGCCCAACCCACGATCGCCCCGAGAATCGAGATTCCCGCGAAGATCGCCATGAAACCGAGGAAATTCGCCACCGCTGCGCTGCTCACCAGCCCGATGAAAATCTGCCCCGCCGCGCCATAAAACCACAGCGACAGCACCAGCGCGAGCACGGTCGCCGCCATTCCGACCACCGAGCGCGAGAATCCACGCCGGAAGCCCGCGAACGCCGTCGAGAACAAAATCACGCCGAGAACGAAGTCGAGCCAGTTCACGCTTCCCTCCCGGTGAGAGCCCGGTAGGCGTCGCGATATTTGCGGCTGGTGTGCGCGGCCACTTCATCGGGCAACGCCGGCGCGGGTGGTTGCTTGTTCCAGCGGATCGACTCGAGGTAGTCGCGCACGTATTGCTTGTCGTAGGACGGTTGCGGACCGCCGGGCTTGTACGAACCGGCGGGCCAGAACCTCGAGGAATCGGGCGTGAGCGCCTCGTCGGCGAGCACCAACTC
>SYLY01000239.1 GCA_005808475.1 Acidobacteriota bacterium
AACAGCAACTCGCCCTCCAACTCCGCTGACTTGGACAGGAGCCGTCAGCAGACCTCAACCCGCTACCGCCACATTCCGCACCACAATCCCAATGCCTTCAACGTTGCCAACGGCCATTCGGCCTATTTTGGACAGCAGTGACCTAACCCAGGCCTAGCGGGAGTTTACTGACGGCTGCATGGGTAGACCCATAAGCTCTTGCTTTTGCAGTGGGTTACGGAGTGTGGACTGTATTACCTAGATTGGGTAATATGCAGTTGCTCCAGGCCAAGGGATTTGCACAATTCTTGCTGGATGAGAGTCTGCTTGGACAGCACGGTGGCGACGCGGTTGGGACCTTTGTCGCCCTGGGGTGGATACAGCAGCGTGAACTGCTGAACGTGGCGGAGTTCTTCCAGGAGTTGCTCAACGGAAATGCCAGGCCAGGCCTGCTGTGCCTGCTTGTGAATGGACGGAAGCAGTGAGATGCCCAGCAGGCAATAGAAAGCGTGAATGCGGATCTTGCGATCAGTCCAGTGATACATCGGCTCCCAATTGAGCCAGTCGCCGTCCTTGAGGCCGCGAAACACTTGTTCAATGCCCTGCTGGCCGGAGTATGCGGCAACGACTTGCTCGGCGGTCCAGTCGAGGCGATTGGTGAGAAGGACCGTCCGTCCAAGACGATGCGCACACAACTTCTGAAAGGCAGCGTAGTCAATGTCGAACTGCAATTGGAAGGAGCCGTCGCGTTGCACCAAGGTGTAGGTAATCAGCTCAGCTAGGAACTGACCGGACAACAGGGCTTTGACCTTGTTGTGAATCTGAGTCTCCTTCCAGCGCGGTTTGGGCTTGCTCAGTTCCATGGAGAGCCGGCGTAAGGCTTGCGTAGCCTTGGCAAGGCCGGCAGTCAAGCTATGCATTTGCTCGGCGAGGAAGGAGGCGGAATGCTTCACCACGCAGAGGTATCGTTTGCCGTGGACCAGTAGAATTTCGGCGGCTGCATGCACGCCCGGTTGTTGGCTGCTGCAGAGAGGAAGTTGTTCGACGGTCCGTTCCCGCATAGAAGCCGGGGCTTGATTCCACGGCAGAGCGGAGACCCATCCGACGCCAGACTCCTCCAGCGCCACGGTATTGGCGAGAGCGGCGGTGCCTTTGTCAAACACCAGGGTGACGGTATCGCGAGGAATCTGATTGCGATCCAGCATCGTGGCAATGCGTTGAAGAGCGGGATGAAGTTCATCGACATCGCCGACATTGCCGCGGTAAACGTGATGACACAAGCTCAAGCCGTGTTCGGCATCGAGAACATAGCTGAGGCCGACCTGCCGGAGATTGTGACGGCCCTGTTTGTTGTGCCCGCGTTGAGCGATATCGTTGCGGGTGTTGGTGCTGGCGATATAGGTATGGAAGTTGGTGGTGTCGTAGGCGAGCAGGCGCTGGCTCACTTTTTGCTTTTCTTTCCACAGACCCAATAAGCGGATCTGAGCGAGTTCGAGGGGATCGTCGCCGGAAAGCGGATCGAGGGATTGGGGCAAGATGAGTTCGAAGGCATCCCAGAAGGCCTGGGAAGAGAAGCGTTCGGGGGGCAGATCCCAGAGAGAAGGAAGGATAGTGCGGCTGTACCAATCGGCGACGTCGGTCTTGGGGCCGGGCTGACAGATGCGATGAATGGCGGCCAGCAGGAGGTAGTGAGCCGGTGAGGGGCCGGAGCGAGGAGAGGGCCAGAGAGATTGGAGGAGAGAGAAGACACCGGATTGCTGAGCAGTGAGCCAGAGAGCGCCGGGGAGACCGAAGTCGCGAGTGAAGGCGGACAGGGGGAGAGGGGCGGTGCGGTCCTTGACCAAAGAGGCGACCTTTTCGGCGGAGCCGAGGTAGGTCTGGTGGACGATGCGAGGTTTGCCGTCGACGCGAGCCGATTCGACGACGTAGTAGTAGAGCTTGTTGCCCTTAGGCTTGGCGACGAGGGAGGCCATATAGGGTAATACTAGGATACGAGAATCGGCATGGATAGTCAATCCGAAAGGAAACAAATCGACATGAGAATGTTTTATATAGGGTAATACATAGACGAGGTCGGCTAATGAGGGCTAACGGGCAATGCTTTGAATCACTTGGCCAGGGAAGCCCACACACTCTATCGGAGTTCGCAGTAAACTCCCGCTAGTTAGAACAACCAGTGTCAATCGAAAGGACGTTTTCGAGCCGGCGCCCCGGAACCATCCGGACATCCGCATGCAGCACGATGGTGGGTCCGAACCATGGTTGCCCGCGACCAGGATCTGTTCGGCGCGACGGTAACCAATCCAGCGGTCCTGCCGGATCCAAGCGATACGTTCGACGGCCGAGAGCAGCGCGTAGTGGCGGAAGCCTGGAAGTAGATGGGAGGTGTCTTCATTCATGACCACTCTTCTACTTCAAACGGCGCCAACTCGGCGTCGTTGTCCGCCGTCGCGGCATCAGGTGTTTTCTCCGTAGCCGCGGCTATCGGGCGCACTCGTTCGGAGGCGCGGCGCTGCTTGGTGGTCTGCCGCGCTCCCTCGACCAGTTTTCTCTGCTCGATCACAGCGGCAAAGATGACTTGCTCGTCTACGGCCTTACGCCCCTGCTCCTTCAAGCGTCTCATCGCTTCGCGATGTTCCCAAAGAGAAATGGGGGGGAGCGCGAGGTCGCGATAGGGGATCGGCCAATGGCGGCCATCTTGGTCGCGCACATAGACTCGGGAGAGGTTGCGCGGATCGTACTTGACCAACACGGTCGTCTTGGACCGCCCCGCCAGCGGACTCAGATAGTTGTCCCAGTAGAAAATATTGAAGAGACGAATACCGTCGCGCCGGATCAGCCGTTGCTCGCCGGGCAGAAAATCCAGGAAGAACTGGGCCGGGTCAACCGGATGCCTGATCGGCCGCGAGCGCTGGGCCACAGCATCAGTCCAAGCCTGGAGCGGCGAGCAGTGCAGAGCTGAGTGGACCGATTGGTGATAGACGCCAGCGATTTGCAGGGCGATCCAGGATTCTAATTCCGGCAGAGTGAGGACGGCAGTTTTCTCCGAACGGTAGCTGCCCTTGTCCGCGACGTTGGAGAACGTGGTTCCGGGAAGCAAATGAACTGCTCCCATCGTGGTCCCGATGAGGCGCTCAATATGGCCACCGAAATGAGGCTGCCCAGGAGGACGATATTCGAGGCCGATGCCGTATTCTTGTGCCGAATTAGGCCCGCTTTGTCCGGGCTCGCGGACCGCTGTAGCGGTTGCGAATAACATAATAACTGATTTCTCCACACGGGCCCAGCCGTGACTCCGGACACCGAAATCGTCCGGGTTTGTCCGGGTTCCCACACCGCGGCCGATAACGGGAGTAGCGCAGGGGGTGCGAGCGCCCCCTCGAGAGGAGCAAGGCGCCCGCAACCGCCACAAGCTAAAAATAGAGCTTCATACCAAACTGGACGATCCGCATTGGCAACCGGAGGCTGGTCACTTGCCCGTCCCTGGCGCCGTCCGGCGTGATCGAGTCCAGCGTCAGGAACGACGGCGCGCCGGGGTTGCCGAAGTTCGGCGTGTTGAACGCGTTGAAGAACTCGGAGCGGAACTGCAAGCGCGACTCCTCGCCCAACCACTTGATATGGAAGTTCTTGAACGCGGTCAGGTCCGCCGCATGCGCGCCGGGCGCGGTCAGGATCGCGCTGCCCGCCGAGCCGTAGTGGCAGATCTCGGGGTGCTGCGGGATGTTGCAATCCACCCGCCGGAAGGCCTGCGCGTCGTACCACTTCTGGCGTGTCGGCTCGGCGATGCGGCCGTCGGAGATCCGGTCCGGCCGCGATGCGCTGCCCGTATTGATATTGCCGCCGGCGATGTTGAACGGAAAGCCGCTGCGATTGGTCAGGATGCCGTTGGTCTGCCAGCCGGACAGGAAGAATCCGCGCGTCCCTTTCATGGTCTTGAAGAACGGCAGTTCGTAGACGAAGTTGAAGATGAGGTTGTGGGTAACGTCGAAGCCGTAGCGGCCCCGGTCGGCCCGCCGGTCGCGTGGATTCTGGTAGACTCCGCCCACCCCGCCGCCACCCTCGTTGCGGCCGTAACCTTCGCCGAGCGCCTTGCTGAACGTGTAGGCCACGCCGAAAGTAAGCCCTTCCGAGTACTTCTTGTCGTAGTGGACCTGCAGTCCATGATAGGAGCCATTCGCATAGCTGTCGAGATAACGGATGGTCCCCAGCCGGCGCCGCGTGCTGCCTTCGCCCTCGCTCACGTACCACTGATACGGGCGGCGGTTGTCGATATCGGTGTTCGGCGACGGATCGGGCGAGTTGAAGTTCGACAGGTTGTTGTCGAGATTGCTCGTCTTACTGCCGATGTATCCCACCGTCAGCACCGACTTCCAGGGCAGGCTCCGCTGGATGTCGAGGCTCCACTGGACGTGATTGCTCGACTTGTTGTCGGGCGGCATGACCGTCAGGTTCTGGCGCGCCGGCGCGGTGCCTTGGCCCGGGAACAGGTTGTCGAGCGTGATCACCTGCGTGCCGGGCCGGATCCTCCGGGTCTGCACCGTAACCGAGCGGCCGGCGTACTCATAGGTCAGCAATTGAGCGACATCGGTGACGGCGTTGTAGCTGAACGTCCCCGATCGTGGCGGCTGCAGATTCAGGATCGTGAAGTTGTTCAACTGTTGCGCGTTGGCGAACCATCCGAATCCGGCGCGGACCACGAAGTTCTCCGTGGCGCGGTAGCCCAGCCCGATCCGCGGCATGAAATAGCGGTTGTCGGTGTTGTAGCTGGGCCAGTTCTTCTGGCCGGGAGTGGGTACCAGGGTTGGATAGGAGTTGCCATCGGACGCCTTGGTCAGGATGTCGAGCCTCAGCGCCCGCCAGCCTCCGTCGGCGTCGAGCGGGACCTGGAAGAAGTCCCAGCGGATGCCCAGGTTGGCGGTCAGCTTGCGCGTCACTTTCCACTCGTCCAGGAAGTAGGCGCTCCAGCGGTTCTGGCGCGGCGCGGTGAACGGCAGGCCTTCCGCCGTGGTCGATCCGTTCGGATAGCCCATCAGCCATCCGGCCAACGTGTATCCGCCCTGGCAGCACGCCACCGATCCGCGCGGCTGATTCGCGGCGGCGCGATTCAGTATGTACCGGCGGAAATCGAACCCGGCCTTGAAATTGTGCGTGCCGCGAACGATGGAGAGGTTATTGTTGACCTGGTGCGTGGTGTTGAAGTTGAATCCGTTGCCGACGTCGGAATCGCCGGGGAGAATGCCGGTGGGCGGCAGCCCCGCCTCGCGCGCGGTCAACTTGCGGTTGTTCTCCGAAGCCACGCGGAACGGCCCGATCCCCAGGCTGTCGAGATCGAAATCGCTGTTGGTGCGCGGATTGAAGAAGTCGTCGTTGGCCTTGTTCAAGCCGTAGCGAAGCTCGTTGATCACGCTTGGCGAGAAGATGTGGAGGTGCTGCGCGGCGAGGTTTGTCGAGTGGGCCACGGTGAACACGCGGAAGTTCGGATTGATGTTGCCCTGCGTGCGGCGGGCCCGGTCGTGCGCGATGCGGACGAAGACCTTGTCGTTCTGGCTGAAGTTGTGGTCGATGCGGGCGAAGGTCTGGTTGGAGCTGATCCGGCTGGCGACGTTGGCCTCGACGTTCTGGTCGAGCAGATCTTCCTGGCGGAATGTCGGCAGCGGCATGAAGCGGTTGATGAAGTCCTGGGCGTTTTTGTTGATGCGGCTGGGCGGGATGATGTTAGTGATATTGCCTTCGCTGTCTCGAAACGGCTCGCCGGTGACGGGGTCGAAAACGATCTGCGGGTTGCGGACGGCGCGCCCGTCCCGCACCAATGGCTGGAGGAGTTGGGAGAAGTCGCCGCGGCGGAACTCCTCGGGGAAGAAGAAGCCCCGCGTGGGGTTCTCGATGGTCTCCCGGCGGCCTTCGTAGTTGAATGCCCAGAACGTGCGGTCGCGGCCCTTGTAGAGCTTCGGCAGATACAACGGGCCGCTGACGAAAGATCCGAACTGGTTCCTCCGGAGCACGCTCTTCGGCGTCCGGATCGCGGTGGCGGGAAGCTGAAAGTTCAGGAAGTAGTTCTTGGCCGAAAAGATGTCGTTACGCAGGAAGTCGTAGAGCGTGCCTCGGAATCGATTGGTTCCGCTCTTCATCGACACCTGCACGATCGCGCCGTTGTTCTGGCCGTACTCGGCCGAATAGCTGCTGGTCAGGACCTTCAACTCTTCAATGGCGTCGATCGACGGGCTGAACACCATCGTGTTGACGCGGCCCTCCGTGGCCACGACGCCGTCGAGCGTGATCTGTTGGTTCACTTCCCGCTGCCCGTTGGCGCTCACCGCCACCAGCCCGCCGGGGATCGGATAGCCGTCCGTGCCGTCGTAGCCTTGGCGGATGCCGTACTGGACGCCGGGGACCAGCACCGCCAGTCCGGCGAGGTTGCGGCCGTTCAGCGGCAACTCGACGACCCGGCGGTTCTCGATCAGTCCGCCGACCGACGCATCCTCGGTCTTGAGCGCAATGGCGTTGGCTTGGACCTCGACCGTCTCCGTCGTGCCGCCAACGTCCAGCTTGAAGTCGACGCGGACCTTTTGCTGATATTCCACGAAGACTCCACGAGTTTCCTTGGTCTTGAAACCTTGGGTAGAGACCGTGACCGCATACTCGCCGGCCTCGATCAGCGGGAACGCGTAGTCGCCGGAACGCGTGGTCACGGTGGTCCTTCGAACCCCGGTGGCGACGCGCAGCAGCACGACGCTCGCTCCCGGAACGACGGCCCCGGTCACGTCGGCGACGGTTCCGGTGACTTCGGTGGATGTGGTTTGAGGGAAGAGTGTCGCGGCTGTGAACAAAGCGCAAACAGCGGTCCGCATCATGGGGAAGAGCGTATCACGCGGGCGCGCCTGATGAAAACCGGCGTATCCTGTGAGATTTTGCCTCGGAGTACAGCCGGCAGGGGATGCCGGGAACCGGGGAGCGCCGTGGTGATCATCGGCGGCCTGGCGCCGGCAACGGTGTTGACTCTAATCGCACCGCCGACAGGTATCCGCTCTTCGATCGCGGATCGGCTCCCCGCCCCGCCGAGGTGGCGTAGCCACTCAGTCTCGACGCCGGGTGTCGCCCAGGGCGGACTCGTCCAGTTCCCAACACTCCAGGCGGCGCATCGCCATTCGCTGGTAGAGCGGCGCGCACGCATAGGCCGCCGCCGCCGGATACCAGACCAGCCAGAAGCCCGCGTCCCAGGGCCATCGGATGATCTCTCTCGCGATCAATTCGTTGAGGGCGATGCCGAGGGCGGTGAGCAAAATCCCGGCTGTGTAGCTGCCCCAGCACTGCGCGAACAGACCGGGACGGAGCGGCCCGATACGGCGCCGCAACGCGATCGCCGCGGCCAGCAGGATCGAGAGCAACGGATACATCGACCAGCCGATCAACCACTGAAGGCTCGGAGGCGAAGCGGCCTCGGCGATCCAGCCGGGTAGCTGGACGACCTGGGACAGGCCGAACGCGCTCACCGCGCCGAGCAGGATCCAGTCGGCCGGCGTAAAGCTGCTTTCGAGCCCCAGCTTGGCGTGAACCCTTAGCGCGATCCAGAGCGCGACGGCCTGGATCGTCATCGCCAAGGGTCCAGCCAGGTCTCTTCCGAAATCGTCGAGCAGCTTGGCGTCGTCCGGGGAGAGGCCGGCGATTCCCGGATGGTAGGCCAACAAATGGCGGCTGAAATAGCCCACCGCTCGCGATGCGCCGCCCATTCCCAGCAGCAGCCAGGCAGTCCCCATGGCTTCGCCGGGACCGAAGCCGCGATGAACGGAAAGGCAGAGGACGGTCTCGACCAGCGCCGCGCCGATGAGGAACGCGGCGCCGATGTACCGGAAATAGAACTGCGTGAGGTCGAAGCTGCCCGTCAGAGCCCAGTGCCCGAAAAGCGCGAGCCCGCCGGCGACGTACGCCGCGGTCACGTATCCGATCAGTCTGGGAGTGAGCGCGGGCATCGCCGCCCTACCTCTGGACCCGTCCCGATCCGCCGCCCTTGACCAGAGCCTCGACCTCGTCGCGGGTGAAGCGGTTGAAGTCCCCGGGGATCGAGTGCTTGAGGCAGGAAGCGGCCACGGCGAACTCCAGCGCGTCTTGCGCCGCGGGCAAATGCAGCAGGCCGAAGATCAAGCCGCCGGCGAAGCAATCGCCGCCGCCCACGCGGTCGACGATGTGCGTGATGTCGTAGTGCTTGCTCAGCAGGAACGCCGATCCGTCGTGAAAGCACGCCGACCACCCGTTGCGCGACGCGCTGTGGGATTCGCGCAACGTCACCGCGATTCCTTTCAGGTTGGGATAGGCGGCCAGCACCGACGCCGTCAGAGCCTCATATTGCGAATGCTCCAGCTTGCCGGAGTGGACATCGGCCGCCGATTCGATGCCGAGGGTCATCTGGCAATCCTCTTCGTTGGCGATGACGTAGTGGCAGTGGCGCACGATCTCCGGCATCACCTCCTTCGGCGCCTTGCCGTATTTCCAGAGATTCTTGCGGTAGTTGAGGTCCACCGAAACCGTCAGGCCGGCGGCGCGGGCGGCGCTCACGCTCTCCACGGCCAGATCCGCGGCCGACTGGCTGAGCGCCGGCGTGATGCCGGTGATGTGGAACCAGCCCGCGCCCTCGAAACATGTCGTCCAGTCGATGTCGCCCGGCTTAGCCAGCGCGATGGACGATCCTTCGCGGTCGTAGACCACCTTCGACGCGCGCTGATTCGCGCCGGGTTCGACGAAGTAGATGCCGAAACGGCCCTTTTTGCGGACGATGTGGCTTGCGTCGACGCCGAAGCGCCGCATCTCGCCGATGAACGCATCCACCACCGGGTTGTTCGGCGGCAGCGCGGTGACGTACCGCGATTGCCCGCCGAATCCGGACACCGCGACCGCGACGTTGGCTTCGCCGCCGCCGAACGTCGCCAGAAACTGGGGCGACTGCAGGAATCTCTCGAAGCCCGGAGGGGCCAGGCGCAGCATGATCTCACCGAAGGTGACGACAGTTTTCGACATGATTGTTTCCTCGCGCGCGGACGGGCCGCGCGATCAATCGGGCAGCACCGCCACCACGTCGAGCGCGAAGGTGGCGTCGACGGAGGGAAGTCCCTCGAACGGCAGCATCGTGCTGGCGGGGGGACGGGCGCGGTCGTAGAAATCGAAGCGGACGGCGCGGACCTTCTCCATGACCGCGCGGGTAAGCGGATAGATGCTCGACATGATCACGCGGTCGATCTTGGCGCCGCTCTGTTCCAGGCTGCCCTTCAGCCGTTCGAACGCCAGCCGGATGTCGGCGCCCTGAGCGCGGAATCCCATCTGAGTTCCGGTCAACACGACGCGGGCCGAGTTCACCAGCGCGATCTGCGAGTAGTTCTTCGATGCCTCCAGGCTATCGGGGTTCATCAGAGTCACCGGCTGGGCGGGCGCCTTGCCCAGGCGGGCGACGGCTTCGCATTCCACCACGGCGTTGGCGGGCGCGCGTTGGATCTGCACGATGTTCAGCGCGGCGCCGCCGAAGTCCTTGGCCACGATCGAGCGGACCTGCTCGTAGTCGTCGAGCGAACTCGAAAAGCAGGAGACGCGCAGCACATCGTCCGCGCTCAATCCGGCGGCCGCCAGAGCCTTCTTGAGCTTTTCCACCGATTGCACCGCCAGCGGCGCCACGTGCATCTTCGGTTTGTCGGGATCGATGGGAGCCTCGGCCGCCTGCCCCGAGATGAACGCGAGTCCATGCGGGTTGACGGGCTTCTTCGAAAGCGAAGTCGATTCGATGACCACGGAAGCGCCCTCCAGCGGCAGTCCGCCCACCTGCACGGTGCTCACCACCGGGAGCGGCATCCGCTTCTCGGAGAACATCTCGCTCACCAGTTGCTGGAACCGCCGCATGTCGCCGGTGCCCGCGACGAAGGCGCGCAGCTTGACGATCTGCTCGCCGCGATTCACCTTCCACAGCGCCTTGATCGCTTCCTTTACCTGCGCCGACAGCAGGCCCTTGCCGGACAGCGGCGAGATCTCGAACGTCAGCCGGGCGGTATCGACTTTCACCACCTGCGGCGGATCGGGCAACACCTCGAGGGTCTGCGTGACGTCCTCGTTCTTCTTTTTTTTCGCGGCGAGACAGGGCGCGGCGACGAATATCGCCGCGGCGAGCGCGACCCACCGTGTGCTGGAGCCTCTCATCGGTTCAATCGCGATTCTAGCAAACGTGTAAGATGGCCTTGAATGCTCCCGGCTTTGTTGGCACTGGCCGTGCTGGCCGCGCCCCGCGCCGTGTGGACCGAAGGCGCGGCGACGCACCAGGGATCGCCGTCGCCAGACGGCAAGTGGCTCTCCTGCGTCGATCCGGAAACGGGGGATCTGGCGGTTCGCGATCTGGCTTCGGGAGCGATGCGCCGGCTCACCGCGAAGAAGACGCCGGGCGAGTTCGCGTACTTTTCCACCATCTCCCCCGACTCGCGCCGCGCCGCCTACGCCTGGTTCAACGAGGAAGGCTTCTACGATCTGCGCGTCGTGGCGATCGCGGGCGGCGAGCCGAAGATGCTGTTTCGCAGCGAAGAGGCGGGCTTCGTGCAGCCTTCGGCCTGGTCGCCGGATGGCAAATGGATCTTGACATTATTTTTTCGAAAAGACAATATCAGCCAAATCTCGCTCGTGCCGGCGGACGGCGGCGAGGCGCGCGTGCTCAAGTCGCTGAACTGGGTCTATCCGAAGAAGATGGACTTCTCGCCCGATGGCAAGTGGATCGTCTACGACAACTTCGCCCGCGACGGCGGCTCGGATCGCGACATCTATCTGCTGTCGGCGGACGGCTCGAGCGAGCGGAAGCTGGTGGAACACGCGGCGGAAGATCTGTTTCCGGTGTGGTCGCCGGCCGGTGGACGGATCTACTTCGCCAGTGACCGCGCCGGGTCCATGGATCTTTGGTCGGTCGCCGTGAAGGATGGCCGCGCGGCCGGATCGCCCGAGCCGGTCCGCAAAGGGCTGGGACGCGTTTTGCCGATGGGCATGACGCGCGATGGCGCTCTCTACTACGCGTTGCGGCAAGCGGGCGCGGGCGTGCTGGTGGGGACGTGGAACGGGCGGTTCGCGTCGAAGCCGGACCGCGTGGCGGATGGCTGGAGTCCAGCGCTTTCGCGGGATGGAAAGCGGCTCGCGTGGCTGGCGCCGAGTGGAGCCGGCAACTTCGGGCATGATGCGCGCACGATAGCCGTTCGCGACGTGGCGGCGGGCGCGGACCGCCCGCTGCCGGCCAAGCTCGCCCACATGGAGCGTCTGCGATGGATGCGAGACGGGGCCGCTCTGCTGATTTCCGGGAGCGATGGCAAGGGCCGCGGCGGCGTCTTCCAGGTGGACGCGGCCACGGGCGCGGTCAAGGCCTTGACGCAATCGGCGGACGCGCCGTTTCGAGGCTACGACGCCGTGGATACCGAGGCGGGAATCGTCGTGGCGCGCGGCGCCGAACTGGCCGTTCTACCGGATCGCACGCTCTACCGGGGAACGGCGCCGCTCGAGGCGCTGGCGTCGGATGGAAAGCGAGTCGCGTTCGTCGAGGGCGCGCAGGTGAAGCTGTGGGATGGGACCGCGGTCTCGACGATCGGCTCAGGCAAAGAGTGGCGAGCGCTCGCGGCGGTGGGAACATCGTGGATCGCCGCGCACTCCGGCGGATTCGAGATGCTGCCGGACACCGTGGATCTCGGCGCGACGCGCGCGGTGGTGACCTCGCTCAGCGTGGCGGGCGGATATGTGGCGATCGGGGCCGGGAAGCTCTCTTCGGAGATATGGGCGCTCGACGGTTTGCCGCGCTAGTCCTCGGCGGCGTCGCGGCCGCGGCGGATCTCACGATTCCGCTCGGCCTGGACCGTTTCATCGCGACCCCGGAAGACAATCCGGTCCGGGCGGACACCGCCGCGATTGGACGCCGCCTGTTCTTCGACAAGGATCTGTCGCGCGACCGCACGGTCTCCTGCGCCACTTGTCACGATCCCGATCGCGCGTTCACCGACAACAAGCCGCTCGCGGTGGGCCTCGCGAATCGCAAGGGAACGCGCCGCACGCCTACCATTCTGAATCGCGCCTACGGGAAGAGTTTCTTCTGGGACGGCCGCGTAGCGTCGCTCGAGGAACAGGTGTTGAAGCCGGTGGAAGCGGAAGTGGAGATGGACTTGCCTCTCGATCGCGCGCTCGAGAGGGTGCGCGCCAGCGGGCGTTATCCGGCGATGGATCTCGCCGGGATGGCGCGTTGCCTGGCCACCTACGTCCGCACGATTCTCGCCGGGGACGCTCCCTACGATCGCTATGCGCGCGGCGGACGGTCCGCCATGACCGCGGAACAGATCGCCGGGTTGAAGATCTTCCGCGGCAAGGCTGGCTGCGCTTCGTGTCACGTTGGTCCCAACTTCACCGACGAGCGGTTTCACAATACGGGTCTGCGCTCGAAGGATCCGGGCCGCGCGGAGAAGGGCGAGTTCAAGACGCCGACGTTGCGCGAGGTGGTCCGCCGCGCCCCCTACATGCACGACGGCAGCCTGGCCACGATCGAGGACGTGATCGAACACTACGACAAGGGCGGCGAAGCCAATCCGAATCTGGATCCGGAGATTCGAAAACTGGACCTCACCAAGGAGGAGAAGCGCCTTCTGGCGGAGTTCCTGAAAGCGTTATCGGGCACGGTGACCGAGGGGATCCGGTGACCGCGATCGCCGCGCTTGCGTTGATCGGGGCGCGCTGCATGGATCTGGGGAGCGGCTTTCTCGATTGCGAGCGGGAGGGCAGGTTCGCGCTGTTCGTGCCAGAGAAGCCAACGCGCGGCCGGGCGGCCATCGTGCTGTTGCACGGGGCCGGGCGCAACCGGCGCACCCTGATCGACAATCCCGAAACGAGGGCCGCTCTGGCCTCGAGCCGCGCGGTGATCCTGATGCCCGACGGTGGGGCGTCGTGGTGGTTGGAGCCGGCGCGATCGCGAGTGCTCGACCTGCTGGACGCGGTGGAGAAGCCGTTGCGGTTGTCGCGCGGTCCGAAGCGCCGCGCCATAACGGGATGGAGCATGGGAGGGTTCGGCTCATTGGCGTTGATCACGCTGCATCCCTCGCGATTCGCGGCGTGGGCCGGAACGATCTCGCTCGCCGATTTCCCGAACCCGGCGTACCCGAAGGAGCGGAACCACTCCGTGCCGCCGGTGTTCGGCCAGCCGGAGTCGTGGCCTTCGCACAACCCGATGGCCCGGGTGGCCGCGTTGCGGGGAAAGAAGGCGCGGATCGCGACGGGCGATCGGGCCTACGACCGTGCGATGAACGAGTCGTTGCGCCGCCGGTTGGAAGAACTGGGGATCGAGCACGAGTTCCAGTTGCACGAGGGAGGTCACGAGTTCGCGGTGGTGGCTCGCGAGTTGCCGTTGACGTTGCGGTTCCTTCAATCCGCGATGCGGTAACGCGGAATCTGCGATCCTACGACGGTGAGCCCTGTCCTCGAAACCCTGGCGGAATTGATCCGCGTGAACAGCATCAACCCATCCTATGAAAGCGGCGTGCCGGAAGCGGCCATCGGGGCGTGGATCGGCGAGTTCTTCCGGACCCGCGGATTCGAAGTGCGCACCCAGGAGTTCGCCCCCGGCCGCCCCAATACGATCGCCGTTCTCCCGGGCCGCTCCGCCTCGCGCCGCATCGTCTTCGAGGCGCATGTGGACACCGTTTCCATCGACGGCATGACGATCCCGCCGTTCGATCCGCGCGTCGAAAATGGACTGATGTACGGGCGCGGATCGTGCGACACCAAGGCCGGCCTCGCCGCGATGATGCAGGCCGCCGCGTCGTTGAAGGCGGAGGGCGTGGTTCCGCCCGCCGAGGTCTGGATCGTGGCCGCCGCCGACGAGGAGTTTTCGGGCAAGGGCGCGATCAAGCTGTGCGAGGACCTGGAGGCGGACGCGGCCGTGGTCGCCGAGCCCACGTCCAACCGTCTGGTCGTCGCGCACAAGGGCGTGCTGCGGTGGAAGATCCGCACGCACGGCCGCGCGGCCCACAGTTCGAAGCCACATCTCGGCGTCAACGCGATCTCGCTCATGGCTCGCGTGATCGGCGCAATCGACCGCTCGGTGGCGGAACTCGAGAAGCGCCGGCATCCGCTGGTGGGCTCGCCGACGGTGAACGCCGGCATCATCCGCGGCGGCGTTCAAGTCAACTTCGTGCCCGATTCCTGCGAGATCGAGTTGGACCGCCGGATCAATCCCGGCGAAACGCCGGAGGGCGTGTTCGAGGAGTACCGCGCGATGGTGGAAGGGCTCGGCATCGGCGCCACCATGAATGCTCCGATGCTGGTGACGCAGCCGCTGGAAACCGCGCCGGACGCGCCCTTGGCGGTGGCGGCGAGCCAGGTGCTGGGATCGATGGGGCTCGATCCAGAAGCCTCCGGCGTGCCCTACGGCAGCGACGCCAGCGCGTTTTCGGCGCGCCGGATCCCGTCGATTCTGCTGGGACCGGGGTCCATCGACCAGGCCCATGGGGCGGTCGAATGGGTGGAGTGCGCGCAGGTGGAACAGGCGATGGAGTTCTACCGCCGCCTCATGCTCGCTTTCGAGTAATCAGAACAGCGAGAGTTGCGCCGTCTCCGGCCACGGCGCGTCGTCGCGAGACTCCGAACGGCTCGCCATTCCGAACCGCTCGCGAAGCCGCGCGATCCGGCCCCGTAGGCGTTCCGCGTAATCGCCGCGCAGGTAGGGCTGTTTGGTGAACCGGTCGCGATACCGCGTGGCCAGGCGAGGGAATTCGGTTTCCAGAAACGGCAGGAACACGCGCAACGCGCAGGGCATCAGGAACACTGGATTCGCCACCACGAACCGCGCGCCGGCATCCCGCGCCGCCGCGAACAGCGCCTCGAGTTGCGCGTCGCTATCGGTGATCAGGGGCAGGACCGGGCTCGCGAACACGCCCACGTCGATGCCCGCCTCCGACAGCCGCTTCACCGCCGCCAGGCGCAAATCGGGCCGGGGCGCGCGCGGTTCCAACTTGCGGGCCAGCGCGGCGTCCACGGTGGTAATCGTCAGGTGCACGGAAACCCGGTTGCCTCGCGATGCGGCGCGAAGTACGTCGATGTCGCGGGTCACGAAATCGCTCTTGGTGGTGATGCCCACCCGATAGCCAGACCGTTCGGCGAACACTTCGAGGATCGATCGCGTCACACCGTAGCGGCGCTCGGCCGGCTGGTACGGGTCGGTGGCCGTTCCGATGGCGATGCGCGAACCTGGCTCGATGCGGCGCAGGTCCTTCAGGAAATCGGCGCGATTCCACTGTTTGGCGAAGATCTCGCGTTCGAACGCATCGGGCTCGCGGCGCTCCATGAATTCGTGGGTGTAGCGCGCGTAGCAGTATTTGCAGCCGATCTCGCATCCCCGGTAAGGGTTGATGGTCCAGTCGAACGGCATATCGGGCGACGTGCACCGGTTCAGCAGCTTGAAGGTGGGAAGTTGGCGGTACTCCACTTCGCGCTTGGAGTCCAGCGAGGCGCCCGTTGCCGCCAACCGCGCGATCCCAACCAGCCGCTCCGCCATGGATCGATGTTCGCCTTTTATTCGCCTTTTGTCAACATGCTATTCTGAAGGCTTCCACAGGCTTCGGCCGGTCAATCTCCATGCGGCTTTTGCAATACGTCACCCCCCACGGGATCGCGGTGACGAGGACCGCCTCGAGCGTTCCCTACAAGAAGGGTTTCGGGCGCCTTCTCGAGACGCTCGACCGGCGGCGCGGGTTTTATTTGTCCTCCGGCTACGAATATCCGGGGCGCTATTCGCGCTGGGACATCGCCTCCGTGCGGCCGCCTGTCGAGATCGTGGGGCGGGGGCGGGACCTCGAGTTGCACCCCCTCAACGCGCGAGGTTCGGCGATCTGCCGGATGATGCACCGGGTGCTGGCGGATCATCCCCATTGGGAGTCGTTCGAAGCGGCGCCGGACGGCTCGTCGAAGGGGCGGTTGAAGCCTCTGCCTGCGCTGTTTCCCGAGGAGGAGCGCAGCCGGCAACCCTCCGCGTTCTCGATTCTGCGGGCGCTGATCCGGGAGTTCGGCAACCCGGACGACAACAAGCTGGCGCTGGTGGGCGCGTTCGGCTACGACCTGCTGTTCCAGTTCGACCCGATCGCGTTGGAACTGCCGCGCGACGGCGCCAAGGATCTCCACCTCTTTCTCTGCGACGACATCCAGTACATGGATCGCAAGAAAGAGACCATCGAACGCTACCGCTATGAGTTCGAGATGGATGGCGTCTCCACGAACGGGCTTTCGAGCGATGGACCCGCCATTCGTCCGCCCGTTCCGATGCCCGCGGGCGAGATCGTGTCCGACCATTCCCCCGAAGAGTACATGGCGAAGGTGGAAAAGGTCCGCGAGGGGATGAAGCGCGGCGACTACTACGAAGTCGTGCTGCGGCAGACATTCTCCGCGCCGTATTCGGACAGCCCGTCCGCCCTGTTCGGCCGCGTGCAGAGAGCGTCGCCGAGCCCCTACGAGTTCTTTCTGCAGTTCGGAGACGAGGCGCTGATCGGCGCCTCTCCGGAGATGTTCGTGCGCGTGGAAGGCCGCCGCATCGAGACCTGCCCGATCGCGGGCACCGCGCGCCGCACCGGCGATCCACTGCGCGACGCCGACAACGTGCGCGAGTTGCTCGGATCGCTCAAGGAAGAGTCCGAACTCACCATGTGCACCGACGTGGACCGCAAC
>SYLY01000240.1 GCA_005808475.1 Acidobacteriota bacterium
CACCACTGGCGTTGAGCCCGAACTGGCGTTGGTGAAGTACAAGAAGCTGGTCGGCGGCGGCGTGATCAAGATCGTCAACAACACCGTTCCACAGGCGCTGATCAAACTGGGCTACTCGCCGGAGCAGGTCGACAAGATCGTCACCCACATCGATTCCACCGGCACCATCGAAGGCGCGCCGTTCATCAAGGACCAGCACCTGTGCGTTTTCGACTGCAGCTTCCGTCCGCAAAACGGCCACCGCTCGATCCACTATATGGGCCACGTGCGCATGATGGCGGCGACGCAGCCGTTCATTTCCGGCGCGATTTCGAAGACGATCAACATGCCGGAGGAGTCCTCGGCCGAGCAGATCATGGACGCCTACATGGAGGCGTGGCGGCTGGGTTTGAAAGCGGTGGCGATCTATCGCGACAACTCCAAACGCGTGCAGCCGCTGAGTTCGGGCACGGGCAAGAGCGAGAAGAAGAGCGCCGCCGCCGTTCCCACCACGATCGTGCAGGTGCAGGAAAAGATCGTGTACCGGCCGGTGCGGCGCAAGATGCCGGACGAGCGGAAGGCGATCACCCACAAGTTCTCGATCGCGGGCCACGAAGGCTACATCACGGTGGGCCTGTTCGACGACGGCGCGCCGGGCGAGATCTTCATCAGCATGGCGAAGGAAGGCTCGACGATCTCGGGTCTGATGGACAGCTTCGCCACGGCGATCAGCTACGGTCTGCAGTATGGCGTTCCGCTGAAGTTCTACGTGGACAAGTTCTCGCACGTGCGGTTCGAGCCGAGCGGGTGGACGGGCAACCAGACGATTCCGTACGCGAAGTCGATCATGGACTACATCTTCCGCTGGATGGGCGCGAAGTTCCTGGGTCCGGAGTACGCGGTGACGGAAGCGGGCGAGTCGAAGGAACTGCGTCCGACGGAAGAGGAGCCGCAACAGAAGCTGGCGTTCGCGGTGGCGACGGCGGACGCTCCCATCTGCTCGGAATGCGGGGGCATCATGACGCAGAACGGGTCGTGCTACAAGTGCGAGAACTGCGGCGGCACTAGCGGCTGCAGCTAGGCCGAAGCGGCGGGATCGAAACACTGAGGGGTGGGGGCGTTTCCAACGTCCTCACCCCTTTCTGTTTTAGGACCGTGGCGAGGCCGCGCAGTGCAAACACCGGGCGCGCCTCTCCCTCGCGGCGCGGCTCCGGGTATACTGGCTCCACGATGCCGAAACGAATCTCCCGCCGCGCCGTGCTCGCTTCCTCCGCCGCCGTCCCCGCGATGGCCGCCCCCGCCGCCAAGGCATTCGCCACCGCGCCCATCTATCAGCGGCTTGGAGTGCGCACCTTCATCAACGCCGTGGGCACCATCACCACGTTGAGCGGAACGCTGATGGACGCGCGCGTGCTGCGGGCAATGGAAGAGGCGTCGCGCAACTTCGTCGCGATTCACGAACTCCAGGGGAAGGCCGGTGCGCGCATCGCGGAGTTGACCGGAGCCGAGGCCGCGTTCGTCACCAACGGCGCATCCTGCGCGCTCTGCCTTTCGACCTGCGCGGTCACCGCCGGGGCCGACAAGTCGAAGATGACGCGGCTGCCCGATCTCACGGGCATGAAGAGCGAGATCGTCATTCAGAAGCGTCATCGCAACATGTACGATCACGCGTTCCGGATGGTGGGCGTCAAACTGGTGGATGTGGTCACGGCGGACGAGCTGAAGAAGGCGATCGGCCCGACCACCGCCGCCGTCGCGTTCGTGGCGAGCCACCACGTGCTGGGGCACAAAGTGGAGCTCGACGAAGTAGTCGCGATCGCGCACGCGGCGGGATTGCCGGTGATCCTGGACGCGGCGGCCGAGGTTCCGCCGGCGAGCAACCTCTCCAAGTTCGTCAAGATGGGCGTGGACATGGTGGCCTTCTCCGGAGGCAAGAATCTGCGCGGACCGCAGTCGAGCGGACTGCTCCTGGGCAAGAAGGAGTGGATCACGAAGGCGTACGCCAACGCGTCGCCGAACAACTACTTCGCGCGGATCTCCAAGGTGGGCAAGGAGGAGATCGTCGGGCTGCTCACCGCGCTCGAGATCTTCCTGGCCAAGGACCACGACGCGGAGCGGAAAGAGTGGCACGCGATGCTCGGCCGCGCGGCGGCGCGATTGAAAGGCGCGCCCACGGTGTTCACCGAGTTCATCCCGAACAACGATTTTTCGCACTCGCCGCGGCTGTCGGTGCAGTGGGACGAGGCCAAGTTCGGCGTTTCGCTGACGCAAATGGTGGAGCGGCTCCGGGCGGGTACTCCATCCATCGAGGCGAGCGACATGCGTTCCTTCAATCCGCCCTGGAAGGGGCTGGGGATCTTTCCGTATAACTTGAAGCCGGGCGAGGAGATCGTGATCGCCGATCGCGTCCGCGAAATCCTGGGAAGCAAAGCCTGAGCGGGCGAACGCGGACGCCTCCCGAGACGCTTGTGGGGCTGGACCTGGCAGCGATCCACGCCCTTCTGCCATCGGGCGAACCCGCGTTTCGCGCGCGGCAGATCCACGGCGCGGTGTACGCCGGGCGGGCATCCGGTTGGGACGATCTCACCGCGCTGCCCAAGGCGCTGCGAACGGATCTGGCCGCGCGGATCGCGTTCGGACTGCCTGAAGTCAGCACCGTGTACGTATCCGGCGATGGAACGCACCGCTATCTGCTGGGGCTTGGCGACGGCCGCACGGTGGAAACGGTGTTCATGCCGGAGGAGAATCGCGACACGATCTGCATCTCGTCGCAGGTGGGCTGTCCGGTCGACTGCCGCTTCTGCCTCACCGCCCAGATGGGCTTGGAACGCAGCCTGACGGCGGGTGAGATCGTGGGCCAGGTGATGCTGCTCGCGCGGCTGCACGGGCTGGATCCGGCCGGCCGGCAGCTCAACGTGGTGATGATGGGCCAGGGCGAGCCGTTGCTGAATCTGCCGAACGTGGTGCGCGCCACGCGGCTGCTGGTGGCGGGCCTGGGCATGTCCGAGCGGCGGATCACGGTGTCGACCTCGGGGATCATCCCGCGGATCGCCGAGTTGGGAGCGGAGCCGGTCCGCCCGAAACTGGCGATTTCGCTCAACGCGTCGAGCGAGGAGCAGCGCCGCGAAGTGATGCCGCTGACGCGCAAGTATCACCTGAAGGATCTGATCGAGGCATGCCGGGTGTATCCGCTGCGGCCGTGGGAGAAGCTCACCTTCGAGTATGTACTGCTCGGCGGCGTCAACGACGCGGACGCGGACGCGCGGCGGGTAGTGACGCTGCTTTCGCGAGTGAACGCCAAGGTGAATCTGATCGCGCTGAATCCGGGGCCAGGCATTCCCTACGAGACGCCCGCGGCGGAGCGGACCGCCTCGTTCCAATCGATCGTGGCCGCCGCGATGCCGTGCTTCGTACGCAGGCCGCGCGGGCTGGATATCCATGCCGCGTGCGGCCAGTTGAAGCGCATGGAGGCGGCGCCTCTTATTCAATTTACAAATCTTTCACACCAACCGGACAGCCCGCGGACCCCTTCCCACTGATAATCTAATCCTGGCCGCGGCCGGCTCATTTGGCCTGCCCGGTCCGATTTTCAAGAGGAGGAAATTCAATGAAAACCCTGTCCCGCACACGCCGGGCAGCCACGATTCTGGCCGCTTCGGCGGCGGTCGCGGCATTCCTGGCGCGCGACTACCGGGCCGGAGCGCAAGGAGTCACGCGCTTTCCCGGCTCCGTGTCCTCGGGTCCGATCGAGTTGACGGCGGATGGATTGGCGCTCGTTACGGCCAATCCCGACAACGACACCATCACCGTATTTGACGTCCAAGCCGACCGCAACCGCAAGATCGGCGAGATCCGCGTGGGAAGCGAGCCGAACGGCGTCGCGGTGAATCCCACCGGCACCCGCGCCTACGTGGCCAACACCGTCTCGGGCACGGTGTCGGTGATCGCGCTGCAGCGCGGCGCCGTGCATCCCGGACGCGTGATCGCCAACGTTCGCGTGGGTACGGAGCCCTACGCGGTATTGGTAACGCCGAACGGCAGGAAGGTGTTCGTCGCCAACTCGCGGTCGAATTCGATCACCATCATCGATGCGAACACGAACGCCCCGTACAAGACGATCGAGAACGTGGGCTTCGAGCCGCGTGGACTCGCCATCACCAACGACGGCGACGACGACGAGACCTTGTACGTCACGCAGTTTCTCGCCGTGCCCGTCGCGGGCAAGCTGGATGGCGAGGACGATAGCAAGACGGCGCTGGTGACCAGCATCGACGTGGGCCGCGAGGCCGTCTCGCGGACGATCGTCCTGCGTCCAATGATCGACTCGGGCTTCAAGGCCGCGGGCGACGCGATCGCGCGGGTCGCTCCGCCGGCCGCGATCACCGAAGAGAGCCTGCGCTTCACCACGGGCGCCTATCCGAACCAGCTCAACTCGATCGCGATTCGCGGCAGTTTCGCGATCGTACCCAACACCGGCGCGTCGCCGAACGGGCCTACCCGGTTCGATGTCAACACGCAGGCTCTGGTCAACGTCATCGACCTGAATCGCGACGCCGACACCGGACGCACGATCAACATTCATCGCGCGGTGGCCGATCAGACGGTGACTCCCCGCTTGTTCTTCACGCAGCCCTGGGCGATCGCGGCCAAGCACCGCGCCGATCAGGCGCTGGTGGTGAGCCAGGCGAGCAACGTGGTGATGAAGCTGAACATCGACCCGACGACGGGCGCGCCCACGGTGGTCCGCGATCCGTCGAACACGGGCCGGACTCTGCAGGTGGCGGTGGGCAAGGCTCCGCGGGGCATCGCGATCAACGCGGGCGACACGCGCGCCTACGTCATGAACTACATTTCGCGCGACGTATCGGTGATCGATTTGACGCGGAATCCGGAGACCGTCATTGCGACGATCCGGTCGGCGGCGGCGCCCGACACGGGCTCGCTCGACGAAGCGATCCATATCGGCAAGGAGTTGTACATCACGTCGGTGGGAGAGTTCGATCCGGCGGCGGCGGGTGGACAGGCGATCCGGGGCCGCATGTCGAACAATGGCTGGGGATCGTGCGGCTCGTGCCATCCGTTCGGGCTCAGCGACAACGTGGTGTGGATCTTCGCGGCCGGGCCGAGGAGAACCATTCCGCAGCACACCGACTACGACCTCACCGATCCGAACCTGCAGCGGTCGTTCAACTGGTCGTCGATCTTCGACGAGCAGGAGGACTTCGAACTCAACATCCGCAACGTCTCCGGCGGCCAGGGCCTCATCGTCGGCGCCGACGGGATCGCCCCTGACGCGCCCGTGGCCGCGTTCACTCCGGTCAACGCCAACCGGCGGCAACTGAAGGTCCGCGGGGTCAACGCGTGGGATGCGATCAAGGCCTACATCAAGTGCGGAATCCGGGCTCCGATTTCACCGGTGGACAAGAACGAGCCGGACGTGGTCTAAGGCGAACAGATCTTCCGGGCGAGCAACTGCCAGCAGTGTCACGGCGGTCCGCAGTGGACCTCGTCGCGGATTACGCATACGGGAGTTCCCGGGAACGACCTGTTGAAGGACACCCAGCTCATCGGAGAGTTGAAGAAGGTGGGGACGTTCAACGACAAGGAGAAGAATGAGGTGCGGGCGAACGCGGCGGCTCCGCTGGGAGCGGACGGGTTCAATCCGGCATCGCTGCTTTCGTTGTTCGCGTTCCCGCGGACGTTCTTCCATAACGGCTCGGCGGACTCGCTCGAGGCGGTGATGAACAACGTGGAGCATCGGGCATCGGGTACGGGCGGGATCGACCTGCTCGACGATTCGGACCGGCGGAAGAAGCTGATCCGGTTCCTGCTGTCGATCGATTCGGCAACCGCTCCGATCTGGCCGTAAAGCGGCGCGAGACACCGGGGCGGGATGGCTCGCCCCGGCATCGCCGCTCCGTTCAGATCCCGATCAGGTTGGGACAGATCTTCTCCCAACCTTGTTCTACCGCCCATACGTCCATCGCCAGCGCCGCGATCTCGTCGACATCCGGGATCGCCTCCGGTTCGGCCACGCAGTCGATCACGTGCAGGTAGCGCCCGCATGTGTCGCAGACGCGCGTGCGCAGGTGCGGCATTCCCTCCGCCACGTAGTAGCCGATCCGTTCCTCGTTTGTTTCCGGACAGGCCGGGCAGTGCGCTCGCGGAAACGCCCACTCATGCAGGCACCGGCCGCACAGCAAGTGCAGTTGCCGCCCGTCGCCTTCCTTGCGCAACACGCCGCACTGCGGGGGATGTCCGCATTGCGGACACAGATTGGTCACCGCCACGCGAGCCCGTTCCGGCGCCCGGCGCTTCAACACGCGCGCGAAGAATCCGTCCGGTTCGGCATCGAGCGACTCCGGCGTCGCACGCGCCGCCGCGTCCCGCAGCATCGCCGGACCCACCCGCCGCACCAGCCGCCGCAGATCCTCGAGGTCTCCGTCGAACTCGGCGATCTCGCCGTAGAACAACAGCGCTTCGCCCGCCGCCGGAAACCGCTCCGCCAACGCGCGGGCCCGCTCGCGCCGTGTCAAGCGGCGCCGCCTTGATAGGAACGCAGCACGTCTTCCGCCGGACCGTCCATCTTCAATCTCCCATGATCCAGCCACAGCGCCCGCTTGCAGAACTGAGTGACGATCGACGGGCTGTGCGAAACGAACAGCAACGTGCGGCCGTGGCTCTGCAGCTCCGAGATGCGCGCCAGGCACTTCGCCTGAAAGTCCTTGTCGCCCACCGCGATCACCTCGTCGATGATCAGGATCTCGGCGTCCAGATGGAACGCCACCGAAAACGCGAGCCGCATCAGCATGCCCGACGAGTATGTTCGCACCGGCTCGTCCAGGAAGGCGCCGATCTCGGAGAACTCGACGATGCGGTCGAACAGCTCCGCCGCCCGCTTGCGCGTCATGCCGAGCAGCGCCGCGTTCAGCACCACATTCTCCGCGCCGGTGAGATCGAAGTGGAACCCCGAGCCGAGTTCGAGCAGCGGCGCCACGCGCCCCTTGACTTCCACCTTGCCTTCGTCCGGCGGCCCCAGCCCGGCCACCAGACTGAGCAGCGTCGATTTGCCCGCGCCATTGTGCCCGATGAACGCGACGCTTTCGCCCTCCTCCACCGTGAACGAGATATCGCTCAAGGCGTGAAAGCGGTGCTCCGGCCCTTCGCCCCGGAACACGTCGCGAAGGCGTTCGCGCAGCAGCCGGGGTCCACGATTGACGTGGAAGAACTTGGAGACGCCGCTGAATCGAACGATGCTCATCCGCTCTATAGGTGATTGTAGAAGCGTCCCTTCAGACGCTGAAAAAAGAAGTATCCGATCACCGGCGACGCAAGCGACACGATCGCGAACTTCTCGATGAGAGAGGAAGCTGGAGCGCGTTCGTCGAGCACGATGTTTCGCATCGCCATCGTGAGCGCCGACACCGGGTTGTAGTAGTAGATGTAGTGGTACTTCTCCGGAATGCGATCGAACGAGTAGAACACGGGCACCAGCCAGATCATCACCGTGTTGAGCGACTCCACCACGTATCGCGTGTCGCGCACGTAGACGTTGAGCGGGGCCGTGATCATCGAGATCCCACAGAGGAAACATACGAAAAGCGCCCAAACCGGCGGGATCAGCAGCCAGTAGCGATTCGGGTACTTGCCGAACAGAAGCGCCAGCACGATGAGCAGTCCCAGTTGAATGAACAGATGCAGTGCGTTCGATAGCACGCTCGCCACCGGCACTACCTCGCGCGGAATCGGGACCTTCTTGATCAACGCGGCGTTGTCGATCAACGACGTGGTGCCGGAGATCCAGGCGAAGTTGAAGAAGCTCACCGGGATCAGACCGCACATGAGAAAGACCGGAAACGCCGGCCGCGGATCGACGAAGATGCGCGTCAGCACGAACGTGTAGACCGTCATCATCACCAGCGGATTCAGCAGAGACCAGAAAATGCCGAGCGACATGTTCCGGTAGCGAATCCGGTAGTCCTTCAGCACCAGTTGCCAGACCGCGAAGCGAATCTCGCCGGACCACATGCTAGGCGCGTCCTCCGGAATATGGCGTCAGGGCGGCGGCGAAACAGCGCCGGTAGTCGTCCGCGATCTTCTCCGCGGAGAACGCCGCCCGCACGTCCGCGGCGGACTCTTGGGCGTTGGCGCGCCAGCGGTCCAAGTCCGCGATCCATGCGCGATAGCGCTCCATGCAGCCGGCCAGATCGTCGATCGTGGGCAGCACCACGCCCGCGCGATGCCGCTCCACCACCAAGGCGATGTCGCCCACATCGGTGGCCAGCACGGGAACGCCCATCGCCAAGGCTTGCAGCATCGCGATTGGGAGCCCCTCGTATTCCGACGTGACGATGAATCCCGACATCAGGCAGTACAGTTCCCACAACGTCGAACAGTACGAGATGCGGACCACGTTGTCGAGCCCCTGGCGTTCGATGAACTCGGAACACTTCGGGCCGAGTTCGCCGTCGCCAACCATGAGGAACAACGACGGGTCGCCCTCTTCGCGCGCGCGCCGGACCATTTCGAGAAAGTCGAGCGGCCGCTTCTGTTGCGTGAGCCGGCCGACCCAGCCGAGGATGCGGCGGCCGCGAGGCAGTCCGCACTTGGCCGCGCAGGAGTCCTTCTCGGCCGCGGTTCGCTCCACCGGGCCGAGGATGCTCGCGTCGACGGGCGAATAGATCAGATCGATCTTGCTCTCCGGCATCGCCAGCTTCCCGGTGAACACTTGCTGGATGCGGGTGTTCACGGCGACGAAGCGGTCGCACGCCTGGATGACCGGCTCGCCCGCGCGCTCGATCCAGCCGAAGCGGTCGTCATAACAGCGCTGGTCGACGATCGCCGCGTCGTGGAAGACGCCTCGCAGTTCCATCGCGTGGTCGCACAGCCACGGGCTGCCGTTGGCGATCCACAGCAACGACGGGCGGTAGATCGCGCGGAGCCGCTCGAGCATGTCGAGGAACAGCGAGTGCGGGGCCAGTTCGGCGAGTTCGTGGAAACCCACCGCCAGACCGGCCGCGGCGGGACGCAGCGAACCCTGTTCCTCGCGGAGCCGTTCGTTGCACACCACGACGAAATCGTAGTCGCCTCTCAATTGCCGCATCATGTCGGTGACCTGGCGCTCCACGCCGCCCACGGCGAAAAAGGCGGGCATCGCCAACACCACCGGCCGTTCGCCGCGATGAACGATCGAAGCGCGCCGGGGCGGCGTGCGGCGCGGAATCTCGAGCGACGCACCGCCGAGCGAGATCACGCCGTCCCGCTCGGTGGCCGGCGCGCCGAGCAGATCGGACAGATCGCGCGTCTGTTTGGCTCCGTCAGGGAACCTCGCCAGGCGGCCTCGCAGCGGCCCGGCAAGCGGCGATCCGGCGCGGGAGTGGTGGGTTACCAGATGGTTCGCCAAGTCCGCGGCCTGGACCTGGGGCGGCTCGGCGAGACCGTCCGCCACCAGGAAGAAATCCGCTTCCTGATAGGCCGCTCCCAACACGACGTCGGCCAAATGCTCGGGCGGCATCGCGGCGGACACGTCCGCCGGCGCGTACACGTAGTCGCCATCGCGCACGTCTTCCACGCGGCGGACCACTTCCACCGGATCGATCCGGGCGCGAACCGACGCCTCGTAGGCAGCGGACTCCGGCGTATCGGGCAACACCAGCGCCAGCGGGCAATGCGCGCGCGACCGCAGGTATTCGTTCGACTCGACCGCGGCGCGAAACGAGGGCCGCGCGGCGGTCTCTGGAAAATCGCGATCCAGGCGCGCGAACAGATCCTTGACCTCGGCGTCCACCCGGCCCGAGTCCTCGGAGATGGTGTTCGACGCGTGGATGCGGTAGCACGAGAAGAAGTGCGGCACGTACCGGACCGCGCCTCCCGACGCACCCGCGCGGAGGACAAAGTCCCAATCGTGCACGTAGCGGTAGGGCGCGAAGCCGCCCACCTTGTCGAACAGCGAGCGCCGGAACACCATGTTGCTGGTGGTGGCCGCCAGATTCTGGCTCGCCAGCAAGTCGAGCGCCCCTTCTCCTCGCGACATGGCTTCCACGTCGAACGAGGCGGGAAATGGGTACTGCGGACTGAACGGCCCGCGCTTCACACCGAGCCGGACACCCGCCTGGTCGAGGATCACCAAGTCGCCGAACGCGAGATCGAACCGCTCCTGCCGGATCAGACGCGCGAGCAGTTCGAAGCGCCCGGTGACGAACGCGTCGTCGGAATTGAGCACCGCGATCCACTCGTTCGACGCGGCGCGCACCAGGCGGTTCAGCTTGGCGTGAGCGCCCTCGTTGACCGGCGGATCGGGCGTCAAATCGCGGACCCGCCCGCCGAGCCCACCCACCAGGGCGGCCAAGCGGGCGCGGCTATCGTCTTTCGAGCCGTCGTCGGCGGCGAGGATCTCGCTGACGAGCGGCGACCGGCCCGCGGACAGCAGGCATTCAGCCAGGTAGGGTCCGTGGTTGTAGACGGGGATGACGACCGAGAACATCGGGCTAGCGGCCCGGACTCATTACAGGTGCGCGTTCAGCAGATCCTGGACATCGGTCTTGCCCACCGCGCCCACTTTCTGCGCCACGACCTTGCCGCCCTTGAAGACGAGCAGGGACGGAATCCCGCGAATTCCGTAGCGCATGGCCGCGCCGCCATTCTCGTCGACATTGAGCTTGCCGACCTTGGCTTTGCCCAGGTACTCGTCGGCGACCGCGTCGATCGTCGGCCCCATCATGCGGCAAGGTCCGCACCATTCGGCCCAGAAATCCACCAGCACGGGAACATCGGCGGCAAGGACATCCGTGTCCCAGCCGGCATCGGTAAACTTTAAGGTATTGGCTCCAGCCATTGTCTTTTCTCTCTCCTTCCAGTTTAATACGATGCGGAGCCGCTTCCGGTGGATTCGCTATCCGGTTTACAATTTCCCCATGGTCTCTTCCTCGTTTTCACGGCGCGGCTTCCTCGGCGGCGCCACCGCGGCGGCTTGGACCGCCCGCTCCTGGGCCCAGACGGCTGGCGCCAACAACAAGCTCCGCGTCGGCATCATCGGCTGCGGCGGCATGGCCACCGGCCACCTCGGCAATCTGGTCAAGATGAAGGAGTCCGACAACATCGAACTCGTCGCCTTCTGCGACCTGTTCGACAAGCGGGCCCAGAAATTCGCCGATTTCGCCAAGGAGAAAGCCGGCGCGACGGCGAAGCTGTTCAAGGACTACCACGCGCTGCTGGCCGACAAGGACGTCGACTACGTGCTGATCGCGACGCCCGAGCATTGGCACGCGCAGATGACGATCGACGCGGCGCTGGCGGGCAAGCACGTCTACTGCGAAAAGCCGATGACACTCAACGTGGAACAGGCCAAGAAGGTGGTCGCCACGGTGAAGAAGACCGGCATCAAAATGCAGGTCGGCGTGCAGGGCATGTCCGACGAGTCGTACCAGGTGGCGAATCAGTACATCAAGGAAGGCTACATCGGCAAGGTGTTGCTGGCGCAGATCGACTACTCGCGCAACTCGAAAGAACCGGATCACATGTACACGAAGGAGGATCCGGACGCCTCCGCCTCGAGCGTCGAATGGAACACCTGGCTGGGTGGCGCGCCCAAGCGGGCGTTCGACAAGGATCGCTATTTCCACTGGCGCCGGTTCTGGGACTATTCGAGCGGCATCGCGAGCGATCTATTCATCCACCGCGTGACGCGCATCATCAAGTCGTGCGGGCTGACGTTCCCCGAGCGCGGCGTCGGAACCGGCGGCAAGTTCTGCTGGCCCGACGCGATCGGCGACGTGCCCGATACGCTAAATTTCCTGCTCGACTATCCGGAGGGCATGACCGTCCAACTGGTCTCGTCGATGGGCAACGCCACGGCGATCGACCACATGATTCGCGGTCACAAAGGCACCATCCACTTCACCCCGACCGGCTTCATCATCAAGCCCGAGCGGATCTTCGCGAGCGAGGTGAAGGAAGTCGTCTATGAGAAGAAGGGCTCCGAGAACACGCTGCTACATCACCGCAATCTACAGGCGGCGATCCGGAGCGGCGCCGAGTTGAACTGCCCGGTGGACCTCGGCTACTACGGCGTGGTGGCGGCCCAAATCGGATCGATGTCGTACCGGCAGCGCAAGTACATGATGTGGGACAAGGCCAAGGAACGGATCGTGAAGGCATGAGGCGCGCCGCGGCGTTCCTCGCCTGCGCGCCCTTGTTCGCGCAACAACACGATCTCCTCCTTCAGGGCGGGCACGTCGTCGATCCCAAGAACGCCATCGACGGAGTGATGGACGTGGCCGTACGCGCCGGCAAGATCTCCGCCATCGCCGCGCGCATCGATCCCTCCACCGCCCGCGAAGTGCTCGACGCCAAGGGGCTGCACGTCACGCCCGGTCTGATCGACCTGCACGTCCACGTGTTCCACACCACTGGCATCAAGGGCGCCTGGGCCGGCGATTCCAGCGTCGCGCCCGATCCCATCTCGTTCCGCACCGGCGTCACCACGATGGTCGACGCCGGCAGTTCGGGATGGCGCAACTTCGAGACGTTCCGGCACACGGTCATCGATCGTGCGCAGACCCGCGTGCTCGCCCTGATCAACATCGCCGGCTTCGGCATGATCTCCGATATCACCGAGCAGAGCGACTTCGACGCCCGCGCGGTGGCCGAACTGGCGCGCAAACACAAAGACGTCGTGGTGGGCGTGAAATCGGCCCACTACCAGCAGCCGGACTGGAAGTCGGTGGATTCCGCCGTGGACGCGGGCAAACGCGCCTCCATCCCGGTGATGGTCGACTTCGGCCACTTCCTGCCGTCGCGGCCCTACTGGCAACTGGTGACGCAGAGGCTGCGTCCTGGCGACATCTCCACTCACGTCTATCGCGGCCCGGTGCCGTGGATCGACGCGAACGGCAAGGTGTATCCGTACCTGCACGAGGCTCGCAAGCGCGGCGTCATCCTCGACGTGGGACATGGCGGCGGCAGCTTCGTCATGCGCAGCGCGGCCCCGGCGATCGGGCAGGGATTCTACCCCGACACCATCTCCACCGATCTTCACACGGGCAGCATCAACGCGGGCATGCAGGATATGCCGACCACCATGTCGAAGTGCCTGGCGATGGGGATGCCGCTGAAGGAAGTGATCCGCGCGTCCACATGGAAACCGGCGCAAGTGATCCATCGCGAAGAGCTCGGACATTTGACCGTGGGAGCCGTCGCCGATATCGCGGCGTTCCGCGTGCTGAGCGGCGATTTCAGCTACGCGGACGCCTACGGCGCGCGGCTCGCCGGCAAGCAGCGCATTCAGTGCGAACTGACGGTCCGCAATGGCCAAATCGCGTGGAACTGGAACTCGCGCGGCGGCAAGGACTACCGCCAGTTGAGCCCCACCTACGGAATCCGCGAAGGCATCGACCAAATCCTGCCGCCGAAGTAGTGCTCACTTCATTCGCAGAATGCGGTGGTTGTAGCTGTCGGTGATGTACAGCGTCCCGTTGGGCTGCTCCCACACACCGTGCGGCCGGTTCAGCTCGGTGGCGAGCGGATTCGCCGCGTCGATGCGCATTCCCTTGGCGCCAGTCCCGGCCACGGTGACGGTCTTTCCCGTGGAGACCACATACTTGCGGATCAGGTGGTTCTCCGCGTCGGCGATTATGACGTCTCCCTTGCGGTCGACGCACAGGTGCTTGGGACCCTTCATGTCCGGCTGGATATCGCCGGGCTTGATCAGCGTGCGGATGCGGCCGGCCGGATCCACCACGCGCAACGCGTTGCCGCTCCGCTCCAGGATGTAGACGTTGCCCTTGCGATCGGCGGCCACCGCGCGCGGATCCACCAGCGGACTCTTGGCGGCCTCGGCGCCGTCGGCCGGAACGCCGCGCTCGCCGTTGCCCGCGATAGTCGTCACGATGCCCGAGCGCAGGTCCACCATGCGAACGCGGCGGTTGCTGAGATCGGCGATGTAGAGCTTGTCCCCACGCGGCGCCAGGTCGATCGCGAAGATCCCTTTGAACGACGCTTGCGTGGCCGGTCCTCCGTCGCCCGAATAGCCGGCCTCGCCGTTGCCCGCCACGGTGGAGATCGTACCCGACGCCAGATCGATCTTCCGCACGCGGTTGTTGTGGGTGTCGGCCACGAAGAGCTGTTGAGACCGGGCGATCACCACGCCATGCGGCTCGTTCAAAGAAGCGGCGCCTGCCGGTCCACCGTCACCGGAAAAGCCGGCCTTTCCGTTTCCCGCGAAGAGCGAGGTCTTGCCGCTCTTGTCGATCTTGAGAAGCCGGTTTCCCTTGAACTCGATCACATACGAATTGCCGGCCTTGTCGAACGCGATGCCGAACGGCTCCACGAACTTGATCTGGCGCAGGTCCGCGCCGGGGCCGTCCGGGCCGCCGCCGGCGTAGTGTTCGATTGTCGCGGCGGACGCGGCCAACGCGAGGGAGAATAGCGGAATGCAGCGAATCATCAGTGCCAGTTTATCGCTCCTCGCGGTTGTCTCCGGCCAGGAGCCGCGGCCGCGGGCGCGCGACATCGGGCTGGACTGCTGGACGCTGCCGCCCGGTCCGGCAAATGCCATCACCGATGTCGCAGGCGTTCGCGTGGGCCATGCGACGCTGCGCCGCGGCGCTGACATCCGCACCGGCGTCACCGCGATTCTGCCGCACGGCGGCAACCTGTTCCAGGAAAAAGTGCGCGGCGCCGTCCACGTGGGCAACGCGTTCGGCAAGCTGGCCGGATCGACGCAGGTGAACGAACTCGGCGAGATCGAGACGCCGGTCCTGCTCGGGTCGACGCTCAACGTGCCGCGAATCGCGGACGCCGTGCTCGACTACATGCTGGCTCTACCCGGTAATGAGAACGTGCGCTCCATCAATCCGCTGGTGGCCGAAACCAACGACGGCGCGCTGAACGACATTCGCGGGCGGCACGTGGGCCGGGACGAGGTCCTCGCGGCGATTCGCGGCGCCACCGCGGGTCCGGTGGAGGAAGGCGCGGTGGGCGCGGGCACGGGGACCATCGCGTTCGGATGGAAGGGCGGGATCGGAACCGCGTCGCGCAAGGTCCCCGCCGGATTCACGGTGGGCGTGCTGGTGCAATCGAACTTCGGCGGCGAGTTGACCATGTGCGGCGCGCCCGTAGGCCGCGAATTACGCCGCCAGCCGGCGGATAACGGGGATGGAAGCATCATCCTGGTGGCGGCCACCGACGCGCCGGTGGATCACCGCGGCTTGCAGCGCATCGCCGCGCGCACGATGTGGGGACTGGCGCGCACCGGTTCGAGCGGCTCCCACGGCAGCGGCGACTACGGCATCGCCTTCACCACCCATCGCGGCGCGCCCTCGATGTCGGGCGATGCGATGTCCGCGCTGTTCCTCGCCACGATCGAGGCGGCGGAAGAGGCGATCTACAACTCGATGTTGCGGGCGGTCACCACCACCGGCAATGGGCGGACCGTGGAGGCGCTACCGCCCGGCCGCGTGAAGGCTATCGTCGAGCGATACCGGCGCCCGCGGAACTAAATTCGGCAAATGGGCGTTGTGACGCTTCTCCGAACGACTCCCGGCCCTCGGGGGCCGAAGCGCCCACTGCAGAAGCGAGAATGCCGCCTGAATCTCCGCGCCACTCGGTATCGGAACGGCCATGAGGATCACCGCCACCTTCACCCCCGCCTCTGGCTACCGACGTGGCAGTCACGATTTGCGCTCGTCGCGGCAAATTCGAGGGGCCGCCGGCGTGACACACGTAGGCGCCGGGCTCGGCCACTCGCATGACGAAGCGGGCCGCCTCGGCCTCGTAGCGCTCACCGGAGAAGAGGGAAAGGCATCTGACCGAAGTACGCCCGATCGCCCCGGCCAACCGTTGAGTGCCCAGAACGGCATCAAATCAATAAATTCACTCACCGGCTTGACGCTTGACGGGTCCCGTAGTTCGCCACTGCTTCGGCGGACGATCAATTCGCCTGCGCGATCACTCCTTCCGCGTCGCAAGGCCGCCGGGCGTGTAATCGTACCGCTCTTCGTCCGTGTGCCAACGAACGTCCTCGGCGTCACCCGGCTCCAGCCAGCCCTTCGTCGCGCCGGACCTTCCAAAGTCTAGCCGCGGCTGACTGCTCACCAAGGATGGCGCGACTCCCACGCTCGATTTTCGATGGAATCTCGACGCCCTACCAGGCTCCAGGCTGCTCTCACTACTTGACTGCCGGACGTCGTTTCAGCGTCTCCGAAGGCGGCCAAAGATTTGCCGGCGGGGAATCGGTAGGTGGCGTAACTTTACGCAACATATAACGCCTGGCGGCGGCTCTTTCATCCTGGACGTTGAGCCCGTCTCAACGTCGGTCGTTACAGTCGATTATGGGTGGATTCAGGTGGCTAGGCCGAAGTTCCCCCTGTTTTCGGGGCGGCACATGGGCAAGTCATAGACTCGAAAGGCACACTTCGGGTGCTAGTCGAGTCCGTACTGGGTACAAACGGAGCGTCAGGCGCGGAGAGTGACGCCGAGCAGGTCCAGCATTCGCTGCTGGAGTGAGGTCGGAGCCGTGATGATTTGGAAGTCTTGATCGCC
>SYLY01000241.1 GCA_005808475.1 Acidobacteriota bacterium
AAGCCCTGGATCTGCGCGGCGTGCAGGTCGAGCGCGAGGACGCGATCGGCTCCCGCCGTTTCGAGCAGCTTCGCCACCAGCTTGGCCGAGATCGGTACGCGCGGCTTGTCCTTGCGATCCTGCCGCGCGTAGCCGTAGTATGGCAGCACGGCCGTGATCCGCGCCGCCGAGGCCCGCTTCAGCGCGTCGATCATCATGAGCAGCTCGAGCAGATTGCGATCCACGGGCGTGCAGGTCGGCTGCACGATGAACACGTCGACGCCGCGCACGTTCTCCTGCACCTGCAGGTGGATCTCGCCGTCGGCGAAAGTGCGGACCGCGGCCTCGCCGAGCTTGGTTCCGAGGTGTTGGCAAATTTCGGAGGCAACCGCGGGATTCGCGTTCCCGGTGAAGACGGCCAACCGGTCGTAACCGCGGTAGGGAGCTCCCATGACTAACGCGCCGCCGGAGGCCACGCGAGCGGGGCGGCATACGGGGCCAAGGCGCTCAGCCAAGCCCGGCGATACCGGTCGCGTGGTAGGAATCGAACTTTGCTCACTAATACTCCGGGATTGGTGGAAAGGATGGATTGGCAGGCGGCGTCGAGCGCGCCAGGGGAGGGGAACACGCCGAACAAAGCCGAGCCGCTGCCGCTCATTCGCGCCGGACGCGCCCCCGAGCGCAGCAGCGCGCGATGTATCTTCCGCAGCGCCGGATGCCGTTCGAAAACCGCCTCTTCAAAGCTGTTCTCGCTCGAATCCTCCCAGCCGCCGGGTTCGGACAAACTTCTCCCCAGCGACTGGAACCCTTTCATTTTAATAGCCAGACGCCCCGGTGTCAATTCCGAAAAGGCCGGGCAGTGCAGAGCCGCGTAGGCTTCGGGGGTCGATACGGCGATCCCCGGGGCCGCCACCAGCACGCTGCCGGCCCGTAGCGGCGGCAGCGGATAGAGCTCCTCGCCCCGGCCCGCGCCGATGGCCGCGCCCCCCATGAGGAAGAACGGCACGTCGCTGCCGATCGAAGCGGCGATCTCGTGGAGCCGGTCCGCTGGGATCGTCTTGCCGGCGAGAACCGGCAGGGCCAGCAGGATCGCGGCGGCGTCGCTCGATCCGCCTCCGAGTCCGCCGCCGATGGGGATCCGTTTTTCGAGTTTGACGCGCAGAGTTCCGGTGATGCGGCCCACGCGGAAGACCGCTTGCGCCGCCTTGGTGACTAAATTGACGCCGGAGATGGGCGTATCGCAGGCCAGTTCGATCTCAATCCGCCGGCCCTGCGTGAACTCGATCTCGAGTCTATCGGCGAGCGAGACGGTTTGAAATACGGTTCGCAGTTCGTGGTAACTGTCGGGCCGTTTGTACAGAACGGCGAGACTCAGGTTGAGCTTGGCGAACGCGCGGACCGAGACTTTGCGGGGTTGAGGCACGGACCGGTTAGTAATGCAGGAGCGAAAACACGTCGTAACCGGGGAGCTTCGAGCGCCCATTCAGGAAATCGAGCTCGATGACGAAGGCGAGCGAGGCCACCGTTCCCCCGAGTTTCTCGACCAACTTGGCCGCGGCGGCGGCCGTGCCTCCGGTGGCGAGTACGTCGTCGACGATGACCACGCGTTGCCCCGGTTGGATCGCATCGGCGTGGATCTCGAGGCTGTCGGTTCCGTACTCGAGCGCGTATTCCATCTTGACGGTCGCGGCGGGCAGCTTGTTCGGCTTGCGCACCGGTATGAAGCCCTTGCCGAGCGCGTAGGCGACCGGCGGGGCGAAGAAGAAGCCGCGCGCCTCGATGCCGAGGATGAGATCGCAGGCGGCGTCCTTGCAATGGGCTTCGAGGCCGTGGATGACGGCGCCGAGTCCACCGGCATCCTTGAGAAGAGTGGTGATGTCGTAAAAATTGATGCCGGGCTTGGGGAAGCCGGGCACTTCGCGAATCAGGCTTTTGAGATGATCCATGCGGAGAGACTTGTCATTGTATCAGCCTTCGGGCCGGCCCGGCCCGGCCGTGATGGGGAACCCGGACAAACACGGACGATTTTGCGTGTCCGGGTTGGCGGGCCGCTGGGAATCCCCGGATGTCCCTGGATATGAATGGGTTACCGATTCCGAGGGCGCCGGAGGCAACCCGGACAACCCGGACAGCCAGAGCTACGGCCGGCCGCCGCGGGCCCCTCGATTTTGGCGCATCGGGCGTGGCGAGTTCCTGAAACGGCCGCGGGTCCGTGGGCGAGTATCCTGGCAACGCGTCGAATCAAAGCTGGATAAAATTTGGCTAAAAGTCGCTAATGTTTCGGAATGAGTTTACCGGCCAATCCGTAATGGGAATGGCCGGGAGCCCGGGAGAGGGCGGCTCCTTGGCCAGAACCGGTCAGGCGGGGTTTACCGGAGACCGGCTGGCCGCATGCGCGATCATTTGGCTGGCCGCGCGGAACAGGGCGGGTTCTCGCGCGGCGCGACTCTGAGCGAATACTTGGAAAAGGTGCTCGAGTCGGCGATTGCCGCGCCACCGGCGGACCGGTCGCAGGTTTTCGCCGACGTGAACATCGCCGCCGACAACGGCACGTTGGGGCGCCACGTTATCCGCTGCGTGACCGACCCCACCAATCTGACTGCCGGATTCATCAGCGGCATTCCCACGAGTAGCTTAGCTTGTTCGCCGGACAGATCCCCGAACGGACCAACAACACCACCGTCACCATCCGTTTCTTCCCACGCGAGACGATCCAACACAATCACACCAACTCAGGCGCCGATCGCACTCACGTGACATTCGACTCGTTCGTTACAGTCCAAGATCTGAATGGGAACAGGTGAGGTTTTCACTGGATTTCGGTCCGGCTAAAGTCCGATGCAACGCCGCCGCCGCCCGCGCGCCATTCACGCAGACCCTGTTCTTCAATCTTCGGGCTGCGCGGGAACGTCTCCGTAGGACCACGCGGGACGCCGCTCGGTGAACGGCGCCGTCTTCGGAACCGGTCCGGGCGTCAGCTTGTTGGCCAGTTCGATCCCCGTGTTGGCGATATCCCGGCCGGCCGTGGGAACCAAGTTGCTATAGGCGGTCAGGCGCGTCTCATAACCTCCGCCCGAGGGACTCAGCGCCTCCTCCGTCGGGACATAACCAACGCAGCCGTTCGCCAGTTCCACCGGATACGTGAACGGAAAGCGGCTCTTCGCTTTGATGTCGAGCCCGAACTCCACGAAGTACTCCGCCGGATTGCTTACGAACACGGACGGCCCCACCTGGATCGCCTGGACTTCGACCTCGACGGCCGGCTCCTGGCGGATCATCCAGTCGAGCATCACCGTTTCCTTGGCGAACGTCCACTCGGTGCGGTCGATGTTGTCCTTCGCCGGGTCCTTGCGCGCCAAGTCGATGGCTTCCTTCAAACGCGCGGATGACGGCTTGCGGCGCGGAATCCGCAGCACCTTCATCGCCGCGTCCACCGGCGCGAGCGAGCCCCGGTGCATCGAGAACAACACCTTGGTGGCTTCGGCGCCCACGCGCCCTCCCACGACCCACGCCGACTCCTCGCCGTTCGGCTGCACGTGCGGATTCAGATTGTCCACCTGCGTGATGTCGCCGCTCGCGCCCTGCAGGAACACCACCACCACCTGCTCGCCGAACACGCCGCGGATCACGCGCTCGAGGTTGTAGATCCAGTTCGCCGAGATCCCGCCAGGGCTGGTGGTCGCGTGGCAGGCGTAGTTCACCACCACTCCACGAAGCTTGCCGCCGCTATCCCAAGCGCCGATCACGCCCACTTCCGGATCGATCGGCCCCGCCGCCTTCACGATATCCAGGTTGCCTTGGCCGGGATGCGTGAAGGTGCGGCCGTTCTTCATCCGGAAGCGCCGGTTGAACGCGGCCTTGTCCTCCACGCCCGAACCCACGCCGAGCATCAGATCCGAGCGCGCCGCGTCCGCCTTGACCACGGCTTCCACGATCCGCTCGTGGGTGAGCTTCAGATACTTGGCGTCGGCCATCGACGACTGTTCGTAGGCGAGCTTGCGAATCCACTCCGGCGCGCCGTCGAATTCTCCCGGTTGAATCATCCCGAGCGGTCCGGAGGAATGAGAATGAGAAGCCCCGATCATGACTCGTCCGCCCGGGATGCCGCACTTCGACTCGATGTCGCGGCGCACCGCCAACACCAGATGGCGGGGCACGATCAACGCGTCCAGCCCCACCAGCGCCACCTTGCCCCGGCCATCGTCGAACACGGCCGCCCTCGCCTTGCACGGATCGTGCAGCGCGCGGTGGAACGACTTGCCGTAGCCCCCCGGCTGCTCCATTCCGATCTCCGGCGTGATGTCCGTATCGGCGAATCCCGCCTTCATGGTGGCGGCGCCTTTCCAGCTTTGCGCGAACAAAGCGCCGGGCGAGAGTTGCAGAAACAGCCTGCGCCGCATGTCAAACCTCCACTGTGGCGTAACCGTAGCTGACCGAAATCGCCGCCGCTTCCGCCCGCAGAGCGCCGATCAATTCGTCGTTGCGCGGATCGAAGCGGGAGGTGGGGCCGGAAATGCTGATCGCCGCGACGGCGCCGCCCGTGGGATCGAGAATCGGCACGCCGATGCAGTTGCCGAGCAGCGTGGTCTCCTCCATGTCGAGGGCGTAACCGCAGTGCCGCACCTGGTCCAGTTCCGCCCGAAAGCGCGAGGTGTCGGTGATCGTTTTGGGCGTTAGCGCCTGCAACCGGCGGTCCTTGAGCAGGCTATCGACGTACTCGGGAGGCGCGAAGGCCAGCATGGCCTTTCCGAGCGCGCTCGAGTGCACGTAGTCCCAGCCGCCCGGACGTTCGCACAGCCGCAGCGGATGCACGCTCGGGATCACCTCGATGTACATGACGCGGTCCAGATCGAGCAGGCCGAGGTTGACCGTCTCGCCCGATTCGTCCCGCAGTTTGAGCATGTGCGGACGGGCGGCGCGCCGCAACGGCTCGCTCCAGGCGCCGGCGTGCGACAGATCGCCGAACTTGGGGCTGAGCCAATACGTGCGCTGTTGTTCGTTGCGGAGCACGTACCCGAGTTGGTGCAGACTCCGGAGGATGCGAAAGACCGTCGACTTGGGCAGGCCTGTTCTCATCACGAGATCGTTGAGGCTGAGCGTGCCCGCGATCGCGAGCTCGCCGAGAATCTGGAAGGTGCTACGCAGCACCGGAACCATGTACTTGTCGCCGGAAACTTGATCCATTAGGTAAACTACCCGTCTCCTCGGGGAGACAATCCCACCAGTTTAACATTTGCATCCGGCGCGCTACCGTATGAGAATGCTCTCTCGCCGCGCCTTCCTCGGAACAGCCGCCACCCCCGCCCTGCTGCGTGGGCAGCCGCGCAGGCCGAACGTCCTCATGCTCGCCGTCGACGACTGGAACGATTGGACCGGCGCACTGGGAGGCCATCCCCAGGTGAAGACGCCGAACATCGATCGCCTGGCGCGCCGCGGCGTCCTGTTCACCGACGCTCACACAGCCGCTCCCATCTGCAATCCGTCGCGCACCGCCGTGATGACCGGCCGCAGGCCATCCACCAGCGGCGTCTACGGCAACGACCAACCCTGGCGGCTGGCCATGCCGGCCGCCGTATCGCTGCCCCAGCACTTCCGGAACAACGGCTATCGCGCGGTGGGCGCGGGCAAGCTGTTCCATCATGGCCGCGGCTACAACGATCCGAAGTCGTGGGACGACTACTTCTTTTGGAATCCGCAAGGCCGCGCCAAGGGCTGGTTCGACAACTACAGCTTCCCGCCCGATCCGGAGCCGAAGCGTCCCGTCACGCCGATGCCCTCGGTGTCATGGCGCAACTTCGACTGGTCGCCGGTTCCGGTGCGCGACGAGGACATGCCCGACTACAAGGTCGCGTCATGGGCGGCGGGTCTGCTGCGCCAGAAGCACTCGGGGCCCCTGTTCATTGGAGCGGGAATGTTCCGTCCGCACATCCCGTGGTTCGTGCCGAAGAAGTACTTCGACATGTATCCGCTCGAGAGCATCGTGCTGCCGGTTGTGAAGGAGGACGATCTCGCCGACGTTCCGCCGGAGGCGTGGCCGGTCGCGCTGAACGAGGAGTCCCGGCACGATCTGATGGTAGCGACGGGCAACTGGAAGAAGGCGGTGCAGGCGTATCTGGCGTGCATCTCATTCTCGGACGCGATGCTCGGGCGGATTCTCGAGGCTCTCGAGGAGAGTCCGCAACGGGACGAGACCGTCGTTTGCCTCTGGTCCGATCATGGCTATCATCTCGGCGAGAAGTGGCATTGGCACAAGCAGTCGTTGTGGCAGCGGAGCACGCATGTGCCGTTCCTGATCTCGGCGCCGGGCGTCACGCGGCCAGACACGCGTTGCGACCGCACGGTGAGCCTGATCGATGTCTATCCGACGCTGGCCGATTTGGCGGGGCTTCCCTCGCCGGCCGGCGTGGATGGCGCCGCGCTGCGTCCGCTGCTCGCCGATCCGAAGAGGGAGTGGAACCGGCCCGCGGTGAGCACCTACCTGCGCGGAAATCACTCGGTGCGCTCCGAACGATGGGCCTACATTCGCTACAGCGGCGGCGGCGAGGAACTGTACGACCGGCGCCAGGATCCGAACGAGTGGATCAATCTCGCGGGCCGCGAGGAGTTCGCCGGGGTCAAGCGCGAGATGGCCGCGTCGCTGCCTGGCGCCGGCGCGCCGGACGCTCCCCAGGCGCCCGCGTATCAGTTCGATCCCGCCACCCACCAGTGGAGCAAGAAGGCCGGCTGAGGCGATAGAGTATTTTTATGCGGCTTTTCCTACTCGCCTCGATGGCGGCGGCCGGCGCGTACGCCGAAGATACCTGGGTCACGTCGAAGCGGATCTGGGACCAGGGCAACCACAATGCGTTCACCGATCTGATCCGGTTCCAGGATCGCTTCTACTGTTCGTTCCGGGAAGCGGACGGCCATGTGGGCGGCGATGGCCGGATCCGCATCCTCGTGTCCACCGATGGCGAGAAATGGGATTCCGCCGCGCTGCTGGCCCAAGAGGGGATCGATCTGCGGGATCCCAAGCTCAGCATCACCGCCAACGGCCGGTTGATGGTGGTGGCGGGCGGCTCCGTGTACCGGGGCGGACCCAAGCTGTTGGCTCGCCAGCCCCGCGTCGCCTTCTCCCGCGACGGCCGCGAATGGACCGCGACGCAGCGTGTGCTCGGCGATGGCGAGTGGCTGTGGCGCGTCGTCTGGCATGCCGGCAAGGCTTGGGGAGCGAGCTACAACGCGATGACCGGCGCCGAGTGGACTCTGAAGCTGGTCAGTTCGGACGACGGCGTGGTCTGGACGAAGGTGGCCGATCTCGCCGTGCCGGGGCGTCCCAACGAGACCACGGTGCGCGTGCTGAAAGACGGGACGATGACGGCGCTGGTGCGGCGCGAGGGCGGACCCAACGGATCCACCAACGCCTGGATCGGAACCGCGAAGGCGCCGTATACCGATTGGAAGTTTCAGGAGACGGGGATGCGCGTGGGCGGTCCCAACTTCATCGAACTGCCGGACGGGCGGTTGATCGCCGGCACGCGCAAGTACGATTTGGAGCGGAAGTTCGCGATGACCGTGCTGGCGGACATGACCGCGTCCGGCCTCGATCCGTTCGTCGCGTTTCCGACGTGGGGCGACACCAGCTATCCGGGGCTGTTGTGGCATCGCGACATGCTGTGGGTCAGTTACTACTCGAGCCACGAGGGCAAGACCAGCATCTATCTCGGCAAGGTGAAGCTGCCGGCGAAGGCGCGGCGGTGAGGGAGCTCGGGCGGTCGGGCATCCGAACCGGAAGGTTCGGGATCGGCGGCGCGACGTTCGGGCGCGAGATCGGGGAAGAGGACTCGTTCCGCATCCTCGATCACTGCTTCGAGCGCGGCATCCGGCTGATCGATACGGCGGAGGCGTATGGCGGCGGGCAGGCGCGCGACTACCGGCGGCGTGTGCTCGGCGTCGACGACATCCGGGAGACGACCGGCGAGATGCACTCGTCGGAGAAGATCGTGGGTAAGTGGATGGAGTCGCGCGGCGTGAGGAACGAGGTGGTGCTGCTCACCAAGGTCACCACGAACTTTACGTTGGAGCATGTCCGCGAGGCGCTCGACGCGAGTCTCGAACGGCTGCGGACGGATCGCGTGGATCTGTACCTGTACCACTCGTTCGATGCCGCGACGCCCGTGGAGGAGGCGGCCGCCGCGATGAAGGAGGCGGTGGCGAGCGGCCGCGCGCGGGCGGGCGGCTGCAGTAACTATTCGGCGGAGCAGTTGCGGGCGGCGGCCAGGCACGGCCGGCCGTTCGAGGTGGTGGAGGCGAACTACAACCTCTGCGTGCGCGACATCGAGGCGGAGTTACTGCCGCTGGCGGCGGCCGAGCGGATCGGCGTGATCACCTACAGTCCGCTGGCGGCGGGGTTCCTGATGGGTAAGTACGCGCCGGGCGGCGAGGCTCCGAAGGGGTCGCGGTTCGACGTGATTCCCGGCCACGCCGATATCTACTGCAACGAGCGGAACTTCGCGATCTCCGAGCGGCTGGGCAAGGAAGCGGCGGAGCGGGGAATCCCGCGGTGGCGTTTGGCGATGGCGTGGGTTCTGAGTAATCCGGCGGTGGATGCGATGCTGATCGGCGCGCGATCGACGGGGCAGGTGGACAATGCGTTGCAGGCGGCGTCAGCCGAGCATGCGGCCGATGACTACTCGGAGGCGCTCCGCGACATCGGGGCTCAGTGAGCCTCCAACGTTTCCTTTGGCAGGCCATCACCGGCGAGCCGGTCCCACGAATCGGACTCGTCCGAATAGGCGCGCCAAGCCTCCGTGTCAGCTCGTAGCCGGAGGTAGGCGTCGTGCACTTCCGCCGCGAACGTCGTTTCGTCCAACACGCGCAGAGCTTGTTCCACGACTCCGGCCTTGGACCTGCCCAATCTCGCCGTGAGCTGCTCGAGGACCACCGCGGCATCGCGGGAAATACGCACGTTCGATGTGGCGTTTGCCATGTTCAAATCACACCACGATTCCGTGGCGGACGCAACCGGCGGAGGGTTTGGCTCCGCCGGCGTTCGATGCCGCCTGCCTATTTCGGCTGTTTGGCGATGACCTTGTCCTTGATCTTGGCGTAAGCGCCTTCGGGGATGATGCCTTTGTCGACGAGTTCGTTCTTGGCGCGATAAGGGCGGCCGGCGATGATCTTCTGGGCATAGGCGTCGCCGATACCGGGAAGTTTCTCGAGGTCGGCGGCGGAAGCGGAGTTGAGGTCGAGGTTGCCCACGCCCTTCATCTTGTCGCCGGCGGCGCTGAGGCCTTCGCCGGTAACGTTGGTGGTCTTCTTCCCGACTTCGACGGTTTTGCCGCCGACTACCTTGCCAGCGCCGGCCGTCTTGCCTGCGGCGGTCTTGGCGCCTTCCGCGGTCTTCGATCCGGCGGCGTCGACCCCCTTGCCGACCTTCTGCAGGACCTTGGTGGCCGGACCGGTCTTCGGCGGCGTGCTGGTTTGAGGCTCCTGCGCGAACAAGGCTCCGCCCAGGAGGAGTGAACATACCAATCGAGTGAGGTTCATATCACCCTTATAGCATCATTACCGCGTCGTGGCGATGAAGCGAAGCTTAAAACTTCTTCAGTTCCTCGATCAGCGCCTGCACGCCCTTGCGGCGGTAGATGCCGGTAAGGCGCTGCTCTTCGGCGGAAGGGACCAGAGCCCTGAGCAGTTTGGGATCGGCAAGTTCGGCGCGGGTGGGTATCCAGATCTTGCCGTCGGCGAATTCCACTTGGCTGACGAAGCCGGTCAGGCTCTCCACCGAGATGGGACCACCGCCCGGTTCGGCGAACTCGAGCGAGGTTCGCTGCAGCACTTCGGCGTTGGCTCCGGGGGCGAGATTCGCCTTGGCGGGCACCGCGCCGGCGAGGAACTCGCGGCCGCGCCAGTCCTGGAGGATCCAGCCGACTTCGAGATAGCGGACTTCCTGCTTGGACCGGTTATGGACTTCGAGTCTGGGTGCGCGGGCTTCGCCGCCGGAGACGCGGGCCATGCCGGCCACTGGTTCCACGGGCGAGCCCGGGAAGTTCAGGAAGCTCCAGCGGACCTCGCGTTCGGGGTCGGTGGCGGTGGAGCGGCCCGAGCGGGCGAGGGTCACATTCAGTCTGGGCAGTTCGGCCTGGCGCGCCAGCGATTGCAGACACTCCTTCTTCAGGCCGTCCGGCCCGGACGCCTGCAGCACCTGCTGGAGGTAGCGGCGGTCGCGCTGGGCTTCCATTTCGAAAGCGGTCATGACGCGGCGCGAATCGAGCCGGTTGGGGCCGAAGAATGAAAGATCGTCGAAGAGCACTCCGTCGAGCGACATCTCCACCGCCGGTTCCGGACCCTTGCCGAGCGGACGCAGCAGCCGCAGATCGACGCGCAAGGGGAAGGCCTCGCCGGGTGCGATGTCGAGGCTCGCCCGCGTCACCGAGGCGCGTCCGCCGGGCGTGACTTCCTGCGACGAGACCATCCACGAAATCGCGCGGATCCGGCGGTTGCTGGAGTTTCGCAGCGACAACGCGGTGTTGAGGTTGAGGATGCTCGCGCTTCCACGCTCGGACGTGCGGGACTCGCCCCAGCCGGCCGACAGCAACAACACCGGCGAATCGGCGGACAGGTTGACCTTTACCGAACTCCGCCCGCCGTCCTGCGCCGCGAGGAGCGCCGCCGCCGCGATCGCAATCGCGAACCTATTCCGCGTAGACATGGTGGATGGTCACCTGGCCCGACTCTTCGTCCACGTAGCGCGCGTTGACCGAGCCTACGCCGGCCACCGAGATCGTCGCGGCGGTTCCCCGTCCCGCGTAGGTCAGAGCCATGGAGCGGCCGGCCCGGCTGATTTCGACCCCTCCGACAGTGGCGTGCAGCACCACTTCGTTAGCGGCGCGGCCGTCAGGCTGAACCTGCGCCGTCGCCGTCCTGAGGCCGGTTTCGACCGACTGGGTGTAGACGAGCCAGCCTCCGGTGCAGAACACGGCGACCGCGGCGGCGGTGGGAGCGAAGCGGTGCGCTTCGAATGCGAACCGGCGCCGCACGGGCGCTTCGGCGATGCACCGCGCGGCGGCGACGCCGACATGGATGTTCGCCCGCATTTCCCGAGCCATCGAATCCCAGTCGAGCCCTTCCGGCATCTGGCCGGATTGGCGCAAAGCCGATCCGCGCGTGGAGCGGAACAAGTTTACTTCCTTCTGGCAGCCGGGGCAATTTTTCAGGTGGCGCCCCACTCGCAGCCGCGTGAGCAGCCCCGCGTCGGAGCCGGAATACAAGGCAAGATCCGTTTTCGCAGGGTGGTTCACGTGTGCACTCTTTCCAAATAGCGCCGGAACTTGACCCGCGCGTTCGCGATGTGCGAGCGCACGGTGGCCTTGGAGCAATTCATCTGGCGGGCGACTTCCTCCGCGGGCAGGTCCTCGACATCGCGCAGCACCAGCGCCACGCGTTCGCGTTCGCTCAACTGCGCCAAACCCCTCTCCAACCGGTCATTCCGCTCGAAGCGGAGAACGCGGTCTTCCGGGCTCTCGTCGTGGGACCTCAGCACGGGTTCGGGCAGCCCCTCCAGTTCGGTGAAGCCGATCCGCCCGTGCCGGCGAAGAAAATCGATCGTCGTGTTGGTGGCGATCCGGGACAGCCAATGGGCGGCCTTTCCGGATTCCTTCAACTGTTCGGAACGCTGCAACACCTTGATGAACACTTCCTGTGTCAGATCCTGGGCGTCGGCGGTGTTGCCGACCATCCTGTAGATCTGCAAGAAGATGCGGCGGAGGTTGTCGTTGACGAACCGGTCCCGCCATTCCGCCTCGGCGGTTTCCCGCGAGGCGGCCAGCGGCTGCATAGCTTCGCTCATTCGCTCCTCGATCTGTCCGGCTGCCGCGAGCATCGTTCTCTACAGAGACTGACGAGCGGCCTTCGGAAACGTGCAACCAATATTTCGGCGCTATCCTTGAATTTGATTAGGCCAAACGTAGTGACGTTTCCGGGGAGGGTTAAGGTACATCCATGAGACCAGTAGCCATCGCGGGGATCGGCAAAACCCCATTCGGGGCTCTTGCGGGCCAGGATATCCGCTCGCTGGCCGCCGCCGCAACTCGCAAGTGCTTGGAAAATGGACACGCGCTCCCGTCCGAGATCGAGGCCTTCTACCTGGGCAATTTCGCCGGTCCTTCCTTTGTGGGGCAAAACCATCTGGCGCCCTACATCGCTGGCGAAGTGGGGATCGCCGGCGTTCCCTGCACACGGTTCGAGGCGGCCTGCGCGTCGAGCGGCGCCGCGTTTTTCCACGCGTGGTCCGCGGTCGCCGCAGGCATATACGATATGGTACTCGTAACGGGGGTCGAGAAGATGACCTCGCAGACGACGCCCCGCGTGGCCGAGATCCTGGCGGGCGCGGGCGACACCTGCGGCGAGATGCGGGCGGGCGCGACGTTCCCGGCGCTGTTCGCGATGATCGCGCGGCGGCACATGCACGAGTTCGGCACCACGC
>SYLY01000242.1 GCA_005808475.1 Acidobacteriota bacterium
AGAGCGAGTTTCAGGTAATCGTGGACATGCCGGAAGGCACGACCCTCGAGGAAACCGCGCGGGTCACCCGCCTGCTCGCCGAGGCCGCGTTCGGCGAACCGGAAGTGGTGAACGTGCAGACCTACGTGGGCGTCGCGTCTCCGTTCAACTTCAACGGACTGGTGCGCCACTACTATCTCCGCAAGGGTCCGAACATGGCGGACGTTCAAGTCAATCTGCTGCCCAAGCATGACCGCGAGCGGCAGAGCCACGAGATCGCCAAGTCGATGCGCGTCCGGCTCCAGCCCATCGCGCGGGCCAACGGAGCGAACGTCAAGGTCGCCGAAGTGCCTCCCGGACCACCGGTGTTGCAGACGCTGGTGGCCGAGATCTACGGGCCCACCGAGGAAGTGCGCCTCGCCGAGGCCGCGAAAGTGAAGAAGGAGATGGAGGGGATGGACGTCGTGGTCGATGTCGACTGGTATGTCGAGGATCCGCAACCGAAATGGCGGATCGAGGCCGTTGCGTCGAAGGCGGCCCTACACGGAGCCAGCACGGGCGAGATCGCGAGATTGCTGCGGATGGCGTCGGCGGGCGAAGTGGCCGGTCTGCTCCATGACGACGCGGCGAAGGAGGACGTGCCGGTGGAAGTGCGGCTGGGCCGCGCGTCAAGATCCGGCATCGACGCGTTGCGCGAGATCCGGATTCGCGGACGGGGCGGGGAAACGGTCGCTCTGCGCGAGTTGACGTCGGCGCGGCAAGTGATGGAGGACCGTAACATTTATCACAAGAATCTCATGCCCGTCGTGTATGTGACCGGCGACGTGGCGGGGGCGATGGAGAGTCCGGTGTACGCGATCCTGGCGCTCCAGCCTCGCATCCGGCTCGAGCAGTGGACGGCGGCGCAACCTTCCAGCGACGCGAAACCGTCCATGAAGTGGGACGGCGAGTGGCACATCACCTACGAGGTCTTTCGCGATCTGGGGTTGGCGTTCGCGGCGGTGTTGGTGTTGATCTATCTGCTGGTTACCGGATGGTTCCAATCGCTGGCGACGCCGCTGGTGATCATGGCCGCGATCCCGTTCTCGCTGGTGGGCATCCTGCCCGCGCACGGGATGCTGAACGCGTTCTTCAAGGCGACCTCGATGATCGGCTTCATCGCCGGAGCGGGGATCGTGGTGCGGAATTCGATCATCCTGGTCGACTTCGTGGAACTGCGGCTGGCCCAGGGAATGCCGCTGGCAGAGGCGGTGGTGGACGCGGGCGCGGTGCGATTCCGCCCGATGATGCTGACCGCGGCGGCGGTGGTGGTGGGGTCGAGCGTGATCCTGTTCGACCCGATTTTTCAAGGCCTGGCCATCGCGTTGATGGCGGGCGAGGTCGCATCGCTGGCGTTGTCGCGGATGACGGTGCCGGTGGTTTATTACATGCTCCGGCGGCGGGAGTTCGAACCGAAGGCGCCGGAGGCGGAGGTGCAACCATCATGAACGTCGAACGTTCGCTTCGTTTGATCGCCGGGATCTTCGTGATCGCCAGCGTGGCTTTGGGTTACTGGGTCCACCCGGCGTGGTTTCTGTTCACCGTGTTCGTTGGCCTGAACCTGTTCCAGTCGGGGATCACAAACTGGTGTTTGATGATGGATGTCCTGCGAAGGCTCGGCGTCAAGGACGCGTGAGCGCTCGCCCGTTTGGCGATGGCGCCGCTGTCCGAAGGCGGCTCGAGCCTGGCGCCGTGGTACCCTGAATCAACTCACTCAGGGAGAACTCCATGCTCATTCGCGCTCTGATTCTGGCCGCGATCGCCGGGACCGGCATCGTCCAAGCCCAGGAAGCCCGCGGCACCATCCTCGGCCGCGTCACCGACGCTACCGGCGCGCTAGTCGTCAACGCGGAAGTGCGAGCCACCAACACCTCCACCCGTGTTTCCGCCAGCGCCAAGACCAACGAGTCCGGTAACTACCGCCTGCCTTACCTTCTGCCCGGAACCTACACCCTCACGGGCGAACTCCCGGGCTTCAAGAAGATGGTGCGCGACAACATCGAAATTCGCGTCAGCGACACCGTCGAGGTGAACCTGGAACTCGAAGTCGGCAACGTCGCCGAATCCGTCGAGGTCAAGGCCGAGACGCCGCTGCTTTCCACCGCCGAGTCGTCGTTGGGCCAAGTGATCGACCAGCGCCGGGTGCAGGAGCTTCCGTCGTTCGGCGGATCGCCGATGTCGCTGGTGCAACTGGCGCCCGGCGTGATGAACTCCACCGACATGCGGCTGGCCAAGGCGGGTTCGTTCTCGATCAACAAGAACTCGCAGTTCGCCACCGACGGCGCGGGGACCTACAACAACGAGTTCACGCTGGACGGCGTTTCCAATACGCAGGCGCAGGGAACGTCGGCGCGGGTCGGCTTCATTCCGCCGCAGACCGCCGTCGGTGAGTTCAAGGTGCAGACCGCGGCATACGATGCCAGCGTCGGCCACACCATTGGATCGCTGGTCAACGTCAGCACCAAGGCCGGCGGCAACGAACTGCACGGAGAGGGCTACTGGTGGCTGCGCAACTCCGCGTTCGACGCGCCGAACATCTTCCAGAATCGCGCCGGACAAAAGCTGCCCGTCTACCAGGACAACCGCTATGGATTCTGGCTATCGGGCCCCATTTACCTGCCGAAGCTGTACGACGGCCGCAACAAGTCGTTCTGGTTCTATAACTGGGAAGGCAATCAGTTCGGCGTGCCGCAGTCGTTGGTCAACACCGTGCCCTCGGCCGCCATGCGCAACGGCGATCTGTCCGCGCTGTTGCGATTGGGCGCGACGTATCAGGTCTACGATCCGGCGAGCACGACGGCCGCGGCGGGAGGGCGCTTCCAACGGCAGCCGTTCGCCGGCAACCTGATCCCACGCAGCCGCCTGGATCCCGTCGGGCAGAATCTGCTGAAGTTCTATCCCGAGCCCAATCAGGCTGGCACTTCCGATGGCCGTAACAACCACTTCCGCACCATCAAGGCGCTCGAGAGGACTTGGGTCCACCTCATGCGGTTCGACCACGCGTTCAGCGAAAAGCACCGCGTGTTCGCCCGTTTGAGCAAGGACTTTTGGGAAGAGGACAAGATGCTGGAACGAACCACTCGCTTCGCCTTGCGGTTGACGGCGGATGTTCCCGAGGACGAGCGCATTCGGGTGGAACGCGTGGGACCGGAGATCCTGCGCAACCCGCGCCACGTGGATGGCGCCTATTTTATCGAGGAAGGCGGACGCCGCCATATCGAGCACATCGAGGCGCAGGCGCTCTATCGGGGGGACGAACCGGAGCGGCTCGCCTGGTATGGCGTGGATCTCTACCACGAGTTCCGGCTCCCTGTGCGGTCGACACTGGTGCTGCTGTTCGAGAACCGGAGTCCGGCGAAGATCCGGCCGGGTTGGCGCGGCGACGGCGGCGATGTCCGCGTATCGTCGCGGTTTCGAGTGAAACGGCTCTGGGAGCAGGACGCGGCGGAAGTGTTGAGGCAGGATCATCCCGAGCCGCTCGAGTGGACGCCGGTCCTGCTTCACGACGATCGAGCTTGCCTGGAAGCTTACCGGCGGTTGCACGCCCGTGACGACCGGGACAGTCTGCTGAACTTCATGCTTCTGGGCGGATTCCGGTATGGTATTGATAGGTGGAGAGAGGTCCTGAAAGGGTACGGAGAACAGGTCATGTACGATAACGTGCTCGA
>SYLY01000243.1 GCA_005808475.1 Acidobacteriota bacterium
ATCTCGAGATGTCGTTCCCGCAACAGGAGCGCGTCTACGAGACGATCGAAGCGCTGCTGGTCAACGTGCTGAAGTGCCTCGACATCGATCTCACGATTCCGCTGCCGCGGCTCACCTACGACCAGGCGATGAAATCGTATGGCATCGACAAGCCCGACCTGCGGCTGCCGCCCTTCCACATCGTGAGCGATCTGTTCGAAGGCGCGGGTCTGGTTGCCGCGGGATCTCCAATGGTGGCGATCCACATTCCGAAGACCGGCGCGCTCAGCCGCAAGGAACGCGACGACATCAAGGACACCGGCAAGGCGCGTGGGCTGCGCGTGTTCGACGACATGAAGCGGCTCGAGCGCGACTTCCCGCAAGCGGTTGCCGCGGTTCGCGAGCGCGTGGGGGCGGTGGACGAAGATCTGCTCTTCCTGTGCGGCTTCGCCGAGGAGCCAAACGGCGCCCGTCCCGATGAGACGGTGCTCAAGGCCTGCGGCCAGTTGCGGCTCCAGGTGGGCGCCAAGTACAACGACCGGCACAAGCTGCTCGACCCGAAGGATTTCCGTTTCCTCTGGGTGGTGGACTTCCCGATGTTCGAATGGGACGAAGAGGACAACCGCTGGATGGCGGCTCATCACCCGTTCACGTCGGTGCTCGATGAGCATCTCGGCAAACTCACGGACGATCCCGCGGGATGCCGCGCCAAGTCGTATGACGTGGTGTTGAACGGCGTCGAACTGGGCTCGGGTTCGATTCGTATCCACCGGCGCGACGTGCAGTCCAAGGTGTTCGCGGCGCTGGGATTCTCCGACGAGGAGGCCCGCCGCCGGTTCGGATTCCTGCTGGACGCGCTCGAGTACGGCGCTCCGCCCCACGGCGGCATCGCGCTCGGTCTCGACCGGCTGGTGATGATCCTGGCCGGCGAGACTTCGATTCGCGACGTGATTCCGTTCCCCAAGACGGCGAAGGGCGCCGATTTGATGTGCGAGGCGCCGTCGGAGGTTCCCGAGCGCCAGTTGCGCGAGATCGGGATCTCGATCCGCAAGCCCGTGAAGTAGGCTTCGATGCGCATTCGCGCCGTTCGCGTGCACACGGCTCCGATGTCGGAGTCGTGGTTGAACCAGTCGTTGATCGCGAACCCGATGTCGGAGTACGCCGCCTATAAGGCGCGGCGCTCGTCGTGGTTTGGGCGGATGACGGCCGCGGTGGTGGAGATCGAGACCGAAGATGGGCTGACCGGCCTCGGCTTCGCGGGAGGCGCCAAGGGAGCGGCGGTCCGGACGATCGTCGAAGAACATTTCGGACCGTTCCTGATTGGCCGCGACGCGCGCGAGATCGAGCTCGTTTGGGAGCAACTCTACCGCGCGTCGGTGATGTACGGCCGGCGCGGTTTGGCGATCGAGGCGATCAGCGCCATCGACATCGCGTTGTGGGATCTGGCGGGCAAGGCGGCGGGTAAGCCGGTTTACGAACTGCTCGGCGGCGGGACCAAGGATCGCCTGCCCGCGTACGTCACCGGCAACATGACGGACCGGCATCTGGCGGAGGGTTTCCGCGACGTGAAGATCGCGCTGCCGCACGGTCCGGCGAGCGGCGAACAGGGTCTGCGGGAGAACGAGGCGTTGATCGGCGCGGCGCGGGAGAGGATCGGTCCCGAGGGGAAGCTGATGCTCGACTGCTACATGGCGCTCACCGTGCCGTACGCGCTGGAACTGCTGCGCCGCGTGCGCGACTATCGCGTGCACTGGATGGAGGAGCCGCTGCCGCCCGACGATCTGGACGGCTACCGGCGGCTGCGGGAACGCGCGGGGGTCCTCATCGCGGGCGGCGAGCACGAGTATACACGCTGGGGCTTTCGCGACCTTATCGAGAAGCGGGCGGTCGACATCCTGCAGCCCGACATCTACCGCGCGGGCGGCGTTTCCGAACTGCGCAAGATCGCGGCGATGGCTTCGGCGGCCGGACTTCCGGTGATCCCGCACGGAGTGGGCGCGCCGACGTACCACTTCGTGTGGTCCAACCCGGGATCGCCAGTGGCGGAGTTCGTCGACATCTTCGCCCAGGGCGGGGAACTGCTGCTCGAGGGCGAACCCATACCCGCGCGGGGCTTCATCGAGCTCGGCGGGGAGCCCGGTTTCGGCTACCGGTTGAATGAGCGGGCGGCGCGAGGCGAAGTAGCCGTCGCGCCGATCTGGTGAGACGCGCCTACTGCCCGAGTTCCGCCTCGAGCGTGACGGTCGCCCGAACCTCGATCAAACCGGGCTCGATGCGAGTGGCGGCGGAGGCGTCGACGATGCCCAACGCGCGGGAAGGACCGGAGACCACGCCCTCTTCGAGCGACAGCACGGATCCCACGCTCAACCCGACGCCCGATGCCATCGCGCGGGCCTGATCCCGCGCGCTGGTGGCGGCGCGGGTCAGCGCGGTTCGCTCGGCTTCGGAGGTATCGCGGACGCCGAAGCTCACCCCGCCAATGCGGTTGGCTCCGGCGCCGGTGGCGGCGTCGATGATGCGTCCGGCCAGCGTGAGGTCGGCGGCCGTTGCTTCCAGCGTGTTGGTGACGGTGAAGCCCACGATTTGCGGCGGCGTGCCGGGGGTGGGTTGAGAGAAGTTGGTGGCGAGCGAATAGGAGGTGGTGCGGAGTTGCCCTCCCGGACCGATCACGGCGCGAACCTGCGCGAACACCTTGTCCGAGATCGAGGCGTTCTGTTCGGCGGCGGCGGCGGCGGTGGCCGCCGTAGTGACCACGCCCACGGATACGCGGACCAGATCGGGTTGCACGCTCACGACCGCTTCGCCCACGGAACGCACGGTGCGCTGGCGGACTTGCGCCGTCGCGGCCGATGCGAGAATCAAGAGAACGGTAATGGCTTTCATGATTTCAGGGTATCGCTCCGGCGGTGATTTCACCAGCGAAGGTGGCGCGGCAGTTACGCCGATAATAGGCATTATGTCCACTCCGGCAGTTCGGCCGGTGGCATACTGGAAGCCAGGAGGCGGCGCATGCATGCATGGCTATCCCTCGTGGTTGCAACGGATCCCCGAGATGATCGAGGCGCTCGGATTGATCGAGGCCGAGCGGATCGACCGCCGCGTGGTCGAACGGTTGTTCGACCTGCGGCGGACGGCTGCGTCCGATTTGATGCGGCGGCTGGGAGCCGAGCAGTGCGGGCGCTGTTGGATCATCGGACGCGGACTGCTGATGGCGCGGCTGCGCGAGGTCCAGGAGCACCACGAATATCAGTGGGAGACCGCGCGGCGCGAGCGCGTTGTGCGGGTGATCGACGAGGCGCGCCGCGAACGCCGCCGTGCCGTAGTTCCGGTGACGGCGGCGGAGCTCCGGCGTTTGGGCGAGATCACCATCGACGGGCTGCCAAAGACCGTGCGCATCGAGCCTGGTCAACTGCGGGTGTCGTTCGACGGGATGGACGACTTGTTGCGGCAATTGATGCTGCTGGTCCAGGTGATCGACAACGACTTCGACGCCGTGGCCCGTCTGATCACGCCGGTCCCGCGCAAGGGTCCGGTGTCGGCCGGGACGCCACTCAGCGGTGAAATGGCGGTTTGACGGTGGGGCACGTCACAGCCTTATTACTGTTTTTCGTTCCATTCCTGCTCGCCCGGTGGCCTTGGCGTATATTTGTGGCCGTTCCGTTTCGGCCCGCACGCGCGCGGGAGACGGTTGACCGGCCCTACGCCACTTGCACACCGATAGCGATCGGCGTTGGCTTACGATCGAACCGAAGCTGGTAGCTGCCGAACCGGCGTGGCCGGAAATGCCGCTGGAGCAGAAGCTGTTCGACTTCGAATATCTGACGTCGCTATTCGCCAAATGGTACGCGCCCTATGAATGGAAGCGCGAAACCGTCAAACATGACCTGTACGACGTGACGCCGTGGATCGCGCGAATTCGCGCCTCGCGCGGCGATCTGGAGTTCCTCGAGATCTGCGGCGAATATCTGGCGGCTCTGAAGGACTCACACACCCGATTCGAGTTCTCGTCGAGTTTCCTGGCCGATCTCGGAGTGTTGTTCGACATCTATGACGGCAAGGTCCTGCTCGATTCCATCAACCGTAACCGGCTTCCCGCCGGCCAGTATCCGTTCGCGATCGGAGATGAGTTGATCTCGATCGATGGGAAGCCGGTGGGTCAACTGGTGGACGAGATCGCGAGGTTGACCGCATCGTCCAACGAGAGTTCGCGCAGGCGCCTCGCCGCCGGCCGGATCGGCCGGCGTTTTCAGAGTTTTCTGCCACGCGCCGTCGAACTGGGCCCGGAGGCGGTGGTGGTCCTGCGCCGCGCGAACGGAGAGACCGCGACATACACTCTGCCGTGGGTCAAGACCGGTACCGAAGTCACCGAAATCGGTCCGGTTCCTTCGCCCGGGCCGCGGCTCTTCCACCTGACGGCGCCCCAGCCGGGGCCGGACAGCGATCTCCAGTTCCAGAAGTTTCAGGTTCCCGAACAGCATTTCGTGCTCGGCGTGGGAGCGCGCGCGCCGGTCTTCGCCCTTCCACAAGGGTTCACCATGCGCCTCGGCGCCGCGCCCCAGGACTCCTTTCTGTCGGGAACATTTCAAGCCGGCGGTCTGAACATCGGATTCATCCGCATCCCGAATTTTTCAGCGGTCGCACCGCCAACGGCAGTGGCGGGAGTACCGGCCATCAACCAGTTCACCGCCGAGACCCAGGCTCTCGAACAGATCACCGATGGCCTTGTGATCGACCTGACTCGCAACCCGGGGGGTGGCGGGTGTCACACCGAGCAACTGTTGCAGCGCATTTTCCCGAATGGGTACCGGAGTCTCGGGCAAGAGGTCCGCGCCACGCTCGAGTTACGCACTTTCGCGTACTCCATCTGGACCTTTTTTCGCAATGGCGGCGCTCCAGCGCCATTGGTGGCAGCCTTGGAAGCGCAATACCGCGCGATCGACACCGCTTACTCGGAGAACCGTGGCCGCACCGGGCCGGTTTCACTCTGTTTCATCGATCCGTCCCTCGACAAACCGCCGTTTACCGACCCGGCCGGGCGCGTGATCGCATACTCGAAGCCTCTGATCGTGCTCACTGACGAGTTCACCAGCTCGGCGGCCGAGATCTTCGCCGCCGCGGTTCAGGACAATCGCCGGGGATTGATTGTGGGGTCGCGGACCAACGGCGCCGGTGGCGCGCAGCACTTCCACCCGTTCGCCGCCACCGTCTACTCCGAGTCCGCGGCCACAGTCACCGAGTCGCTGGTGGTTCGAAGCGAAGTCCGTCAGGCGCCGGGGCTCCCGGCCACGGCCTACCTGGAGAACATTGGCGTGCAGCCCGACGTTCCGGTCGAGTTGATGACGGCCGAAAACCTGACGGGAGGTGGGCGGGCGTTCACAACCGCGTTCACCGCGTCCATCGTCGATCACATCCGGCGGAGCCGGTAAGGAGGAGCATCATGATCACGAGAATTCTCGCCATCTTCGCCGTCGCCTGCTCGCTCGCGCCGGCCCAGTTGACCGTCCAGCAGAAGGTGCTCGACTTCCAGGCAATGGCCGCGCAGTTCGCCAAACACTATGGTCCCTACGAGTGGAAGGTGCGCGCCCGGAACTTCGATCTCCTGGACACCGGACCGTGGATCGACCGGGTCCGGCGTTCCAAGGACGATCTCGAGTTCATCGAGATTTCCCTCGAGTACGTCGCCCGCTTGGACGACACGCACTCTGGCTACGGTTGGGGTGGCGGGTTCTTTGCCCGGCTGCCATTCACGACCGACATCTACGATGGCAAGGTGCTGATCGATTCCCTTCAGCGAAATCTCCTGCCAGTCGCCACATTCCCGTTTCAGATTGGCGATGAACTGGTGTCGGTGGACGGGAAGACATCGGAGGAGTGGATCACCGATTTCCGGCGCTTCATCGGCAACGCCAACGAGCGTTCCAACCGCCGCACCGCCGCCGGACGAATCGTGGCGCGGGGTCAGTCCTCCTATCCACGCGCGCACGAGATTGGCGACAACGCGAGAGTCGTGATCCGCCGCGCGAACGGAGGCGATGAATCGTACGAGATCCCCTGGATCAAGAGCGGACTCCCCGTGGACACGATCGGACCCGTGCCGAGTCCACTGCCCGGCTCCCTGACCTTGCAGCGGCTGCTGCTTGGACCCGCAACGCAGGCCGGGGAACCTGCGCACCTGCAAACTCTGCGGGCGATGACGGACTTCTCGGTCCCGAGGGCGCAAAGCGAACAGTGGGTGCTAGGGATTGGTTCGCGGACTCCGGTCTTTTCGCCGCCACCCGGCTTTGTGCTGCGCCAAGGCGCGGCGCAGGCTGACTTCCTGCTCTCGGGAACCTATGCGTCCGGCGGCCTGCGCATCGGCTTCATCCGCATCCCTAGCTTTAGTCCGGCTTCGGATTTCTTCACCACACTGGCGAATACACCGGCGCTGCGCGAACTGGAGACCGAGGTCGCGTTCATGCAGGCCAACACCGACGGCTTGATCGTCGACGTGATGCGCAATCCCGGAGGTGGCTGTTACTTGTCGGCTGCCGCGCAGCGCTTCATCCCGTATCAGTTCAAGACGGCGGGAGAAGAGCATCGCGCCACCATCAGCGCCCGCCTGGTCATGGAAATAGCGCGCGATGGGGCCCGCGCGGCCGGGCTGGATGCATGGGTCGTCGATTTCTATGACCGGTTGCTCCGCGAAATCGAGACCGCGTACAAGGAGAACCGCGGACTCACGGGTCCGCAGCCCCTGTTCTGCACGGGTTGGAACTTCGACCTGCTGCCAGCCCAAGTCGTCTACACCAAACCGATGATGGTGCTGACGGACGAATTCTCCATCTCGGCGGCTGACATCTTCTCCGCCATCATGCAGGACGCTGGTCGCGCGCTCCTCTTCGGATGGCGAACCAACGGCGGGGGCGGACGCGCGGGCGGCCCCGGCATCATCGGAGGCGGACATTACTCGGAGGCAGGGGTGGGAGTCACTCGTACCTTGGTGACGCGGAAGGCGCAGGTGGTCACCGATGACCATCCCACGGCTCACTACATCGAAAACATCGGAGTCCGGCCGGACATTTACAACGACTACATGACTCGCGAGAACCTGATGACGGGTGGCAGGCCGTTCGTGGAGGCCTTTACCCAGGCGATGGTGGAGCACATCCGGCGCAACCAGTAAGCGAGGGCGACGCTTACTCGACCGCCGGCGGCGGCTCCGCCACGAACAGGCTCACCGGAATCTCGAGCGTCTCCAGGAAGGGCGTCAGGAGCGGATTCGCACCCGGCTTGCCCGAGCATCCTTCCGATTGGAGATGGCGGAACTCGGTGGACGACCCGCCGAACGAGACTCCGGCTCAGGCCCGGACCAGCTCCTCCACCGCCTTGCGACCCGTCGGAAAACTCTCGATCCCCGCGCCGAGAATGCCATTCGCCACCGTCAGGTACAGGTCGCCCAGCGTCCCCGCCGCCTTTGTGTGCGTCCCCGTCTTCAGCTTCTTCCGGTATCCCGCCACGATCGCCGGCAGCCCGTTGTTCTTGTGTGGATTCGCTTCGGCGTGCTCATGCACGTAGAGCAGGCACGTGTGATCCAGCAGCGTGCCATCGCCTTCCGGAACCGACTTCAGCCGCGCCAACAGATACGCGAACTCCTCCACGTGCCAGCGGCAGATGTCGCGCATGATGCGCTGACCTTGCGGAGTGTCTCCGTTGGTGTGCGTGTAGTCGTGGTGGCGCAACGTCGTGTAGCCGAGCCATGGCAGACGCACCAGGCTCTGACACTTGGTGAGCATGTAGCTGGCGACGCGCGTTTGCCGCGAGGCCAGCGCGTGCACCAGCAGATCCGACTGGATCTTCGCGATGCGGGGATAGTCCTTCACGTCGCCGCCCAAGCCCGGTTCGCTCGCCTTGCGATAGTCCGGCGGAAGGCTCGCGATGGAGCGCTCGAGATCGCGCACCGCCGCCAAATGATCGTCGATTCTCCGTTTGTCGTTCTTGCCGAGCGTCGTTTGCAGGTCGCGGAAATCGTCGCGGACCGCGTCCAGCACGCTCTTCTTCCCCTCGATCCAAGTGGCTTCGCGCGTGCCGAACATCCGGTCGAACAGGTTGTGGGGAATCAACTCCGGCGGTAGGGACCGTTCATAGCCGGCCCAACTGAGGTTGCGCTGAATGCTCTCGCCATGCGATTCCTGGCACACGCCGATCTGCAGCGAACGGAACCGCGTGTCTCCGCCGAATCGCGCGGCGATCAGTTGATCGATGGACGCAGCGCCCGCGCCTCGTCCGGTGAACGAAGTGCCGGAGACCAGCCCGCTCATCGAGCGGTGATGGTCGTTCCCCGGACCCGGCATCCGCGCCGCCGGATTGTCCAGGCCGCTCAGCACGTGGACATCGTCGCGGAAGGGCGTCAGCGGCGTCAGGCACGGCGTCATCGCGTACTCCGGACCGGTCGCCGCCGGAATCCAGTAGCGCTCGGGAACGCCGTTGCCGTTGAACCAAAAAACGAAGCGCGAGGGGATGGGCGTGTCCGCGCCCTTGGAGCCGGGAGCCGCGGCGTACGCCGTGCCCGCGGAGTTCAGCACCGCTTCCAACGGCGGCAGCCCGATCCGCACCAATCCGCCCGCCAAGCCGATTCCGCGCAGAAAATTGCGCCGCGCTGACCGGTTCTTCGTCGCCATCTCAGTTGCCTCCCTTGCCCATCGCCAATGCACCGGCGTAGTGAACCATCAGGTCTTTCCACCGAAATCCGGACTTGCGGAACACGCCGAGCCCAGCCTCGATCGCCGGCCGGTCCTCCGCGGTCTCATGCCTGCCGAACGCGTAGCGGAACAGTTGCTTCACCATGCACTCCTGGCACACCGGACTGTCCGCCAGGATCCGCCCCAACTCCTTCGGCGACGCGAACGCGGAATTCGGAATCCCGTTGATCGACGCGCGCGGATCGATCTCCAACTCCAGCCGGATGGGCCGCATCTTGCGATCCGGTGGCATCACCATCACCGCCTGCTTCTTTTGATACTGCCCGATCGCGTCGAAACGTTCGAACCCGAATCCGATCGGATCCATCAACACGTGGCACGACGCGCAAGCCGCGTTGATCAGATGCTCCTGCAGCCGTTGCCGGTTGGTGCTCGGCTTGTCCACGGTCACCGGCGGCAGCGTGCTGTTCACGCCCGGCGGCGGATCGGGCACTTGTTGGCACAGGAACTGATCGCGCACGAAGAGGCCGCGCGCGGTGGGCGACGTCTCGCCCGGCTTGCTGGTCATCGCCAGAAACGCCGCCTGGCCCAGCACGCCGCCTCGTTCGGAATCGGGCGGAAAGCGCACCATGCCGAACTCGGTGGCCGGCGCGGGCAGACCGTACAGCGTGGCGAGATCGGAGTTGATGAAGGCGTAATCGGCGCGGAAAAAATCGAGGAAATCCTTGCCGCCCCAAACCAGATCGGCCACCAGACGGCGCGACTCCTCCGTCATCGCCGCCGCGAGTTGGATGTTGAACTGCGGGAAAAGATTGCGATCCTTCACCGTGTTCAGCACCTGATCGAAGCGCAGCCACTGCGAAACGTACTCGTCCAGCGCCTGCCGCGCCCTCGGATCGTCGAGCAGCCGCGCGGCTTGCGCCTGGATCTTCGCCTCGCTGGACAGTTCGCCGGAGTCTGCCGCGCCAAATAGTTCGCGGTCCGGCATCGTGTCCCAGAGGAAGTAGGACAGATCGCTCGCGGCCTCGTACGCGCCGTTCTCCACGCGGAACAGGAACTTCGGAGATTGTAGTATCGCCTCCACGGCGAGTTGCGCGCCGCGCACGAACCGGCCGCCGCGCGCCGCTTCCTTCAGCACCAGTGCCACGTACCGCTGCGTCTCCGCGTCCGTGAGAGGACGGCGGAACGCCTTCATGCCGAACCCACGCACGAACGCGGAGGCGCACGCGCGATCGGCCACCTTCGCGGGCTTGCAGGGCAACAGCCCCGCGCGATCCTCCCCGCCGCCGAACGCACTACGCGCCAGCCGTTCGGCGGCCGTGTTGTACGCCTCCGCCAGAACGGGCGAGATCTCCTGCGACCGGCTCTGATTCTTGAATCCATGCAGGAAGTCTTCCGGTGGAAAATGATCGGCCGGCCGCGTATGATCTCCCAGCAGATCGCGAACGGTGTTGTTGTATTGGCTGTGAGTGAGCCGCCGGACGGACTCTTCCGCGGCGTTCGCCCCCAGCGCGAGAAGCAGGGAACAAATCAGTTTCGTCATGGCAGCGCCACCCATTCCACCCGGCGATCCGCGCGCGAGGCCCGGAATCGCGCCACGCCCTCCGCGGTCACCTTGGTTCCCGTCAGAAACACCGCGCGCAGATTCGGCATCGCGGTCAGCGCGGCCAACCCCGTGTCGCCGATCGATGTGTCCGTGAGATCCAGCGTCGCGAGTTGCTTCATTGACGCCAGCGCCGCCGCGGCCTTGTCGTCGACGCCCTTGGCGTTCCAGAGATCCAGCCGCCGGAGCGCCGGCAGCGCCGCCAGTTGCTCCAGCCCCGCGCCCGAAATCCGCGTCGCGCCCAGGTCGAGCGATTCCAGTTTCGTCAGCTTCCGCAAATGAGACGCGCTCAGGTCGGTAACGCGAATTCCGCGCAGATCCAGCGACCGCAGTTGGCCTAGCGCAGCGATCGCTTCCAGATCCAGGTCCGTGATCGCGATCGTCCAGATTCCCGTGTTGCGCTTCTGATTGCCGCGCAGACTCAGCGCCGTCAGTTTCGGCAGCAGCTTCAATACATGAAGCCCGGAGCCGGTGAGCTGATTGCCGCCGAGCTGCAGCTCCTCGAGATTCCGCAGACCGCCCAGGTGCTCCATGCCGCTGTTGGTGACCTGCGTGAAGCTGATGTCGAGCGACCGCAGCGTCGTCAGGCCCGAGATGTAGCGCAGAGCCGTATCGGTGATGTCCGTGCCGCGCAGGTCCAGCCGCTCCAGATGCTTCCAGCCCGCGATGTAGGTGAGCGCCGCGTCCGTCATACGCTCCACCGCGTACAGCTTCAGTTCCTTCACCTTCGGCAGCGCGGCGAGCCGCTCCATGCCGCTATCGGTGATGAGCGACAGCGACAAATCCAGCCGCTCCACGTGGCGCAGTTCGAGCACGTGCTTCAGGTCCAGGTCGGTGTGCCATTCGAACGCGAGCGTCGCGGCGATCGCGCGGCCGGATGCGTCCCGTTCCACCGAGCCGCCCAGTTCCTCGATGGATTTGGCCGGGTCCGCGCCGGGCGAGATCGCCGCGGCGAGCAGCAACGTGAAGAGCGGTCTCATCCTGTCAACTCCCGCGCCGGATCGGCAGATTGGAGCCGCGATCCCAGTTGATCTTGCACTCTGGCAGCGCCTTCTTCAGGGACTCCACCGCGGCCTCCGTGGCCAGCGTGTGATAAAGATTCAGCCTTCTCAATTGGCGGAAGGCCTTCATCGCCTCCAAGCCCTTGTCCGTGATGGCGGCGGTATCCATGCTGAGATCGGTCAGCGCCGGAAGCTTGGCCAGCGGCGCGAGCGCCTTGTCCGTCACCGCCGTGTAGTCGAGATTCAGCCGCGTCAGATTGGTCAGCCCCGCAAGCGTCTCCATCGCGCGATCCGATGTCCGCGTGCGGACCAGTTCCAGCCGCGTCAACTTGCTCAGCGGCCGCAACGCCTGGAGTCCCTTGTCGGTAAACCGGCCGTAGTTCAGCAGCAGCTCGGTGAGCCCTTCGAGCTTTGCCACCGCCTCCAGACCGCGATCGGTAATGTCGGTGGAGGTGAGGTCCAGATGCGTCAGCCCGGGGATCGCCCCGAGCGCCGCCAGGTCTCCATCGGAAATGTCCGAGTACCCCAGCTTCAACCGCCGCAGGTTGCCGAACCGCGCCAGCACCGCGAGCCCGTTCTCACCGAGGCTGTTCCCCGAAAGATCGAGTTCGACAAGCGCCGCCGCGTTGAGCTTGGCCAAGCCGGCGCCTTGGATCAGCGTGTAGCCGGCCGAGAGCTTGCGCAGACTTCCACAAGCCGCCAGAGCCTCGAGCCCGGCGTCGGAAACGGTGGTGTTCGAAAGATCGAGTTCACCGAGCGCGCACGGGGACAGCGCCAGATTCTTCAAGCCCAGATCGCCCACCTGCGTCCCGCGCAGATCCAGTTTCCGTAAATGCGACAAGCCTCTCGAGTGCGCCAGATCGGCGTCGGTAGTGGCAGTCGCGGCCAGGGAGATCTCCACGATGTGCCCCCGTTCGACCACGGCCGAGCCGCCGCGCGCCCGCACCCACGCCGCGACCACTTCCGCCGTGGCGCCCGCGGCCGGCGGCGCGGCCGTTCGCAATGCACTCGGCGCCGCGTCCAGGAACTCGATCTTCACGGCCGGATTCACCGCCCGCAACGCGTCCACGCCGCCCCGGTTCACCGCCGTGTACCGCACGTCGAGACTCCGCAGCCGCCGGTACGACTTCAACTTCTCGATGCCCGCGTTGGTGATCCGCGTGCGATAGAGGTTCAGCTCCTCGAGTTCGGTCAGCCCCGCCAACTGATCCAAACCCGCGTCCGTCACGGTGGAACCGAGCAGGTTCAGCTTGCGCAGCTTCGTCAACCCTTTCAGGTGCACCATGCTCGCGTCGCTGATCCGCGCCGCGTACAGATCCAGCTCCACCAGATTCGTCAGCCCGCTCACGTGGCGCATGCCGTCGTCGGTGATGAGCGCGTCGTGCGCGTACAGCTTCTCGAGATGCGCCATCTGTCCGATCGGCCGCATGCCTTCGTCGTCGAGCCGCGTGTTGGTCAGGTCCAGGCTCCGCATCTCGCGGAACGCGCCGAGCGTCCGCCCTTTGATGCGAGTCTGCGCTAGCCGCAGTTCGCGCAGCTTCGTCAGCGGAGCCATGTTCGCGATCGCGATATCCTCGATCGGGATCTCGGCCTGCACGGGCAGCGTGATGATGAACCGCTCGAGGCTCGCCAATCCGGCGAGTTGCTTCAGGCTCTCCGCCGTCGTCTTCACCGGAACGTTGTGCCACGTGCGGCCCGAAAGGTAGAGCTCCTTCAGCTTGGGCAGCTTGCCGATCCGTTCCAGTTCCAGCGGACCCACCAGCGCCTCCGTCAGGTTGATCGCGCGCAGTACGAAATCGGCGCGCGGCAGCGACGCGATATCGCCGATCCGCGCCGTGCTGCCCGCCGGCGTAACGGTTCCGCCCATGTGAATGACCCACTCCGCCGCCACGCGATCGGCGTCGGAGCCCTGGCACGGCATGGACGTCGCAAGCAGAAGCGGAAACCAGTGGATTGCTCTCATCGCGCGGACCTCATGCCAGGATCGGCTTCACGACATTCCCGTACACGTCGGTCAGCCGGAAATCCCGCCCGCTGTAGCGGTACGTCAACCGCTCGTGGTCCAGCCCCAGCAAGTGCAGGATCGTCGCGTGCAGATCGTGGACATGCACCTTGCCGTCCACCGCCTTCCACGCGTACTCGTCCGTCTCGCCGTATATGAAACCCTGCTTGACCCCCGCGCCCGCCAGGAACATCGTCCAGCAATAAGGATTGTGATCCCGGCCCGCGTTCTCACGGCCGCCGCTCAGCGATTGGTCGTACGGCGTCCGCCCGAACTCGCCGGTCCAAATCACCAGCGTGTCGTCGAGCAGCCCGCGCGCCTTCAGATCCGTCAGCAGTCCCGCCAGCGGCTTGTCGATCCCCGCCGCGCTCTTGCGCAACGTGGTTCCGATCTTGGCGTGATGGTCCCAGCCGTTGTCGGTCACCTGCACGTAGCGGACTCCGGCTTCCGCCAGCCGCCGCGCCATCAAACATTTGCGCCCGAAATTGTCGGTGGCGTCCTCGCCGATGCCGTACAACGCCCGCGTCGCCTCCGATTCGCGCATCACGTCGAACGCCTCTGGAGCCTGCATCTGCATCCGGAAGGCGAGTTCGTACGACTGGATCAGCCCCTCGATATTCGCATCCGCGCCCGAGACCTCCTGGTCCATCCGGTTGCGCGCCTGGATGAAGTCGAGGTGCTGGCGCTGCATCGCCGGCGGCAGCGACGAATCGCCCAGATAGCCGATCCGCGAATTCTTGACCGGAGTCCGCGCGTCTCCCAGCCGGGTGCCCTGATAGATCGCCGGCAGGAACACGTTCGAATAGTGCAGCGGACTCCCGTCGTCCCCGTACAGCATCGGACTGATCACCACGAACCCGGGCAGGTTGCGGTTCTCCGACCCCAGTCCGTACACGATCCACGATCCCATCGAGGGCCGCACGAACTGCAGCGATCCCGTCTGGAACAGCCGGATCGCGCCGGGGTGAGCCGGGCTGTCGGTCACCATTGCGCGGAGCCAACACAACTCGTCCACCTTCTTGGCCAGATGCGGCATCAGGTTCGACATCCACAATCCGCACTGCCCCACCTGCTGGAAATCCGCCACCGGCGGCATCAGCCGCGCCTGATCCTCGTAGCGCTCCTTGGCCGAATTCACCTGGAACGGGATCTTCTCGCCGGCCTGTTTCTTCAGCTTCGGCTTGAAATCGAACAGATCCATCTGGGACGGTCCGCCCTGCATCCACAGCAGGATCACCCGCTTCGCTTTCGGCGGAAAGTGGGGCTTCCTCGGCGCCAGCGGATCGTCCGCGCCGTGGGCCATCGCCGCCAGCGCAACCGATCCGAAGCCGCCGCCCACCGAGCGCAGGAATCCGCGCCGGTCTTGGGGCGCGGGTCCGGTAGGATGCGTCATGTCGTGGAAATGGGGGAACGCTATCTACGATACAGGAATTCGCTCGAGGCGAAGATGCCGTGATAGTAGCGGGCCCACGCCTCGGTCCGGTCTCCCTGGAAATCGGAGACGAACTGCCGGGCCTGGTCCAGATCGCGTTGCGAGGCCGGCCGCCCGAGCGCCGCCATCGTCATCCGCGACACGCGCTCCTCGTCCCCCAGATCCCGCGCGGCCTGCGCGAGCTTCCGCGACGCTTCCTTCAGGAACGGCGAATTCATCAGATACAGCATCTGCGTCGGAACCGTCGTCGAAGGCCGCGCGCCCGCGATCTGATCCGGATCCTTGAAATCGAACACGTTCAGAATATCCACGTCTTCCATCTGGCTGTTCCGCATGACCGGCTGGTAGATCGTGCGGCGGAACTTCACATGCGGCTCGATCTTGGAATCGTCCTCGAGGAAGAACGGCGCGATCGTGTGCACGTTCTCCGCCGTCAGCGGCAGCGTCGGACCGCCGCGCGCCGTGTCGAGCTGACCGCTCACCTGCAACACCGCGTCCCGGATCGCCTCCACCTCCAGCCGCCGCCGGTTGGCGCGCCACAGGAAAGCGTTCGCCGCGTCGATCCGCTCGTTGCCCACATTCGGCCGGCTCGCCGATCGATAAACCCGGCTCAGCACGATCTCGCGGATCAGCTTCTTCGTCGACCACCCCTGCTCCACCAGCCGCGCCGCCAGGTAGTCCAGCAACTCCGGATGCGTCGGCGGCTCCCCCCGCGATCCGAAGTTCTCCGTCGTCGCCACGATGCCCTGGCCGAATAGATGATGCCACACCCGATTCGCGTACACACGGGCTGTCAACGGATGGCCGGGGCTGGTCAACCACTCGGCCAACTCCTTCCGCCCGCTCGAATGCGGATCGATCTCCGGCGGGGGCTCCCCCGTGTCCACCGCGCCCACGAAGCCGCGCGGCACGAACTCCCCTAACTGATGCGCATCCCCGCGAGAGGCGATCCGCGCGTCCTCGGGGAACTCCATCTCCTCCGCCGCGTAGACCTCCGGCCACTTCGGCCGCATGTACTTGGCGTGGAGCGCGATCTGACGGTCCCCCGCGAACTCCGTCTTCTTCCGCAACGCGGCCAACTCTTTCTCCGCCGCCTGGATCGCCGCCGGATCCGCCGGCGAGGCCCCCTTCAATCCGTCGATCCGCTTCCGGACCGCCTCCTGCTCCTTCTTGAAGACCTTGTCGTCCGCTTCGATCCGCTCCAACCGCTTCTCCCATTCGGCCAGCGCGGCCGCGTGATCCCGCGCCCGCGCCGTCGTCTCCGGCAGCCGGACCATATTGATACCGCCCTCTCCATTGGACCGCGACGTCGTCTTCGTGCTCACGAAGATCCCGGCCAGCGCGTGGTAGTCCTTGTTGGTCACCGGATCGAACTTGTGATCGTGGCACCGCGCGCAGCCGAGCGTCAGCCCCATCACCGTCCGCCCGATCAGGTCCACCTGCTGATCGGCGATGTCGAGCCGCATTTGCGCCTTGTCGTAGGCGAACCACGCCCATGGACCCAGCACCAGAAAGCCCGTCGCCGCCATCGCATCCTCTTCGCCCACGCCCTTGGCTTTCTTCCCCTGCCCCGCGATCTGCTCCCGCAGGAACTGGTCGTACGGCTTGTCCTCGGCGAACGACCGGACCACATAGTCGCGATACCGCCACGCCTCCTTCAACGGAATGCGCCGCCCCACTCCGGTCGTATCCGCCCAATAGGTCACATCCAGCCAATGCCGACCCCAACGCTCGCCGAACGCCGGCGACGCCAACAGCCGGTCCACCGAGGCCTCCAGCGTTTCCCGCGAATCCGCCGCGGTGAATCGCGCCACTTCCGCCTCGCCCGGCAGCAGACCCGTCAGATCGATGGTCAGCCGCCGGAGCAGGGAATAGCGGTCCGCCTCCCCGGCCGGCGTCAGCTTCTTCTCCTCGAGCTTGGCGGCCACCCACCGGTCCACCGGACCGCCCGCCCATGCCGCGTCCTTCACCGCGGGCGCCGCCGGCCGCTTCACCGGACGCAACGACCAGTGCCCCGCCGCCGCGGCCCGTCCCACCGCCGGACCCGCCGCCGGCCACTCCGCCCCGTCCCGGACCCACTTCTCCAACGCCGCGATCTCCCCCGCCGGCAGCTTCCCCGACGGCGGCATCTTCACCTTACCGTCATACCGCACCGCTCGAATCAGCGGACTCGCCCCCGGATCGCCAGCCACCACCGCCCCGGACCGGTGCATCCCCTCCCGCGTCGTCAACTGCTTGTCCGCCATCCGCACCTTGTCCCCATGGCACGGCGAACACCGCGCCGCCAGCACCGGCCGCACCTTGGACTCGAAAAAGTCGCCGCTTCCCGCGCTCCGCGCCAGACACGCGGAAGCCAGCGCCAACGGCAGCACTCTCGACGCACGCTTCATCGGATCACCTCAATGCCCGAGTATGGCGCCCGGACCCCGCCATCCGCCACCGGCCATCGGAACCGCGACTAACCCCCGGAGCCGCGATCGGGATTCACTCGCACCAAGCTCACGATCGCCCCGCCGATCAGATACCACGACGCCAGGAAGAACAGGCACGCGCTATCGGTCCCGCCGTGGTCGCGGATCCAGCCGATCATGTGGTTGCCGAAGTATCCCGCCAGATTGGCGAAAATATTGATGAAGCCGATGCTCGCCGCCGCCGCCGACTCGGTGAGCGTCGCCGTGGGCAGCGCCCAGAACGGAGGCGGCCACGAATGCGCCACCAGCCCCGTCAGCAGCAGCCACGCCATCACCAGCCAGAACGGCTGGCCGGGGATCGCGCTCATCGCCAGAAACACCCCCGTCGAAACTTGCCCCGCGATGCAGGTCCACTTACGGTTCCCCGTTCGATCCGCCGCGAAACCCGAATACAGCACGCCCGCCAGTCCGCAGAAATAGAAGATCCCGCTGTACATCAACGCCGACGCGTCCGATCCGCCCGACAGGCTCTTCACCGTCGTCGGCATCCAGAACGACAGCGCGTAGCCCCCCGTGTTGGTCGCGAAGATACCCAGCGCCAGCAGCCGCACGTTCCGGGACCGCAGCGCCTCGCCGATCGTGAACCGCTTCGCCGATTCCTTCGCCCGCGCCTCGGCCGCCAGCTTCTCCTCGAGGTAGTCCCGCTCGGCCGGCGTCAACCACTTCGCGTCGCGTGGCCGGTCCGTCAAAAGGAACAGGACCGCGATGCCCAGCGCCGCCGCGGGCAACCCCTCCGCGACGAACAGCCATTGCCAGCCCTTCCAGCCCAGCCAGGTCACGTCCAGCAGCAGACCCGACAGTGGCGCCCCCAACGCCAGGCTGAGCGGCACCGCCACGATGAACCCCGACATCGCCCGCGCCCGCTCCCGCATTGGAAACCAGTGCGTGAAGTACACCACGATGCCCGGGAAGAATCCCGCTTCGGCCACGCCGAGTAGGAACCGCACGGTGTAGAACTCCCGCGGCGTTTCGACAAACGCGGTGCACGCCGAAATCAGCCCCCACGTGAACAGAATCCGCGCGAACCACTTGCGCGCGCTCCATCGTTCCACCAGCAGCGCTCCCGGGATCTCGAGGATCAGATAGCCGATGAAGAACACGCCAATGCCGATCCCGAAGACCTCCTCGGAAAACCCCAGGTCGTCCTTCATTCGCAGCTTGGCGAAGCCGACGTTGGCGCGGTCGAGAAACGCCGCCAGATACATCACGATCGCCAGCGGCAGGATGCGCCACGACACCTTTCGGCTGAGCGCGGACGCGGCGGCGGCATCGAGGGTCATGGTCGGACCGGTTCATTAGGAATACCACATCCGTGCCCAGCGCCGGTTGCGACATCCCGCCGCCCTGTGTAATTATTCAGAGTACTGAATAAAAATACAGCCGAGCCCCGCTAAACCTTGCCAAACTCCGCCCGTAAGCCTCTGCCGTCGCCGCCTCCGGTGGTCCCCGTGACCGCCGGCCACCTGCGCCGCGACCAGGACCTCACCGGCCCGGAACTCCGCCACCTGCTCGACCTCACGCACGACGTAAAGGCCAATCCGGCTCGCTACTCGGACTCGCTGCGTGGACGCCAGTTGGCGCTTCTCTTCGAGAAACCCTCCCTTCGCACCAGGCTCACCTTCGAGGTCGCCATCTCGCACCTCGGCGGCGGCAGCGTCGCCACCATCGGGCCGATCGGCGAGCGCGAGCCCGTCAAGGACGTAGCTCGCAACCTGGCGCGATGGGTCGACTGCATCGTGGCCCGGACCTTTGAGCAGCAAACCGTCGACGATCTGGCCCACTGGTCCGGCGTGCCGGTCATCAACGCGCTCAGCGACCTTTATCATCCGTGCCAGATCTTCGCCGACGCCGCCGCGCTCGAGGCGCGATTGGGCCGTCTGGCCGGCCTGAAACTCGCCTTCATCGGCGATGGCAATAACATCGCCCACTCGCTGATGATCACGCTGTCGCGATTGGGCGTGAACTTCGCGATCGCGAATCCACCGGGCTACGATCCCAAACCGGACATCGTAACGGAAGCGCGGCGGCACGCGGCGGCGCACGGCGCCACGGTCGCGCTGACGCACGAGGCGGAAGAGGCCGTGCGCGGCGCCGACGCCGTCTACACCGACGTTTGGGCCAGCATGGGCCAGGAACACGAGGCCTATCAGCGCAACGTCCATTTCGAACCCTACCGCGTCGACGAAGCTCTGATGAACAAGGCCAAAAAGAACGCCGTGTTCATGCACTGCCTGCCGGCCAAACGCGGCCAGGAGACCACGGATGGCGTGATGGAGTCGCGCAATTCCATCGTGTTCGATCAGGCGGAGTACCGGCTGCACGCGCAAAAGGCGCTGCTGCTCATGCTCCTCCGAGGCAAGGATTGAGAGGACGAACTTGGCGGAAAAGCTCTGGGGCGGACGGTTCGAAACAGGACCGTCCGAGGTGTTCGAACGGTTCTCGGGTTCGCTGCATTTCGACAAGCGGCTGATCGGCGCCGACGTCCGGGGATCGCAAGCGTTCGCGCGCGAGTTGGAACGAGCCGGCATTCTCACGGCCGGCGAGCGCGCCACTCTGGTGACGGCGTTCGACGAGATTCTGGCCGCGTCCCGCGAGCCAGGCTTCTACGTGGGCGCGTCCGACGAGGACGTGCACACACTGGTCATCCGCAAGCTGAAAGAGAAGACCCCGCTGGCGGACAAGATCCACACTGGCCGAAGCCGCAACGAGCAGGTATCTCTCGACACGCGTCTCTGGCTGCGCGGCGAGATCGACCGCACGCTGGATCTGCTCGCCGGTCTGCTGGACGCGCTGCTCGACTTGGCGCGGCGGCACCCGAACGCCGTCATCCCCGGCTACACCCACCTGCGGCGCGCGCAGGCCGTGCCGTGGCCGCACTACATCCTGGCGTACTTCGAGATGTTCGCCCGAGACCGGGAGCGCTTCGAGCAGGCCCGGCGGCGCGTGGATGTCCTGCCCCTCGGTTCCGGCGCGTTGGCCGGTTCGGGCTTCCCCTTCGACCGCCGTTCGATCGCCGCCGACCTGGACTTTGAGGACATCACCCGCAACAGTATGGACGTCAGCGCCGATCGCGACTTCGCGCTCGACTACCTCTACGCGGCCAGCGTCACGATGGTCCACCTGAGCCGCCTGGCCGAGGACTGGATCGTCTACTCGACCGACGAATTCGGTTGGCTGGAGCTGGCCGACGGCGTCACGAGCGGATCGTCGCTGATGCCCCAGAAGAAGAATCCGGATTCGCTCGAGCTGATCCGCGGTAAGTGCGGCCGCGTGATCGGCAGCCTGAATTCGCTGCTCATCACCATGAAGGGTCTGCCCCTGACTTATAACCGTGACATGCAGGAGGACAAGGAACCGCTGTTCGACGCGGTGGATCAGGTCCAGATGTCGCTCGAGATGGCGGCGGTGGTGGCCGCGTCGGTGACGTTGCGGGAGGCCGTTCCGGCGGCCGCCGCGGCCGATGGCTGGGTGGTGGCGACCGATCTGGCCGAGGCTCTGGCGCGGGCCGGAGTTCCCTTCCATTACGGGCACAAACTGGTTGGGCGCCTGGTGCTCGAAAGCGTGCGCGCGGGCAAGAAGCCCACGGATTGGACTCCCGAATCGCTGGCGGCGTTCGCACCGGAATTCAGCCCGGATATGGCGGCGCTGCTGCGGCCCGAGGAAGGCATGAAGACGCGGAACCTACCCGGCGGAGCGGGTCCGGAAGCGGTTCGAACGGCGCTGGAGGAAGCAGCCCGCCGTCTGGATTCGATGCGCCGATGAACAAGCACTTCCGCCAGGGACGGATCCTCGAGATCATCCGGCGGAAGACTATCCACACGCAGGATGAACTGGCCACCGAACTCTCGGTAGAGGGTTTGCACGCGACCCAGGTTACTTTGTCGCGCGACATCAAGGAGTTGGGGATCGCCAAGACGGCCGACGGTTACCGGGCGGTGGACGCGCTGGCGCCCAAGGCCCCCGGTTTCGGGACGGTGGCGGCGGAGTTCGTAACCGGTATCCGCCTTGCCAGGAACCTGCTCGTCTTGAAGACCGCGCCCGGAAACGCGAATTCGGTGGCGGTGGCGTTCGACCGCGAGGCTTGGCCGGAGGTGGTGGGAACCATCGCCGGCGACGATACGGTGCTCATCATCGCCCCGGATGACCCGGTCGCGGCCGAACTGGCGCGGCGGATTCGAGTCTACGTCGAATGATCCTGGAGGCGGAAGCCGAACTCGACGAGTTTCTGCGCGACTTCGAGACAGGCGCGTTTCCCGCGTCTCGATGGGATCACCGCGCCCATCTGGCCATGGCGGCCGGCTACCTCACCCGCATGACGCCCGCCGCGGCGCTGCCATTCCTGCGCGAGCGGATCAAGGCGTACAACGAATCCCAAGGCGGACGGAACACGGAGACATCCGGCTACCACGAGAGCCTCACGGTCTTCTGGATCGGAATCGTGGCGCGCCATCTGGAGGGGTTGGATCCCCGGCTTTCGCGCGTCGAAAAGACGCGGAGCGTGGTGGAAACGTTCGGGGCTCAGCGCGGCCTGTTCCGGGCCTACTGGAGTTTCGATGTGGTGGCATCCGTGGAAGCTCGTGCCAAGTGGATTCCGCCCGATGCGGCGCCTTGGCCGGCTGGCGTCTAAAGGTTTCCCGCCAACGAACCGATGTATCCAATATGCGATACATCGCGCTCACGTTCGTAGGGCTCTCGCTCTGCTTCGGGGAGACCCCCAAGCAAATCGAGCAGCAGATCCAGCCCAAGGGCTACGTGCTCGGCAAGGTATCGGGCGCCGCTCCCGTGGCGGCGGGCAACACCGAACTGGCCGCCGATGGTGTCCCGACATGGCCCATCGCGGTGGGCGACGATCTAAGGACCGGACCGTCCAAGGCGTTGGTTTCGCTCAAGGAAAAGAGCCATATCGAAATGGACAAGCAGAGTCACGTGATCGTGGAGTCCCTCGGAGAGGATCGGGGACTATTTCACATCAGGCTCGGCGGGCTCTTGATCAAAGCGGCGGAGAAGTCGATGGTGGGCGTCTGCGTCTTGAATGTCCGTATCGACGCAATCGGTCCGGCTCAGGGCATCGTTCAATTGAAGCCGGACCGGACGATTCTCATGAAGGCCGATGGGAACTTCATCATCGATCCGAGGAGATCCTGTACGCCCAAGATCGGCTTGGCCACCAGGGCGGCGCCTCTCAAGAGCGGGTTCGTCGAGAGCGTCGCCGGTGGTGGCGCGGTTGCCGGCGTGGCGGAGTACGTCAAGGACCCCAAACCCGCCCCGGTCAGCCCCAGCCAGCCCAGCCAGTAGACTCCCATGCCGCCGGCGGACTCGATCGCGCGGGTCTTTGAACTGGCCGCTCTGGCGCGCGGATTCCAGCGGGCGGGAATCGCGACGGTCGCCCTCAAGGGTCCCGCCTTGAGCCAGCTTTTGCATGGAGATCCGCACCGGCGACCGTGCCGCGACCTGGATATTCTGACCCCTCCGGACGACATCCCGGACGCCCTGCGGGTGGTGCGGAACCTGGGCTACGAGCCGGACGCGCCGTTTCACCGGATCGATCTCCGGCATGCCGTCCGGCACACTTGCGAGATTCCTCTCCACAAGGCCAATGGCGTGAAGTTAGACCTGCATTGGGGTCTCGCCGCGCCACACTACCCGCTACGCTGCCCGGTCGAGGACTTGTTCGCCTCGGCGAGGCCAGTGCGGTTGGCATCCACCAGCGTCCTCACGCCCGCCGGATTGCCATTGCTACGGTACCTCGCGTTCCACGGCGCCAAACACGTATGGGAAAAAGCGGTGTGGATCGAGGACATCGCCGCCCTGCTGGCGGTCATGGACCCGCCCGCTCGCGCCGAGGCTCTCAGCGATCCCGACCCGGCGGTGCAGCTTGCCCTGGCGCTGGCGCATGCCAGCCTCGGGAGTCCGAGGGGGCTCGCCGGCCGCGGAATGGATGACTTGGCGGCCGAAATCGCCGCCCGCGGCGGGCGGGAGCCTGAAACGCGCGAGAGGGCCGATCTGGCAAGGCGGTTGGGAGCGGAAAGGAGTGCGTTGGTGCGCCACTGGATCGGATGCCTGCTCGGTCCCACCGAACTCGATTGGGATTGGCTGGCTCTGCCGGACCGGTGCGAGATTCTGTACCCGGCGGTCCGCGTCGCGCGGCTGGCGGCGGCCGCCTGGAGCCGGACGTGACGGTCCGAGGCATCGGGTTGGGACTGTTGGGTTGCGCGGCCTCATACTTGGCCGCCGGACCGGAGGCCAAGCCGGGACCCGCGACGCCCTTCTTCTGGGCGACCATGGCCGAGCGGGACGGAAGCGCGCCGGCCATCGGGCACGCTCTGGAACGCGGCGGCGCGCTGCCTTCGATCTGGATGCGGACGGCAAATTGGCACTTCGTCAACGGCGACCCGAAGTCTGGTCTCCTGGCGCTTCGGAGCGTGCTTTCCGCCACTGGAGAGTGGGACCGTCCGGTGTTTTCCACGGCAGTCCGGTTGTCTCCGGATATCCCCTCGGTTCTCGAGAACGCCATCGGCGACCGAAGGTCCGGCGAGGCTTTGCTTCGCTTCCTGCTCAACGAAGACCGGATCGAGGAAAGTGGGATGGCGTGGGGGTGGCTTCAGCGGCGCGGCTGGGCCGGCGCCGAGTTGGGCGACCTCTACATGAACCGGCTGATCGACGACAAGCTGCTCGAGGCCGCTTGGGAGGCTCGCGGTTCGAAGGCGTTGCTGCTCGATCCTGGGTTCGAGGAGCCGCCCGGACAGCGCGGCTTTCGTTGGATCGCCGCGCGGGCGCCAGTCAATCGCGATTCCGGGAACCGCCACGGTGGGGTTTCGAGTTTACGGGTCGGTGGCTGCGTGTTCCAGCGGACGATCCTAAGGGGAGCCGCCTACTCCCTCACCGGTTGGATCAAAGGCGGGCCGGTTCACGTACAGGTATTCGACGAAGCCCACGAGGGGGCAGGATATTCCCTGAACGTGGGGAGATCCAGCGACCATTGGACACGGTTTCGGCTCCCTATCAACAAAACCGGGGGGGTTCGGCTGGTGCAAGTGAGGGTAGAGGTAGTCTCCGGCGAAGCTTGGTTAGACGACTTTGCACTAGAATCAGGGAACGGCTAAAGACTGTACGCCCCTGGGCCGAATCCTAGGTGTATACCTAGGATTTTGTCTCGTACGCGTCGGGGGTATCCTCCTCGATGCCGGAAGGAATATGCATGTCGTTTGTTCTCAGAATGATCGCCGCCGCGGCGATGTCCGTTGCTGCCTGGGCCGAATCCGCCGACTACCGCCTGGGCGCCGGTGACACGGTTACGGTGCAGGCTCGCGAGGTCGAGGAACTCGTTGAAAAGAAATATCAGATCGACGCTCAGGGCAACCTGAATCTCCCGGTCGCCGGCGGCTTGAAGGTAGCGGGACTCACCACGCAGGAATTGGAGCGGGAGGTGGAGCGGAGGCTGCGGGAGTTCTACCATAGACCCGCCGTGACCGTGGTCCTCACCGAGACGCAGAATCGGCCGGTTTCGGTTCTCGGCTGGGTGAATCACCCGGGCGTCTACCAGCTCACCGGCCCTCGAACGCTCGTCGAGATCCTCTCGGCGGCGGGTGGCGTCCGAGTGGATGCGGGGTCGGCGGTCCACATCACCCGGCGCGTCGATCAGGGTGAACTGCCTCTACCCGGCGCAACGAAGGACGCGGGAGAGAAATTCCACACCGGCGCGGTCGGCCTGCGCGACATTCTCGAGGGTAGGAACGCGGTCAGCAGCTTCCAGGTGAAGCCGCACGACGTGATCACGGTGCCGAAAGGCGAGATGGTCTACGTAATGGGCGACGTGAACAAACCGGGAGGCTTCGTGCTGGACTACCACGAGAAAATCACCGTCTTGCGAGCCCTGGCGCTTTCGGCTGGAATGCAGCGGACCGCCGCGCCCAAGAACGCGCGAATCCTGCGGCGCCCGGCGAACGGCGGTGAAAAGAAGGAGATCGTCTTCGACCTGCGCAAGGTGCTGGATGGCAAACAACCGGATGTGGATTTGATGACCGATGACATACTGTTCGTGCCGAGCAGCCTGGCAAAGCGGGCCACCCTGCGGACCATCGAATCGGTGGTGCAGGCCGGGACGGGAGTCGCGGTCTGGAGGGGAAGCCGGTAATGGCGTCCAAGGGAAAAGCGAAGCTCGCGGTTGCCAAGCGGCCGGATCCCCCCGTCGCGCCACTGCCTGAGTTCCTTCCGGGCCCCCCGCCGGAAGCCCCTGCACGCCGCGGGCCCTCGGAGATGGCGCGATATCTGACGATCCTCCGGCGGCACAGGGGTCCACTGTTGGCGCTGGCGGTGCTTGGTGCGATCGTGGGCGCGTCGGCGACCAGGGTTCAAACGCCAGTCTTCGCCACCGCCGCCACCGTGGAAATCCACATCGCGAACGAAAACTACCTGAACTTGCGCGACGTGAATCCCACCGCTTCGGCGACTTTCTATCCCGAGTACGACCTGCAGACTCAGATGCGGATCCTCACGAGCCGGGAACTGGTGACGCGCGTGACCGAGGCGCTCTGAAAGAATCCCCCCGAGGGATTCGCGGCGGTTCGCGACCGCTGGAGTTCCTTTCTGGCGTCGCTGCGGTTGGGCGCCCCGAAGTCGTATGAGTGGCCCGCACTGGTCGGGATGGCGGCTGGATCGTTCCGCGTCAAGGCGATGCCTAACTCCCGCGTCCTGGAGCTTTCCGCCGAGTCCCCCGATCCGGCCGCGGCGGCCGCGTTTCTCAATTCGACGGCCAAGGAGTTCATCAGTTCGGGTCTCGAGGCGAGGTTCCGGTCTAACCGGCAGACCGGCGACTGGCTGAACGGCCAGCTATCCGAATTGAAGACGAAACTCACCATGGGCGAGAACAGTCTCTTGGATTACTCCCGGCGGGAGGGCCTCGTTTTGACCGGTGGCGGCAAGGACAAGGAGAACGTCGCCGACGACCGGTTGCTCCAACTGCAGCGGGAACTGTCGTCCGCGCACGCCGATCGCGTGGCCAAACAGGCGCGTTTCGAGTCGGCCGCGACGGCGGTGGGGGGCCCGCTTCCGGAAACCGTGGAGACGGACTTGCTTCGCTTCCACCACGAGAAAATCTCCGACCTGCGGCGCCAACTGTCCGAACTCGGCGCCACCATGAAGCCCACTCATTACAAGGTGGTCAAGGTCCAGGAGCAGATCAAGACGCTCGAGGCGGAACTCGACAAGGCGCGGAAACAGGTGGTCGAGCGCGTGAAGAACGACTTCGAGGCAGCCGTGCTGCGGGAGAAGCTGCTTCTGGGCGACTATGAGGCCCAGACGTTGGTGGTCCGCGACCAGGCGGCGAAATCCACCTACTACGGCTTACTCAAGCGGGAGGTGGACACCACGCGCCAGTTGTACGATTCGCTGTTGCAAAAAGTGAAGGAGGCCGATGTCGCGGCGGCGCTACGGTCGCCCGGATCGCGAATCATCGACCGGGCGGAGAAACCGGAGTCGCCGTTCCGGCCCAGTTGGACGCGGAACGCCAGCCTGGGGCTGGCCGCGGGGCTGGCGCTGGGTCTGCTGCTGGCCCTGACCCGGGAGCAGTTGAGCGACACGTTCCATCAGCCCGGCGACATCGAACTCGCCTTGAGAGTGCCGGAACTGGGTGTCGTGCCGGCGGAACGGCCGCGCTCCATGCAGAAGAGCCTGGCGCGGCTCGGAGCGGCGCTGGACCAGACGGGCCTTCAGGTTTGGCAGGTGGAGCGGACGCTGAAGAACGAAGGCAGATCCCTCCTGGCCGAATCGGTGCGCAACACGCTGACTTCCATATTGTCGGTCTCGCGGTCCGGCAGCAAGGAACCGCGGGTGATCGTGGTGACGAGCGCCGGCGCGGGAGAGGGCAAGACCACTCTCGTCTGCAACCTCGCGATGGCTTTCGCGGAAGCCGGAAGGAAGACGGTGCTGATCGACGCGGACATGCGCAGGCCGCGCATTCACGGTGTGTTCGGCATTTCCAACGATCGCGGCCTGTCGACGGTGCTGAAGGCAGCCGAGCAGTTGGACACGGTGGAAACCACCGCGACCGACGTGCCCGGGCTGTTCCTTCTGCCGAGCGGCCCAGCCGATCCGGCCCTGGGCAACCTGCTCCATTCGCCGCGTTTTCCCGAATTGCTCGCCAAGCTGCGGCAAGCCTTCGACATTGTGCTGATCGACACGCCGCCGGTGCTGCTGGTGGCGGACGCTCGAGTCGCCGGCGCGCACGCCGATGGGGCGCTGTTGGTGATCCGCGCCGGCGATACATCGAGGGAGGCGGCCGGAGCGGCGCGGCGCCGGCTGGAAGACGACTCCATCCCGATTCTCGGAGCGGTGCTCAACGGCTGGGACCCATCGGCGGGAACCCATTACGGATACCGGTCGTACGGCCGCTATTACGCGCGCACCTACGGGAAGGCGTGAGGCGCCCATGTGCGGAATTCTCGGCTTGGTGGGAGACGCCGCCCGGTCGCAAGCGGCCGGTCCCTTCATCGGCGCACGCGATTCGATGACGCATCGCGGCCCCGACGGGGCTGGCGATTCCAGGTTCGAAGGCGCGCGGCTCGGCTTCCGGCGGCTCGCGATACTCGACCTGTCCGAGCGGGGCGCGCAGCCAATGACGAGCGCGGACGGTAAGACCGGACTCGTTTTCAACGGCGAGAGCTACAACCAGAGGGAAC
>SYLY01000244.1 GCA_005808475.1 Acidobacteriota bacterium
GACCGTCCTCGGCCTGACCCCCATGGCGATGAAGCTGGGAACGGGCCGCGAAGCCTACGCGCCGCTGGCTCGCGCGATCATTGGCGGCATGGGAGTTTCGCTGCTATTCACGATCTTCATCGTACCGGCGGCGTATCAACTGGCGTACCGGAGGTCCGCGCGATGAGGCGGCTGGCTCGACGGATCGCCCCTTTGATAGCCGTGGCAGCGTTCGCGCAGGAAACCGCTCCGTTGACGCTCGAGGAGGCTGCGGCGCTGGCGTTGCGCAATCATCCGCGAGTGGCGGCGGCGCGGCTGTCGGCGGAGGCGTCACAGGAGACGGCGAAGCAGACGCGGACTCAGCTTTCGCCGGTGTTCGCGGCGAACTTCACGGGCTCGGTGGCCGAACACGGAGGACGTATCGGCGCGGGCCAATTGAACGCGTCGAGCCTTTTCAGCCGCACGGGCGCGGGCATTTCGATCACGCAGGTGTTGTTCGATTTCGGACGAGTGAGCGCGTTGACGGCGTCGGCGAAATCGCGCGCGGCGGCGCAGACGGAGATGAGCGCGGCGGTGCGGGCGGAGGTGTTGCTTCGGGTCCACGAAGCGTACTTCCGCGCGCTGTCGGCGCGAGCCCTGGAACGGGTCGCGAGGGAGACGCTCGAGGCGCGGAAGCTGATTCTCAGGCAGATCTCGGCGCTGGTGGCGAGCAATTTGCGGTCGACGCTCGATCAGTCGTTCGCTGAGTTGAACGCGATCGAGGCCGAACTGGCGGTGGACCGGGCGGAGAACGAGGCTCGGTCGGCGATGGTGCATTTGGCGGCGGCGGTGGGCTCGGGCGAGGAGCGGTCGTACCGGTTGGCCGATCCGGAGATGCCGGAGCCGCTCGCGCCGGACGCGGAGGCGCTGTCGCGGGAGGCGATTCGCGGGCGGCCCGACATCGCGTCGTTGCGGCTGAACGTTGAGGCGGCGCGGCAGTTCGCCGAGAGCGAGCGGCGGCAATCGCTGCCCTCGGTGACGGCGACGGGAGTGGGTGGGTTTCTGGGGATTCGGGACCAGAGGCTGCGGCCGCACTATGCGGCGCTGGGCCTGAACCTGAATATCCCGGTGTTCAACGGCGGTCTGTTCGACTCGCGGCGGCGCGAGGCGGGCTTGCGCGCGGAGGTGAGTTCGCACGAGCTGCGGGATCTCGAGATTCGGGTGGCGCGCGACGTCCGCGCGGCGTGGATCGACGCGGGGAATGCCTACCGGAGGCTGGCGCTGACGGGCAAGACACTCGAGTACGCGGGCAAGACGGTGCGTCTGGCGCGGTCACGGTACGAGTTGGGGTTGGCGACGGTGGTGGAGCTGAATCAGGCGGAGCTGAGCCGGACGTCGGCGGAGGTGACGGCGGCGGCGGCGCGGTACGACTATCTATGGAGACGGTCGGTGCTGAACTATCATGCGGGGGCGTTGCGGTAAGGGTGGCTCGGCGCCGATCGTACGACTCTAGCCTAGCCGAAAGACGCGACGGGTCCATTGACACTGGGCGTGGTACCGGGTATACCTGAAGCTAGGCTGACAAAATGACCGAGTCGCACGAGAGCTTCCCAGCGGTTCACGACGCGCTCCTCCAGAAACTCCTCGAGTTCGGCGAAATCGACGAGATCCGGAGCGACCTCCTCCGTTGCTCCCTCCTCGACGGCTCGTTACTAGAAAATGTCGTCGACGAGTGTTTGCGTCGCCTTGCGCCGACACTGCCCTACCGTTTGGTGTCAGTCTACCTCTTGAACCGCGTCGGAGATTTAGAGCGGATTGGTGCAGCGCCCACCGGCCAACCACTACCGAGTTTCAAACCCCTCCCAAGCCAAGATTGGAGCCGCCTTCTGCCAGGCTGGAACATTGGCACACGCAAGAGGGATCTGTACGTCAGGCAGGGTTTGGCGCACGACGACCCCGCGGAGACTTGGCTGAGGGCCGCCGTTGGGCCCGTCACGGATGTGATTAGAGTGCCGTTGAATGGTTCGAGTCAGACATTCGGAATCTTGGAGGCGGTTAACCCGAAGCTTAGACAGACTGAATGGGATCCGGAAGTGGAGTCCCGAAGAAATATTCGACGATTGGTGTTCATCGGGTCGGCGCTTGCCAGCGCCATCACCGTATGGCGAGCGCGCAACGAAGTTCTCGCAGTGGGACACGTGATGACCGCGCTTGCCGGCGCCGATCTGCACGCCGGAACTGACGAGACCGAAATCGAGACGGTATTCGAAACGGCGCTGGAGATCGGCCTGCACCACCTGCGCGATTACAGGGCGGCGATCCTTCGAATCGAGAATCCGCTGGACGCTACGGCGATTCTTGCCAAATCCAAAAACTCGGACTTGTCGTGGGATGGGTGGGTGGACAGGGAGCTTCGGTCCGGCCGTTACCTCGCTGAACTGGTCATCAACTCGATGAAGCCCGTGAAGATCAAGGTCATCGCGGACAATGCGGGGCTCTTCGCGAACTTCGATTGGATACGGCGAGCGGGTCTGCGCTCAGCAGCCTGCGTGCCCATGCAACTCGCCGACACCACACTGGGAACACTCACCGTATTCACAGGCTTCGAATACGATTTCTCCGATCTCGACGTGCGAATGCTCGGTGCGATGGCGGACGGCTTCGCAATGTTCTGGCAGCGGCTACAGATCCACCGCCGCCTAGTTGCCGCCGAACAGACGTCGGCCCAGCATCAGATGCGCAAGTTTTTCTCTTTGTTGCACACCACCAAGAACAGGTGGAGCGAGGTGGAAGCGCTGTTGAACCTCCGAACACAATCAGGCTCTCAGGCAGCGCTACGGATCGCGTCGGATGAGCTTGCCGCACTCACAGGTTCGACGATTCTCGACGCGCGAGGAGATAGCGCGGTTGACGTCGCGGCGACAATCCAGAAAGTAGTTCGAACCCGTCAACCGAGTTTCCGGCGGGCACGCATCAAAGCAGTGTTAGAGCTTGGCGAAACGCCCCTGATCAAGGTGCCACAAGAGGAATTCAGCGAGGTTCTGAACAACCTGCTGTCGAACGCCATTCGGGCGGTCGAACAGGCCAAGCGCGACAAGGGCGAGGTCAAGGTCTCCGCGTGCGTCGAACACACGCGAGGTCGTGACGATCTCGTCATGAGTGTCAGGGACAACGGCGTAGGGATACCCAGAGACCGATTGGAGAAGGTATTCGAACGCGAGTTCACAACCGAACAGAGGTTCGGTGGCACGGGTCTCGGGCTGTTTATCGCTCGTGATATCGTAGAGAGTTATGGTGGCGGCATTCGAGCGGAATCTAGGCTCGGTGAAGGTTCTATCTTTACGGTTCGCCTCCCGCTGAGTTGGATTGCAGCCTGAGCAAAGAATGGACAACATGGACCCAATGAGACCAGCCGGATCGGCGCATTTGGACCCGCGGAGGGGTATTGACGAATTGATTGTAGTCGCCGTTCTCGAAGACAGCGAGCCGGTGAGGAACACTCTGAGACTCAAATTGGAGGATCGTAAGTTTCTCGTACTCACACTAGAGGGCAAGGCCGATTGCCTCGAGTTGGCGAGAGCGGGATGCCGCACGTTCGTTCTCGACATCGAGCTCAATGAGACAGATCGCAAGGTCGAGGGCTTGGAGACGCTCGAGGCAATCAAACTCGAATTCCCCACCGCCTTCTGCGCGATCATCACGAACCGGCAGCAGTACAGGGAGATCGCAAGCAAGAATCTCCGTGCGGATTGGTTCTCCGGGAAGTCCAGCGATGAAATGGACGGATTGATCGAGCGAATCGAGCAGGACTTCCTGGACCGGTTGCGGGAGTCGTCACGCTCCTCCGCCGATGAGGTGCGAAAGTCCGCGTTCGAGATGGGGAGCATGGCTCGCGCCGTCCGGCGGCGACTCGCCTGGGGCCACCTTGCGAAGGGGAGAATCCTAGCTTCGGCGAACGCCCTGCTGCAAGCCGGGCCGGCCAAAAACGGTTCGACGGTCGAGGACCGGCTGGCCTTGCTGGAGCCCGACTTTCGCCAGCTCTTGTCGTTCAGGTCCGAGATTGGAGAAGGATACGGAATCCTAATAACTGCCCTCTGGAACGCCCTCTTGAATCTCGCCGGCGAAGTCAACGAAGGCCAGGTCGCGCTATGGGGAGACGTATTCGAGCGGGCGCTCGAGTCCCCTCCCCAGGTGGAAGAGGCCTTGGCACTGGTCGACCTGTTGGAGGACGCAGGCTTCAACCCTGATGCGCCAGGCCTCGGAGACCTACTCAACGTGCTGGCTTCGCATGAGGACCCCGAAGAATGAAGGCGTTCCTCGACTCCTCGGTAATCGCGGACGCCACGCTGAAGGACCACTCCACCAGACAGCGAACGAATACGTTCCTACGCGGCTTCGCCGAGTGCTTGGCGCCGCAGTATGCATTGAAGGAGTTGGCCGCGGGCCCGATATACGCATTCCTCTGGTTCCACAATGTCCTGGCAAGCGAGCGGTCCTACGACAAGGCCCTGGGAAAACTGCACCGGTTGTCGAGAACGCCGCGACGCAACCTCACTTCCTCCGCCATCGAAGCCCTTCGGGCAGCGGAACAGACGCTCGCCCCGAGCATGAGGGCCAGACTCTATTGGCGCACGGAGGCGGAACGGGCGGACGACATTCGGACGACCCTCTTGACCTTGGTCCTCCGCGCGTGGCGGCGAGCGAGGAGATATTCGCTTTCCCATCCTCTTCGATGCCATCCCCTGGTGGAGCCTGACGCCGGCGACCCGCGCGGAGTCAGGCACTCCGCGCGACGGTGCTCCGGGCCGCATATCTGCGACCAGGCGGGCCACCTGCGAGCCGCGGCGGACGACTTGGCGCGAATCTGCTCCCACCTGACAGCGCACGGGAAATCGGAGGAAGATCGCCGCCGCCTTCGAGCACTGGAACTCGCGGCCGGCGGCAAGGTGATCGGGGAATCCGAGTGCCGCGGCCTTGGCGACGCGGTTTACGCGATCTTGTCGCCACTCACACACGTGATCGTGACGACAAACACCAAGGACCACGAAGCCCTGGCCGCGCTGCTGGGCAAAACAGTCGAGCGGCCGCCAGCGGGTTGATGTGCTTCGCTCCCACTGGACAAATCGCGCGCGGCGAAGGACGATGGAGAAATGGCGGGCGTCGACCTGTTCCGCGTCGCGGACTTGAAACGCATCATGGCCTCCGAGAAGAGCCTGGCGAAGATCATGGGGTACTACGCCGAGCACTTCGCGGCCGACGAAGCATACTACGATTCCGCCGAGGATGCCGAACCGCCAGCGGCCATCTCCCGGGGCGTCTACCAGATGTGCGAGAAGTTCGGCCAGGAGATGTACGTGGTCAAGATGCAGACCGCCTCGGTTCCCATCGCCAAGCTGAAGCACGGCATTGTGTGGGTGGACGAGCGGATCGGCATGTTCGTCTGGGCCGACGACATCAAGGTGGGCGTGTTCAGCATCGACGACGGCAAGATGACCCACTACGGAAGAGTCACGTCGTCGCAACTGGTGCAAAAGGGCAAGGCGAACTGACGGCGCGGCGGGCTAGCTGCTACCGTAAAATAAGATCTTCATGAATCTGGTAGACATCGCCAAACCGCCCACGGCGGACAACGCCGCCATTCATCTCAGTTCGCGCGACAACATCGCCGTCGCGCGCGTCCCACTCGCGGCGGGACAGCAAGTGCGAGTGAACGGTTGCGAGATCACGCTACGGAGCGCGGTGCCGATGGGGCACAAGCTGGCCATCCACGGCATCGACGCGGGAGGCAACATCCTGCGGTACGGCCAGATCATGGGAACCGCGCGCGTCCGCATCGAACCCGGCGACCATGTCCACGTGCACAACGTCGCGTTCCAGGAACTGCGCTTCGACTACGAGTTCCCCACGGGCGAGATTGCCCTGCCCTCACCGCCGGCGAACATCCCCACCTTTCTCGGCTACCGCCGCGAGGACGGCCGCGTGGGAACGCGCAACTACATCGCCGTGGTGGCCGCGTCCAACTGCGCCGCGCACACCGCCGAACTGATCGCGCGCAGTTACGAAGGCGAGACGTTTCCCGAAGGCGTGGACGGCGTCGTGGCGTTTCCTCACGGCGAGGGATGCGGCATGTCGATCGGACCCGACACCCGCCAGCTTCAGCGCACGTTGAGCGGCGTGCTCGATCACCCGAACGTATCGGCCGCCATCATCCTGGGCCTCGGCTGCGAAGTGAATCAGATCGATCATTATCTCGGCAAGGGCGCGCCGCGCACCGATCGCCTGGTGGGCATGACGCTCCAGAACACCGGCGGCACGCGCGCCACCGTGGCCGCCTGCCGGGAGGCGATCAAAGGCATGATCGAACGCGCGGCGGCCGAGAAGCGCACCGAAGTTCCCGCCAGTCACATCGTGCTCGGAACCAATTGCGGCGGCTCGGACAGCTTCTCCGGCATCACGGCGAATCCGGCGCTCGGCTACTGCTCGGATCTGCTCGCCGAGATCGCGGCCACGTCGGTTCTCGCCGAAACCACCGAGATCATCGGCGCCGAACACCTGCTGGTGAAGCGGGCGCGCAATCGCGCGGTAGGCGAAAAGCTGCTGCAAATGATCGCCGATTACAAGACCTACCTGAACCGCTTCAGCGGTAGCAGCTTCGACGACAATCCGTCGCCGGGCAACAAGGAAGGCGGTCTCACCAACATTCTCGAGAAGTCGCTGGGCGCGGTGGCCAAGGCGGGCGCCTCGACGCTCAACGACGTGGTCGACTACTCCGAGCGCATCACGTCGCCGGGCTTCGTGGTCATGAACACGCCCGGCTACGATCCGGCGTCGCTGACCGGGTTGGCGGCGGGCGGCTGTAACCTGATCTGCTTCACCACCGGACGCGGCAGCGCGATCGGCTTCCCGACCATCCCCGTGCTGAAGGTCGCCACCAATACCGCGATGTACAAGCGGATGTCCGACAACATGGACATCAACGCCGGCCGGATCGCCGATGGCGAAGCCACCGTCCAAGGCGTGGGGCGCGAGATTTTCGACATGCTGCTGCGAGTCGCATCCGGGGAACGGACATGCGCGGAGAGGTTGGGGCATCAGGAATTCGTGCCCTGGCGGATCGGACCGGTGATGTAATGAAGCGCGCATGGTTGGTCCTGGCATTGACGATGGGCGCGGCGGCGCAGACCAAGTCGGCGCTCGACAAGAAGACGCTCGAGACCTATGTCCGCCATCTGAACCTTTATCCAGCGGGCGTGACGATCGTGATCGGCGACCCGAAGCCGTCGGAGGTGGACGGTCTATTGGAGGTGGGCATCACCGCATCGATGGGCCAGGCGAGCGAGTCGCGCAGCTATCTGGTTTCCAAGGACGGGTCGCGGTTGCTCGAAGGGCGCGTCTACGATATCGCCCAGAATCCGTTCAAGAAGGAGCTCGACACACTGAAGACGGATTTCCGCCCGAGCATGGGCACACCCGGAGCTCCGGTGGTGATCGCGTTGTTCAGCGACTTCCAATGCCAGTATTGTCAGAAGGAAGCCGAGGCATTGCGAAAAGATTTGTTGAAGGCCTTTCCCACGCAGGTGCGGGTCTACTTCATGGACTTCCCGCTCACCCAGATCCATCCGTGGGCGATGAAAGCCGCGCTGGCGGGCCGTTGCGTGTTCAACCAGAACGCGCTCGCTTTCTGGGAGTACCACGATTGGATTTTCTCGAAGCAGGCCGAGATCACCGAGGCGAACTTTCAGCAGAAGCGCGACGAATTCCTGAAGTCGAAGGCGATGGATCCGGCGGCGATCGACCGTTGCGCGGCCGGGCCGGCGGCGATGAAGGCGATCCAGGCGTCCATGGATCAGGCGAGGAAGCTCGGCGTGCAATCCACGCCGACGCTGTTCGTCAACGGGCGTAAGCTGGGCGGCTACGTGCCGTTCGACAATCTGAAAGCGATCGTCGAAATGGAGATCGGCTATCAGGCCACGACAAAGAACGCGGGCGAGGCCTGCTGCACGCTGCCCGCACCAGGTCTGTTGCAACCGGGGGCCAATCCCATTCTTCCCGCGATCACGCCGAACAAGTAGGGGTCATGTTCATCGTCAGAAGCATCGCGCTCGCGGGCGCCCTGGGACTGAGCACACACGCGGCGGCGCCGCCCGGGTTCGAATCCGAGCGCTACGTGGAGCATGTCCGCGTATTGGCCAGCCCCGAAATGAAGGGCCGCGGCACGGGCAGTCCGGAACTGGAAAAGGCGGCGGGCTACATCGCCAAGCAGTTTCAGACAATCGGATTGAAGCCGCTCAACGGCAAGGGATACATGCAGCCGTTCCCGGTCACCACCAACGCCCGGCTGGGCAAAACCAACCGGATGCGCTACCGGCTGGACGAGAAATCGCGCCCCAAGGATTTCTCCAAGCAGGCGGTGCCGTTCAACTTTTCGTCCGGCGGCCGGTTTTCCGGCACGTTGGTGTTTGCCGGCTATGGCATCACGGCCAAGGAATACGCCTACGACGACTACGAGGGATTGGACGTGAAGGACAAGTTCGTCGTGATCCTGCGGCACGAGCCCCAGGAGTTCGACGAGAAATCGCCGTTCAGTGGCAAGGTCTACACCGAGCATTCGCAGTTCTTCAGCAAGGCGACCAACGCCAAGCTCCACGGCGCGCGCGGCGTGATTCTGGTCAACGACACGCACAACCACTCCGGCGATTCCGACGAGCTCGAGCCGTTCTCCGGCGCGGCCGGACCGTCCAACGCGGGCATTCCCTTCGTGCACGTCAAGACGGGAGTAGCCGAGGAGTGGGCGGCCAAGGCCGGCAAGGATCTGAAGCAACTTCAGGCCGAGGTCGACAAAGACCTGAAGCCGCGGGGATTCGCGTTCCCGGACTCCTTGACGGTGGACTTGTTCATCGATCTGCGGCGCGATCAAAAGACGGTGAACAACGTCGCCGGGTACCTGCCGGGAGAAACGCCGGAACACATCGTGATCGGGGCGCACTACGATCACCTGGGCATGGGCCACCAATTCTCGATGGCCCCCTCGCAGGCGGGAACGACACACCCCGGAGCCGACGACAATGCCTCGGGCACGGCGGCGGTGATCGAGTTGGCGCGGTACTTTTCGGGCCGGCCGAAAATGAAGCGGGGCATCGTGTTCCTGGCGTTCGCCGCCGAGGAACTAGGGCTTTTGGGATCGAGCTACTACGTGAATCACCCCGACCTCCCGATCGATCAGGCGGCCGCGATGATCAACATGGACATGATCGGCCGGATTCGCGACGGCAAGGTCTACGTCGGCGGACTGGGTACGGGCGCGCCGTTCGAGAAGATGATCGAGGACATGGCGAAGGGATCGCAGTTGCGGTTCGAGCTGGCCGACAAGACCGGCTACGGCTCGAGCGACCACACATCGTTCACGGCCAAACAGGTGCCGGTGCTGTTCTTCTTTTCCGGATTGCACGCCGACTACCACAAGCCGTCCGATACGTGGGACAAGATCGACGGGCCGGAAACGGTGAAGCTATTGGACTTTATCGCGGGCGCGGCGGCACGGTTGGCTGGCGATGACGAGCGTCCGAAGTTCGTCCGCGTGGCTCCGTCGCATCAGCCCGTGGCGGGCGGATCGTCGGCCGGCGGTGGCGGATATGGGCCCTACTTCGGCAGCATTCCCGATTTCGCCGAGCCGCCCACCGGCGTACGGTTCTCGGACGTGCGGGAAGGGTCGCCCGCCGCGAAGGCGGGTTTGAAGGGGGGCGACATCATGATAGAATTCGACGGAAAGAAGGTCCAGAACCTGTATGACTTCACGTACATTCTGCGTACCAAAAAGCCGGGCGATTCTGTGAGGGTAAAGGTGCTGCGCGGCGGGAGCCCGGTCGAGGTGGACTGCGTTCTCGAGAAGCGTAAGTGATTGATCCGATGTTGGGCATGCGTGGCGCCACCGATAGCAGCCTGTGAGGATTCATGACTAGTTCCCGCGACAGTTCGCTCGATACGGCCAGAGGGCGCGACTTCTGGACGCTGCCACCGCTGATTCTGCATCCGTTCTCGGATTCGAGCGGTCCCAGCCGCCTGGTGGAGAGTTCACGCGCCAGCCTGATGCTGCAGGGGCTTCTGCCGCAAGGCGAGCTCAGTGTCGACGAATTGGAGCGGCGGCTTCTGGACGGCCGGTACTGCGAATTGCGGATGCTGTTCTATGTCGGCCGCGACCTGTTCCGATGGCTCGAGCAGTGCCAGGACTACGTGGACGGCCACCCGCATCTGCGCGCGGCCGGCTACAAGTTCCAGAGTTTCGCGGCCTATCTGGTGGAAAATCCGCCAGCCCGCGTGGTGACGAAGTTGAAGCAGTGGGGCGTCGCCGACTACAAGGCGATCTTCCAGCGCGCCATCGGTCTGAACTGCGTGCTGGCCGACGCGCCGGCGCGGGAACTGCTCTCGACCGAGTTCATCCGCCACTACTACCGCTACGCCGATCACATGTACCTGTGCCGGCAGCATTCGACCGTGTATCCGGATCTTCCAGCGGCGGACTTCGATTTCGACCTGTTCGCGTCCGGCGAATATGCCCGGATGCTCGAGAAAGAATGGGAGGACTCCTAGACCCCTAGAGAGCGTTCTTGAAGTGAAGAGCACGGCCATTGTGCTCACCTGGACGGTCGTGTTGACGGCCGGTCCATCGGAACATCCCCCCGCCGCGCGGGATGGAGCGATCACCACGATCGGGGAGATTCGCGGCCTGACGCGTAGCCAAGCCGCGGAGCGGCGGCGTGTTCGCGTGGCGGCCACGGTCACCTACTGGTCGGCGCAGCCGGTGCGGCGATTCGTGCAGGACGGCGAGGACGCGCTCTACATCCGGATGCTACCAGGGCATCCGTTGTCGGACTTCGCCGCCCAACCCGGAGACAGGTTGCGCATCGAGGGGCACACCGAGGAAGGAGGCTTCCAGCCGGTGATTGTCCCGAGTTCGATCGAGCGGATGGGCCGGGCCGAGGTTCCGGCAGCCCTACCTGTGGCGATCGCGGACCTGGCGGCCGGGAGGCACAACGCCCGTTGGGTGGAGGTCCGGGGAACCGTGGTGGCGGTCTGCGGTGGTACGGAAGGCAACGGTCGCGTAGCCGCTTGGCTGACGATCGAGCGGAACGGCCGGAGTCTGCCCGTCCAAGTGGACACGTGGTTGGGAGACCCGATCGAGCTGCTCGACGCCGAGGTAGCGGTCCGCGGAGTGGCATCGGGCCGCTTCAACCCGTCGGGCCAGTTCGTGGAGGTATCCGTCAAAGCCCAGTCGCGGTCCGGCGTCGAGATCCTGCGACCGGCGGCGGCGAACCGGTTCGACTCCTCCGTGACCAGGATTGGCAGTCTCCTCCGGCACGGCGGTCCTGGAGCGGGCGAGCGGGTGCGAGTGCAAGGCGTCGTTACGCTCGTCGAGCACGGCAGGATCTTCGTTGACGACGGAGAGCACGGCGTCCCGGCTCCGCTCTACGCGACCAGCGGGATACGGGCGGGCGATTCCGTCGATGTGGTGGGAACGGTGGCGCTCCGGGAGCAGACGGCGTGGATCGATCAGGCAACGGTGCGGGTGACCGGCAGAAGTGCGCTCCCGGCGCCACTCGAAATGCCGGCCGACCGGGTGCTCTCCGAGTATTCGTCGAGCCGGATGAACGCGGTGAGCCGGCTGGTCACGCTCGAAGGCGAGTTGCTCGAGCGCCGGGAGCAGTCGAGCCTGGGCGCCGACGGGTTCGTGGTCCGCGGCCAAGAGCTCACGCTACGAGGAAACAACGGCGTCGTGTTTCGCGTGGCGGCGCCGCCTGACGGGGAGCCCGGCGCCGCCGCGGCCCCCGGTTCGATACTACGCGCCACGGGCATCTGCCGCCTTCATCTCGACGACACGGTCGGCAGGGCGGTCGGTTTCCGCCTTCTGGTCGGCCATCCGTCGGAGCTTCGCACGGTGCAAGCCCCCACGATGTTCACGGTCGAGCGGTTGGGCATCGCGCTCGGTGCGCTGGCGCTAGCCGCGGTCCTGGGAATCGCGGGGGTATGGCTGCTGCGGCGCCAGGTGCGGCGCCAGACCGGGGAGCTCACCCGGCAAGCCGCCGACCTCCGCGCGGCCAAGGAAGGAGCCGAAGGAGCC
>SYLY01000245.1 GCA_005808475.1 Acidobacteriota bacterium
CGCAGATCGCCATCAACGCCGCGCTGACCGGCCACCTGGTCTTCACGACGGTTCACGCCAACAACGTGTTCGACGTGCTGGGACGGTTCCTGAACATGGGCGTGGAGCCGTACAACTTCGTGTCGGCGCTCAACTGCATTCTGGCGCAGCGTCTGGTGCGGCTGATCTGCGAGCACTGCAAGAAGCCGGTCCGCTACGGAGAGGACCTGCTGCGCGACGGCGGATTCAACCCGGCCGTGTGGCGCGACGTTACCTTCTACGAGGGCGCCGGTTGTTTCGAGTGCGGGGGGACCGGGTTCCACGGACGGACGGCGATCCACGAACTGCTGGATCTTTCGGAGAAAATACGGGAGATGATTCTCGACCGGCGTCCCGCCTCCGAGATCAAGCGGCAGGCGCGCGAGGAAGGCATGACGTCGTTGCGCGAGTCGGCGATGGAGAAGGTGCGGCTCGGCATGACCACTCTGAAGGAAGTGAACAAAGTGACGTTCGTCGAAGGTTGAGCCTGGGATTTCTGGACAATTTCGGCGGTCTGTTCGAGGATCCGCCTCCGGCGTTCGTCTTCGAGATGTCGCAAAGCGGCATCGCGTGCGGCGTTCGTTCGAAGCGGCGGGGACAGCCTCCCAAGGTCACCTTCCAGCGCTTCGCCGAGGGAGAAGTGCTGGCCATCTCGCCGGTGCGCGACAACGTCGCCAAGCCGGCCGAATTTGCGCGGCACGTGGCCGGTCTGGCTCCGCAAACCGGGTCGAGGAAGCGGCGCGAGGCCGCGCTGATTCTTCCCGATTACTGCGCGCGGGTGGCGGTGCTCGACTTCGAGTCGTTTCCCACCGACCCCGAGGAACAGGCTTCGCTCGTGCGGTTCCGGATGAAGAAGACGGTGCCGTTCGACCTGGACGCGGCCGCGGTGAACTTCCACGCGGCCAAGCTCGGCAAGCGGTTCGAGGTTGTGGTGGCGGCGGCGGCCGAGGAGATCGTCGCCAAATACGAGGCTCCGTTCCGCGCGGCGGGCTACCTGCCCGGATTCTGCACCACGTCGATGCTCGCGTCGATGGACCTGATGCCGGCCAAGGATCTCAACGTCGCGGTGAAGTTGTGCGACAAGGTGATCACGGTCGCGCTGTGCGACGGCCGGTGTCCGAAACTGATCCGCTGCGTGGAGTTGTCGGAGATGACGTTCGAGGAAGTGATGGCGGTGCTCTATCCGACCTTCGCCTATGCCGAGGACGAGTTGAAGCGCCGGCCGGCGCGCATGGTGATCTGCGGTTTCGGCGACGCGACCAATCCGTTGCGCGAGCAGTGGCAGACCGATCTCAACGTTCCGGTGGAGACGATGCAGTCGTCCTGGGGCGCGCCGGGCGAATTCAACGCCGGGCTGATGGGCTGGCTGCACGCGCAGGAGAGCAAACAGTGAGGGTTCCGCGATGAAAGGCGCCGTCTCCATCAATCTGGCGAGCGAGCCATTCCGCCGGGACCGTCCGTTCGTCGTGGCGGCGGTCGCGGCGAGCGCTGCGCTCGGCGGGCTGTTGCTCTATCAGCTTTCGATCGGGCTCATCGAGCGCGGGGAGCGTGGCGGCTTGAACGACCAGATCCTGAGCGCCAGCGCCCAGTTGAACAAGGTTCAAGCCGAGCACGCCCAGCTCCAGAGGGGACTCCGCGATCCGCGCAATCAGGAGGCGGTCGACTACGCGCTGTTCCTCAACGGGCTGCTGATGCGCAAGGCGATCAGTTGGACGCGCATCTTTTCCGACCTCGAGCAGGTGATGCCGGGCGAGGTGCGTCTGATCTCGGTGCGTCCGCAGGTGAACACCGACAACCAGATCCAGTTGGATATGTGGGTCGGATCGGAGACGCAGGAGCCGGTGGTGAACATGATCATGAAGCTGGAGGGATCGCCGTTGTTCGGCGCGACGGCGGTGCCCAGTTGGCTGCCCCCCACGCAGTCGGAGAATCTGTATCGCTACCGGGTGACGGTGAACTATGGCTCTAAGCTCTAGCCTCGTCAAGGCCGCCGGCAAGCTTCGCCCCAGCGCGGCGGCGGGTCCGAAGAAGGATCCGCGCGCGGTCTGGAAGTGGGTGCTGGGCGGATTGGCGCTCGCCAACGTCGCGGCGTTCTTCCTGCTGGTGCGGCCGCCCGGCGGCTCGCTCACCGATCTCGACACGCAACTACAGGCCTTGCGGAAGCAGGCGGCCGGGCAACAGGTGGAGATGCGGAAGACGCGCGATCTGGTGGCGCGGATCCAGACGGCGCGATCGGAGCAGGAGAAGTTCCTGGACACCTACTTCATGGACCGGCGCACCACTTCGTCGACGATCCTCACCGAGATCTCGCGGGCAGCCAAGGAGGCCGGCCTGAAACCGAAGGAGCACGCGTTCTCGATCGAGCCGGTGGACGGCAGCGAGACGATCGGCATGCTCACGATCAACGCCAACTACGAAGGCTCGTACGGCGACCTAATCCGGTTCGTCAACCTGATGGACCGGTCGCGGCGCTTTCTGATCATCGACACGATTCAGGCGGCCCCGATGCAGGAGAAGGGCAAGCTGGCGGCGAGATTCAAGATGGCCACGTTCGTTCGCGAAAGCGCATCGATCGTGGAGGGGGCGGGCCAGTGACACTGGGAGCCGAACCGAAGAAAGTCGCCGCTGCCGCGATTCTGGTCGTGGCCGCCGCCCTCGCGATGTACACCCAGGTGCTAGCTCCCGTGGACGCTTACCCAAGCCGGCCGACGCCGGCGGCGGAGACGGTCAAGCTTCCCGCGATTCCCGGGTCTCCCGCGCTCGACCTGCCGCGCCGCACCGCCGAGGCGGTGAGAGGCGGATCGGCACGGAATCTGACGCGGCGGCGAAGCGGTGGATCGCCGGCCGGCGAGTGGGTGCCGACCCTGAAGCCCCGGAGACCGGAGGACCGGCCGGATCCGGCGACGGTGGAGCCCACGCTGCGGACGGATCTGCTCGACAAGCTCCAGACGGTAACGGCCTCCGGAGGCCATCGAAGCCTGTTCGAATTCGGCTCGGCGGCGGCGGCGGTTCCCGACGTGAAGATCACGCCGAAGAAGGCTGCCGACAAGACGGCGGAGGAGGCCAAGGTCGCGGCGGCGGCAGCGGCGGCAGCCGCCAAGGCCACCCCGCCGGGCAAGCCCGCTCCGCCCGCGATTCCCCTCAAGTATTACGGGTTCGTGGACGGCAGCGGCGGCAAACAGGCGTTCTTCCTCAACGGCGAGGATATCTTCGCGGCGGCGGCGGGCCAGACGATTCAGTCGAGGTACCGGGTGCTGCGGATCGGCCTGACCTCTGCCGAGATTGAGGATGTTCAGCACAAGCACAAGCAGACCATCGCGCTCGAGGAGGCGCCGGCTTCATGACGACTTCGCGCGGGCTCCGGGGGCGACGGCGGCGTCAATCGGGTTTCGCGCTGCTGCTGATCTTCGCCATGGCGGCGTCGATCTCGGTGATGCTGTACATGGAAGCTCCGCGCATCGTGTTCGAGGGGCAGCGGCAAAAGGAAGAGTTGCTCATCGAGCGTGGAGAGCAGTTCCAGCGCGCCATCCAGTTGTTCGTGCGGAAGAACAAGAAGTACCCGCAGAACATGGAGGAAATCGAGAAGTTTCAGGACATCCGGTATCTGCGGCGCAAGTTCAAGGACCCAATGACGGACAAGGGCGAATGGCGGCTGGTCAAGGTGGACGCGTCCGGCCAATTCGTCGACTCGCTGATTCACAAGAAGAAGGACCCCACCGGCAAGGACGACGAGAAGAAAGGGCCGATGATCAACGAGATCCCACAGGCCCAGCTCAATCCCACCGGGAGCGGAGTGGAGGAGCAGAACGCGGGACTGCGGCAGCGCGCCAGCGATCGTCCGGCGGCGGCGGCCGGAGTTGGCGGACGCGCGGGGTTCGGTGGGACAGGCGGCGACCCCGGCCAGTTCGGAACGCCGCAAGGGCAGCCGTACGACCCGGCCGCTCCGCAGCCGTACAACGCAGGTCAACCGCAATATCCCGGGCAGCCCCAATTCCCGGGCCAACCGCAGTATCCGGGGCAGCCTTCGTCCTACCCCGGGCAGCCGCAATATCCCGGCCAGCCGCAATACCCCGGCCAGCCGCAATACCCCGGCCAGCCCCAATACCCTGGCCAGCCGGCGTACCCCGGCCAGCCGGCGTACCCAGGCCAACCCACTTATCCCGGCCAGCCCGCGTACCCTGGTCAGCCTAACTACCCGGGACAGCCCACCTACCCGGGACAGCCTGCCTACCCCCAAACCGGATACCCCGGCCAGCCCACCTACCCGGGACAGCCTGCCAACCCTCAAACCGGATACCCCGGCCAGACCGGCGGCCGCCCCGGCTTCAATCCGTTCGTCCCCGGTCCTGGCGGAACGGCGAACTCGCAGTTCGGCGGACAGGTCCAAAGCCCCTACTCCGGCAACGCACCCGGAACGGTCAACGCGGCCCAGATGATCATGCAGCAGCTCACCACTCCGCGAGCCAACCCGGGAGGAACCGGGGGCTTCGCACCCCCACCCAACGGCGGTTCGGCAAACGGATCCGGCGGCACTTCATTCGGGCCACCTGGACAAGCGGGATTTCCGGGAGGCGGCGTCCCCGGAGCGGGAATCCCGGGCCAGGGCGGCACAGGAATGTTCGGAACCGGTGGCATCGCCGGCGTCGCGAGCAAAGCCGACGGCGAAGGTATCAAGATCTACAACGAGCGGTCCAAGTACAAGGAATGGGAGTTCCTCTACGAACCCCAGAAGGACAAGTCCGCGCAACTGGCCGCGGGCGGGGGCAACGGCAACCTGCCAGGCCAGAACTCCAACAACCCTCTCGGCCAAAACCAGGGGCAGGGGAGCGGGTTCGGCAACAAGGGCAACACGAGTGGCTTCGGAAACACGTCCTCCGGCACGGGCAGCCCCTTCGGCAACAGTTCGCCGTTCGGCAACTCTTCGCCGTTCGGCGGCGCTCCTTCGGGCGGCCCCGGCCGCTGATCACTTCCCCTTATTCTCGTACCACTTGAGGTTGGCGGTGGCCGACCCGATGCAGGCGATATCCACGCGTCCGTCCCCGTTGAGATCGGCCGCCGCGCAAGCCGCCGCCGCCATGCCCCCCTGGTCGAGCGGCGTCCGGAACCAGCGCTCGCCCCGAGGATCGTTCGAGTGGTAGAGATAGACGCTCCTTCCCTGCCCCCGGAACCCGGCGATCACCTCCTGCCGTCCGTCGCCATCGAGATCGGCGGTAACCACCGTGTGCCCGTCGACCAGCGAATCGTCGATCACGTTCCGCTTCCAAACCCCACGCTTCTCCGTGTACACAACCAATTGATTCCCGTGCCACGGCTCGATCGACGCGAGAAACTTCCGCTTCGCCAGATAACCCACGGCGATGTCGCTCGCCCCGCTCTTCGGCGCCGGCGCGGGATCGCCCGTCGCGATCTCCACGCGCTGCCACTGCCCCTTCTTGTCGATCCAGTAATCGTGGATGCCGCTGAAGCTAGCGGTAAGTATGTGGTCGCGCTGCCCGCCCGCCCATGGATGCACGAAGATTCCGTGCATCACGCCCTCGTTGCTCGCGTCGATCGTGACGCGCGTCCACTCACCCGGCCGGTAGAACACCAGCGGCACGCGATCCTTGTAATTGGGCGCCTCCGCCTTGGCTCCGGCCAGGGGCGCGTTCACGAAAATCGTCTGTCCGGGTCCCTCGGGGCTGGCGCAGCGAATCCGGTGCGACGTGGTTAGCCGGTCGATCTCGCGCACCTTCCAAGGCTTCGAACGGTCCTCTCCCGGCTCGAGCACCGACACGATTCCGATGCTCCGCTTCGGCTCGTTCTCGAACGCGTGCGCCACCACCATCGCGTCCCCGCAGGCCGCGACGTTGATCATCCGGCTCAGGCCGCTCGCCAGCACGTGGCGCTTCCACGACGGACCCTCGAACCAGAGCAGGTCGTTCAAGCGGCTCGCCAGGGCGATCAGGTCCATCTTCCCGTCGCGATTGACGTCGAACGGAACCACCTGATAACCGGCGTCCAGACCGGTTGCGATCACATGCGGTTCGAACGCGGGCGCAGCCGCGCACAGACAGACCGGCGCCAACAGGGCGGCGGCGAAACGAGTGCTCATACAATAAGAGTCTATGCCGATTCTCACCACCGTCATTGGCAGCTACCCCGTCCCCCACTGGTTGTTGGGCGACACGAGCCGGGGCACGCTGCGCGACGCGATCATGGCCGTCCTCAAGACGCAGGAACTCGCGGGCATCGACGTCGTCGCCGATGGCGAACTGAACCGCTTCGACCCGAGCCACCCGGAGACCAACGGGATGATCGACTACTTCGTCTCCCGCATGGACGGAATCCGAACTCGATATTCGATTACCGATATCGCCAAGTTCCGCGAGGACGCCGGCGTGTCCTACCGCACCGATCCGGCGGGCATCGTGACCGGCGAGATCGGCGAGGGCACGCTGAACCTCCCGCGCGACTACGAGTTCACCAGGCCGCTGACGGCGCGGACGCTCAAATTCACCTGCACGGGTCCGCACATGCTGACCAAGGTGCTCACCGACCGCCACTACGGAGGCCGCGAAAAGCTGGCCATGGCGATCGCCGGAGTGCTGCGCCGGCAGATGGAAGCGATCCCCGCGGAAGTGGTGCAGATCGACGAGGCCAACATCAGCGGGCACCCGGAGGACCGCGAGTGGGCGCTCGAGGCGATCAACCATGTGCTCGAAGGCATTCGCGGCCGGCGCGGCCTGCACATCTGCTTCGGCAACTACGGCGGACAGTCGATCCAAAAGGGCTTTTGGCGCGACCTGCTCGGGTTCCTCAACGGACTGAAGTGCGACCACCTGCTGCTCGAGTTCGCCCGCCGCGGCTACGACGAACTCGAAGTGTTCCGCGATCTCGACCCGCGCATCGGCCTGGGCCTGAGCGTCGTCGACATCAAGGACAACCAGATCGAAACACCGGAACTGATCGCGCGCCGGATCGAGCACGCCGAAAAGACGATCGGCGCGGGGCGCGTCCCGTTCGTCCACCCCGACTGTGGATTCTGGATGCTCCAACGCAGCGTCGCCGACGGCAAGATGCGGGCGCTCGTCCAGGGCCGCGATCTCTACGAGGGCCGTTAGCATGAAAATCGCGATCCTGATCGCGGCGGCCGTGGCGGCTCACGCGCAGCGGCTTGACAATATCCGGCAGCTCACCAACGGTGGGCAGAACGCGGAAGCCTACTGGTCGCCGGACGGCAAGCGGCTGGTGTTCCAGTCCACGCGCTCGCCGCACGAATGCGACCAGATCTACACGATGAACGCCGACGGTTCGAACCAGAGGATGGTGTCCACCGGCAAGGGCCGGACCACGTGCGGCTACTTCCTGAAGGACAACCACCACATCGTTTACGGATCCACTCACGAAGGCGGCGCCGCGTGTCCGCCTTCGCCCGATCGCGGCAAAGGGTACGTCTGGGCGGTCTACCCGAGCTACGACATCTTCCTCGCCGACGACGCGGGCGCGATCGTCGAGAAGCTGACCTCCGAGCCGGGCTACGACGCGGAGGCAACGGTCAACTTCAAGACCGGGCGCATCGTCTACACGTCGATGGCCTCGGGCGACCTGGATCTGTGGTCGATGAAGCCCGATGGATCGGACAAGAAGCGGCTGACGAACACCGAGGGGTACGACGGCGGCGCCGTCTTTTCGCGCGACGGGAAGAAGCTGGTGTGGCGAAGCAACCATCCGGCCGCGGGCGCGCCGATGGACCGCTATCGAGCGCTGCTGCGCGACAATCTCACCACGCCGATGAAGATGGAGATCGTCGTCGCGGACGGCAACGGGCGCAACGCGAAACAGGTGACGAGCTTCGGCTGCGCGAGCTTCGCGCCCACCTTCACGCCAGACGGCAAGCGGATCGTCTTCTCCTCGAACAAGCACGAATGCGATGGCCGGAAGTTCGAAATCTATTCGATGAACGTGGACGGGTCGGATTTGCAACGGGTCACCGATTTCGGCGGCTTCACGTCGTTTCCCGAGTTCTCACCCGATGGCCGGAAGCTGGTCTTCGCGTCGGACCGGAACGCGAAGGCGCGTTACGAGTTCAACATCTTCGTCGCGGACTGGCGCTGATCGCCTACCGCAGTTCGCGAATGCGAACGTTGCGGAACTCCACGAGCGATCCATGGCCCAACCACCCGATATGGCCCTTGGTTCGCGCAAGACCCGGGTGCTTGGCGAGAACCGCCGGATCGGTCACCGAGTCGAGATCGGTATTCAAGATCTCCTTACCGTTGAGAATCACGCGGATCTTCCGGCCGTTGGCGGTCACTTCCTGGCTGTTCCATTCGCCCGCCTTGTTCAGCGCGCCGGTCTTGGCGGGAATCACGTCGTACACCGACCCGTGATATTGGCTTGGCTTTATCGGTACCTTCCGGGTGTGGTACTTCGGATGATCGTGGTCCAGGATTTGGAGCTCCATGCCGGCGTACGCCAGGCTCTTTCCGCTTTTCGGCGCGCGGATGGCGAGGCCGTTGTTGCCGCCGGGTTCGAACTTGAAGTCGAACCGGAGGACGAAGTTCGAGTACTCGCGGACGCTCAGCAAGTTGCCGCCGCCATCGGCCGGGCACACCAGCAGGCCGTCCCGCACGATGTAGCCAGGACCCTTTCCACCCAGCAACTCCCATCCGTCGAGCGTCTTGCCGTCGAACAGGGACACGAAGCCCTTCTCCGCGGCCTGCGCCGCCAAGGCGAATCCGAGCAATACGAACCGGAGCATGGCGTCAGGCTACCACGAACGGCCGGCTATCGCGCGGGGCTGACGAACTCGTTGGTGTAGAGAGAGCCGGGGTCCGCTTTCGATCCCATCGCGCGGACCACCGCGGCCGCCCCTTCGGCGGGCAGCACTCCATCGGGCGAGTACATATCGCGAGAGGCTTCGATGGCGGCCGCGTACATGCGGGCGTCGCCGCCGTGGAACTCGGGCGGCATTTTCTCCGCGATCGCGACGGAGCCGTTCGATTGGATCCACGCCAAGGTGCGCGTCATGGCGCGCGCCAATCGCCGCGCCAGTTCGGGGTTGGCGGCGATCCACGCCTCGGTCGAATAGAGCACCGCCGCGGGATACGATTCGACGCCGTAGATCGCGCGAACGCCATCGCGTGTCCGGGCGTCGGCGAGCACCTTGACCGCGGCGCCGCGCGCCGTCAGTTGCGAGATCGCGGGTTCGGCCATGACCGCCGCGTCGACCTTGCCGCCCTCCATCGCCGCCACGGCGCCAGCCGACATGCCGATGCCGACCGCCGCGACATCGTCTGGCGTCAAGCCGGCGCCCCGCAGCAGATGATTCAGGAACAGGTGGGTCGACGAGCCTGGTGAGGAGACGCCGGCGGTGCGGCCCTTCAACGCGGCGATCGACGCCACGTTGCCGCGCGCCACCAGCGCCAGTCCGGGATAGCGCAGCATCGCCGCGAACGCCTTCAGCCGCTTGCCGCGATCCGCCATCTGAATCGTGTGATCGAAATACCCGGAGACGACATCGGCGCTCCCGCCCATCAGCGCCTCGAGCGACTTCGCTCCTCCCTGGAAATCGGTGAGCTCCACGTCGATGCCTTCGTCCTTGTAGTAGCCGAGCCGGGCGGCGAGCGTCGTGGGCAGGTACACCAGTTGCGTCTGCCCGCCGATCGCGACCCGCACCTTCGGGCCCTCCTGCAAGGGTGTCGCGCACGACGCGAGCCACAACAACGAGATTGCCGCGATCCTATTCGACAAATTCATTCGTGTATGTTTCCTCCGCGGCGCGGTTGCCGGCCGCGATCTCCACCGCCACGCGGGCGGCCCTGGCGGTGAACTTTCCGTCGGCGGCCGACAGCGCCAACGCGCCCTTCATGACTTCGCGCAGCATGACGGCGTCACCCGCGCGCATCGGCTCCGGCAGCTTGGCGACTACCTCATCGGGACTTCGCGACAGCGCCCAATCGCGCGCCCGGGCCACGGCGCGAACCAGCCGCCGCGCGCTGTCTCCGTTCGCGGCAAGCCACCCGGCGCGGGCGAACAGCACGGCGCCCAGGTAGTCGTCCGAACCGTACGTCTCCCGCACGCCCTCGATCGTTCTGGTGTCGGCCAAGATCCTCACCGGCCCGGACCGTTCCAGCACGCGCACCGTGAAGTCGCTCACCACGCCGGCGTCCACCGCGCCCCGCTCGAGCGCCGCCACCGCACGGCTCGCCGTGCCGATCGCCACCGGCTTCACATCCGCCTCTCGCATGCCATTCCGCCGCAGCACGCGATTCAGATAGGAGTGCGTGGCCGATCCGAGCGTGGTGACGCCAACGGTGGCGTCGCGCAGATCCGCGATGGTCTCGATCCGCCGCGAGGCCTTCGGAGAAACCGCCACCGCCACCATCAACGATCGATTCATGAGAAAGAAGGCGCGGACCGGCGGCGCTCCCGCGTCGAGACCCGCGACCTGTTCGTGATAGCCCGACACCACCGCCACGCTGCCGCCGAGTAACGCCTGCATCGCCTTGGCGCTTCCCGGAAACTCCTCGAGCCGGACGTCGAGGCCGGATTCCCGGAAGTAACCGAGTTCGGCCGCCAGATACACGAACGCCTGGGACGGCGACTGCTGCGCCGCGATCGCCAGGACCAGCGGTTCATGCCGGGAACAGGACGCCAGGGCTATCGCCAAGGCAGCGCAATATTTGCTCAACTTATTCAGATCCATAGTACAATAAAGGAAGCCTATGGAGCTGCACCCTCTCAAGGTCTTCCTGGCCGTGGCCAACGAGAAGAGCTTCTCCCGCGCCGCGGAGCGGATGGTCCGCACGCAACCCGCGATTTCATTGGCCGTCCAGCGTCTCGAGAACGAGTTGGGCGAGAAGCTGATCGACCGTTCGGCCAAGGATCTGCTGCTCACAGACGCCGGCCGGATCGTGCTCGAGTTCGCCCGGCGGTTCGAGAATCTCGAGCGCGAGATGGAGACGTCGCTCGCGGAGTTGCGGGACAACTCAGCCGGCAGGCTGGCCATCGGCGCCAACGAATCGACGTCGCTGTATCTACTGCGCCACATCCAAAGTTACCGGCGCCAGTATCCCAAGGTAAAAGTACAGGTGCGGCGGAGCCTGTCGTCGCGCATCCCTTCCCAACTGGTGGACGGCGACCTCGAACTCGGCATGCTCAGCTTCGATCCCGGCGACGACCGGCTGGTGAACACGGTGATCTACACCGATCATCTCGCGTTCGTCGTGTCGCCGGAACACCGGTTCGCCGGCCGCGACTCGGTGACCATCGGCGAACTGGGCATGGAGACGTTCATCGCGCACAACGTGATGTCGCCGTACCGGGACATCGTGCTGCGCGAGTTCCAGCGCCACAAGGTTCCGCTGAACATGGACGTGGAGATGCCCACCATCGAGACCATCCGCCGCATGGTGCAGCGCAACGAAGGCGTGGCCTTCCTGCCGCGGATGTGCGTGGAGCAGGAGATCGAACAGGGCGTGCTGCGTGAAGTGCGGGTACAAGAGCTGGCGGCGGTGGAGCGAAAGATCCGGCTCGTCTACCCGGCCCGGCGAGCGTTATCGTACGCGGCGCGGGCTTTCCTCGAACTGGTTCAGCGGGACAGCGCGCGGCCATGACAAAGCCGCTACTTCTGGAGATAGGCGAACAGGTCGCGTAACGCTTGCGGCGCCAGCTTTTCGAGCAGCCCCTCCGGCATGACCGAGACTGGCGACTCCTCGATGCTCGCGATCGCGCTCCGCTCGAGTCGAGTCTTGCGGTAGGCCGCGTCGATCAGTGTTACGGCCGCTCCGTCCTCTTCCGCCATCAGCCCGGTGGCCACCCGGCCGTCGCGCGCGGTGACGCGATACGTCATGTATTCCTTGCGAATGAAGGCGGACGGATCGGCGATGTGCGTGAGCAAGTAGTACCGGTCCGCGCGATTGGCGCCGGTGAGATCCATGCCGAGCGCGCCACCCTCGCCGTTCAATTTGTGGCAACTCCCGCAGTGCTGGAAGTAGAGCCGCTTTCCGGTCGCCAGATCTCCCGAACCCGCGCGGAGATCGTTGTTCAACCGCCGCACCGTGGCGAGCATTTCCTCCGGCGTGCCCTCTTTCACCGCGCCGAACTTGCGCCGCACCAGAGCGTCGAGCGCCGGATCCTTGAAGTACGCGGCGCGCTTGAGCTTGTCCATCGCCACCGGCTTCCCCGACTCGATGAGCGCGCGCGCAGAAGCGGGGCGGCTCAACAGCAGGTCCTGCACGAGGCCGGGGGCAGCGTCGTGGTGGCGAAGCAGAGCGGCTGTCACGCGCGGATCGTCGAAGCGTCCCAGCACGCCCATGGTGGCGTCGCGGACCTTCGCGCCTTCCTCGAGCAGCGGGAGCAATGTGACGATCGTGGAGGCGTCCGCGGTCTCGGCGAGCGCTTCCAGCAGCCCCACGCGATCCGCTTCGGGCGTGGCCTTCGACGTGGCGGTTTGGGCTGCCCGCGCCACGGCGCCGTCGAGTCCCGCGCGAATCGCTAACTTCGCGGCGGCGGGCGACGCGGGCGCGGCGGACCATTCGGCCTCGATGGCACGGCGAAGCGATCCGATCACCGGCTCGAACGAACGTAGTTCCTTGCGCGTCACCGTCTCCGACACGGCCTGATAACGCTGGAACACGCCCGTGTCCGCCGGAACCGGCTCGCCCGCGCGTTCGGCCAAGCCCTGCTCGAGCGCCGCCAGCATTGACGCGCGCTCCGCCGCCGGCGCGGCCGCCAACAGCTTTGACGCCGCTTCGTACGCCCCGGACTTCCCTTCGGACGCGTACCGGCGAATCAACCGCCGTTGATCGTCGTGCCTGGACCGCAGGGACCAAGACTCCGGCGCGGCGAACGCTCGCGTCACCGCATCCATCGCGGGCACGGCCTTCTCCTCGAGAGCCCACCAGATCAACCAGGGAATGAACGGATCGTCCCGGTCGCGATTCTGGTCTTCCAGGCCGGCGAGAATCGCGAGCGTTTCGCCGGCGCCCAACCGCCGCGCCGACGCCGCCAATTGCGCGCGAACCACCGGGCTGGGATCGGTGCGCGCCAATGCGATCATCGCTGGCAAGGAACGTCGCCGGTCGCCGAGCAGGCGCACCGTCCACGCGCGCACGTGCTCGGAGGGATGCGCGAGCAGCGCGGCTGCCGTTCGATCGTCCAACCCACCGCTCACCGACAAGCCCCACAGACCCTGAAGGGCGCGCTGCGGATCCCCCGTGCCGGCTGCCATCGCACGCAGCGCCGGCCACGTAGAACGGTCGCGCCGCGCGGCGAGAATCACGCGCGCCTGATCGGCGTACCAGCGATTTCGACGTCCCAGCATGCGGACCAATTCCGCGCTGGACGCCTTGCCGAGATCGAAGGGTGGCTCGATCTTCGTGCCCTCCGCCTCCAGCCTGTAGATGCGGCCGTTCGAGAGATCCCAGGCGGCGTCGGGATCGGGATGGGCGGTGCGCTTGTCGTGGAAGTCGCACACATAGACGGAGCCGTCCGGCGCCTGGGCGAGATCGGTGGGGCAGAACCAGGTGTCGTTGGCGTCGAACAGCAGTCCTCCGAGCTTGGCCTCCACGGTCGACCCTCGCGGCTGGACGCTCCACCACGCGGCCGATCGTCCGAGGAAATTGCCGCCCAGAAACGTCTCGCGAAACGCCGCCGGGAACGACTCGCCCGAATAGATCAGCCCGCCGAGCACCACGTGGCCGCCCGGCACGCCGTCGTGCTTCACGTGCGGAAAATAGCCGTAGGCGTAGGGATTGTGCAGCGGGCCGTGTTTTCCGAAGGACTTCTGATAGTAGGCGCCCTGCACCGCGTGCCAGAACAGCGATCCACCATTGGAACTGTAGAACAGGTTGCCGTTGGCGTCGAACGCGAGCCCGTAGATGTTGCCTCCGCCCTCGGCGAACAGTTCGAACTGCCGCGTGACCGGGTGATAGCGCCAAACGCCCTGCTGGAACTCGACGCCGCGCACGCGGCAAGTCGTGGTGGAGCCGTTCAGTCCGTACAGCCACCCGTCCGGACCCCACGTCAGATGATTCGCCAGCGACTGCGAATCCTCCATGCCGAAACCCGACAGCAGCACCTCGGGATCGCTATCGGGAACGTCCTCTCGATTGCGGTCCGGGTAGAACAGCAGATAGGGAACCTGCATCACAAAGACGCCGCCGTGGCCGATCGCCAGACCCGTGGCGAGATTCAGCCCGCCCACGAAGTCCTTGATGCGCGTGGCTCTTTGGCCGGAGCCCGCGTCCTCGAGGATCGTGATGCGGTCGGCGCCGCGCGGCCCGCGAGGCGGAGGCTCCGGAACGCGGTCGTAGGTGGTGCGCGAATACCGGTCCACCTTGACGCGCTTCAGTCCCGCCGGATTCGGATACTGCAGGTATTGGATCGTCCACAGGCGGCCGCGCTCGTCGAACTTGACGAGGATGGGCTGGCGGATCTCTGGTTCGGAAGCGGTGAGCGTCACCCGGAATCCGGAGGCCGCCTTCATGCGCGCGACAGCTTCCAGCGGGCTGAATCCCTGACCCCACGCGGCGCCGGCCAGCAGCGGAATCGAAACGAGAAGGCGGGATCGCATCGGTTCGATTATGCTACAGGGGATGAAGCTCCTTCCCGCCACCGCGTTCGCGCTACCCCTGCTCGCCTTCGGAGACGAGATCCGCGTGGAGCGCGACATCCCGTACGCCGAACCGAAGAACGTCCGCCAGTCGCTGGACGTGCACGCGCCGGCCAAGGGCAGGAAACGGCCCGTGGTGGTGTGGGTGCACGGCGGCGGCTGGATGCGCGGAAGCAAGGAGGAAGTGGATCGCAAGCCGGCCGCGTTCGTCGAGCGCGGGTTCGTGTTCGTGTCGATCAACTACCGTTTTTTTCCCAATGTCGCGATGGGCGAAATCGTGCGCGACACCGCCAAGGCGGTTGCGTGGACGCACGCCAACGCATCGAAGTACGGCGGCGATCCGAACCGCATCCTGCTGATGGGACACTCGGCGGGCGCGCAACTGGCGGCGATCGTGTGCACCAATCGGAAGTTCCTGAAGGAGGAAGGGGTGAAACCATCGGTGCTGAAAGGCTGTGTTCCCGTGGACGGCGACACCTATGACGTCCCGATGCAGATCCGGACGGCGGAAGAACGCCGGAAGCAGTTGAACCAGCCTCCTCCGAAGTACGGGCATCGCGAGAAGTTCGGAACCGAGGAGCAGCATCGCGAATATTCAGCCGCCTACCACACCGGGCGCGGCAAGCGGATCCCGCCGTTCCTGCTGCTGCACGTCGCGGATCATCCCGACACAACCGCTCAGGCGAAGCGGCTCGAAAAGGCCCTCCAGGACGCGGGCGTCGACGCCCGGGCCTATGGCGCAAGCAGCACCGATCACGTCAAGCTGGACCGCGATCTCGGCGTCCCCGGAGACGCTTCGTCGGCGGAGCTGTTCGCCTTCGTCGACCGCATCGCGCCGCCGAAATCGCGCCGATGAGACGCCAGATGAATCGCGCGATAGCCGGCGGAGTTCTACTGATCGCCGCATCGGCGCAGGCGATGGCGGCGCTTCGCGCCGGTGTGGGCAAGGCCGAGATCACCGATCGGGAAGCGGGCCCGGTCAACGATCCCTGCTATGCGCGGGCGCTGGTTCTGCAAGACGGAGCCACAACCGCGGTGCTGGTCAGCGTCGACGCGGTGGCGATCGGCGAGATCGGCCGCATTCCCAACGGCTACATGGCGAGCGTGCGGTCCCGATTGAAGGCCGAAGCGGGCATCGCGCCCGAGAGCCTGATCGTCAACGCGAGCCATTGCCATTGCGTGGTTCGACGGGACACCGATGCGCTCACGGTGGAAGCGGTGAAGCAAGCGCTGCGCGGCATGACTCCCGTGCGCGCCGGAGCGGGCCGCGGCCGCGAGGATCGCGTGATGGAGAACCGCCGCGTGCTGCTGAAGGATGGTACGCAAGCCGACATGCGGCGCGCCTACACGATGCCGCCGGACGAGGAGGTCGCGGCGATCGGCCCCGTCGATCCCGAGATCGGTTTGCTGCGGCTCGACAAGCCGGACGGCACGCCGTTCGCGGCGCTCTACAACTTCGCCATGCATCCGATCATGGGTGTTCCGGGCGGCGGCAACACCGCCGACATCACCGGGTTCGCCTCACAGGCGATCGAGGAGAACCTCGGCGGCGGTCCGATGGCCTTCTTCGTGCAGGGCGCCGGCGGCGATATCAATCCCGCCAAGTACAAGAACCCGTTCCAGCCGCACGATGCCGAGCCGCTCGGCAACAGGCTGGCCGCGAGCGCGTTGCGGGGGCTTCGGACGATCCGAACCCGCGAGACGGGCCCCATGAGGCTGATCCACGAGAAGCTGACGCTGCCGCGCGGCGCCGACCTGGACCGGCGCATCGCCGCCGCCAAGGCCGAACGCGAAAAGCTGGTGGACTCGATCGCCGGCACCAGCATCGACCTCAAAACATTTCTGGCGCTGTTCGTGCAACACCGGATCTCGGCGGAGTTCCCCTCCCACTACGGCCATCGCTACGCGCACGAGAAGGCGGCGGGGCTCGACGGACTCGCCCAAATGGACGCGGAGAACCGCGCCGAGATGGAGCGATACGTCCGCAACGTCCGCGCCATGGAGAAGATCGCGCGGCTCAAGGAGAACATCTCGCTCCTCGAAAAGCACCGCGCGCGGATCGTGGCGGAAGGAACGTCCACGCTCGACGTGGAGGTAGTGGGGCTGCGGGTGGGCGACTTCGCCATGGTCACTTTCCCCGGCGAGCTGACGGTGGAGGTCGGCTTGAACGTCAAGAAGCGCGCGCCCGGTCCATTCAGTTTCGTGGCCGGCTACACCAACGGCTACATCTACTACACGGCCACGGCCGCGCAACGGAACAACACCGGGTTCGCTCAGGAGGACTGCGACGCGATGGTGGGGCCGGGCTGGCAGCGCCTCTTCGAGGACAAGGCGCAGTCGGTGTTCGAGCGGCTTCTGAAGTAGAGGTTCGCTATTATGAAGAATTGGACCTGACGCAGCGGACAGCAGGAAAGCCCACGGAGCGCGGCCGATCCTGGCTGCTCCCCGCCCTCGGCTATGCCGTGTCGATCGCCTGCCTGGTGTGGGTCTATCGCGGTTTCGATTGGGAGGGCGAACTTCCCAAGCTCCGCGCCACCAACTGGTACTGGGTGTTGCTCGCCGTTTGCGCCGACATCTGCGTTTACATCTGCCAGGGGTGGCGCTGGGCGACGCTGCTCAGCCCCCTGACGCTGGTCTCGCCCTGGAAGACCACGCAGGCGATCTACATAGGGCTGTTCGCCAATGAGATCCTGCCGTTGCGGTCGGGCGAAATCATCCGCTGCTATCTGCAACGGCGGTGGACGGGCCTCCCGCTGTCGGTGGTGTTCTCGTCGGCGATCATCGAGCGGTTGCTGGACGGCGTGTGGCTCATCCTCGGGTTCTGGTGCGTGAGCCGCTTCCTGGAACTTCCCAATTGGCTCGAGAACATCGGCAGCGCGCTGCTGGCGGTGCTTTTGATCGGCGGCGCGCTGGTGGCCGCGTCGGTCCTGTACCGCCGCCACGCCCACGAAATGGTGGCAAGCAGCCGCTGGGGCCGGACGCTGCAAGCGGTGATCGACGGAGTGTACGTCATGGGCCAGTCGCGATCGTTCCTCTACGCCTGGCTCCTCAGCTTCGCGTACCTGGCGCTGCAAGTGCTGCCGATCTATTTCCTGATGCGCGGATACGGACTCGCGCTATCGCCGTGGGCCGCGGCGGTGATCCTCATCGTGCTGCGAACCGGCACCATCCTGCCGAACGCCCCCGGCAACATGGGCACGTTTCAGGCGCTGGCGATCGCCGGACTGAGCCTGTTCGGATTGAGCCGCGCCGAGGCCACCGGCTTCGCCACGTTCCTGTTCCTGGTGGTGACCGTGCCCCTGCTGCTCGCCGGTTTCGTTGCGCTGATGGCCACCCGCATGCGCCTCACCGAAATCCATCGCGAGGCGCACGACACCTTTTCCAGCCACTGAAGCGCTGCTATTCTGGGGAACCATGCGGATCGCCCTGCTCTTGTTCGCTACGTTCCCGCTGTTCGCGCAGGAGCGCAAACTCCGGATCATCGCGTTCGGCGCTCACCCCGACGATTGCGACATCAAGTTCGCCGGCACGGCGTACAAGTTCGCCCGCGCCGGACACCAGGTGAAGTTCGTATCGGTCACCAACGGCGACGCGGGCCATCAGGAAATGGGCGGCGGGATTCTCGCCAAGCGGAGGTTCGCCGAAACCCAGGAGTCCTCGCGGCGGCTCGGCATCGCCGAGTACGAAGTCTTCGACAACCACGACGGCGAGCTGACACCGAACCTCGAGGTCCGGCGCCAGGTGATTCGCGCGATTCGAAAATGGAAAGCCGATATCGTGATCTCGCCCCGGCCCAACGACTATCACCCCGACCATCGCTACACGGGCGTTCTGGTGCAGGACGCCGCCTATATGGTGGTGGTGCCCAACGTCACCCCGGACGTTCCGCCGCTCGAGAACAATCCGGTCTTCCTCTACTATCAGGACGCATTTCAAAAACCCTCGCCGTTCCAGCCGGACGTGGTGGTGGCGCTCGACGACGTGTGGGAGAACAAGGTGAACGCGCTGGACGCCCACGTCTCGCAGTTCTACGAATGGCTGCCGTGGGTGGACCACCGGTTGCACGAAGTGCCCCAGGATCCGGCCGCCCGAAAAAAATGGCTCTCGTCGAGGCGGGTCCAGCCGGTGAACGAAGCGGTGCGAGCCACGTTGACCCGCCGCTACGGAGCGGCCAAGGCCGCCACGATCCAGCGGGTCGAGTCGTTCGAACTGTGCGAATACGGGCGCCGGCCCGGCTTGCCCGAACTCGACGCCATCTTCCCCAAATAACGACCATCGAGGAATCATGAGAATCGCCGCCGCGATCTGCTTCGCCGCGCCCTTGTTGGCGCTCGACCTGAAAGACGCCACCGTGGTGCTACCCGCGTCCGCCCCGGCGCGGGAAAGGAAGGCCGCCACCGTGCTGGTGGAGGAAGTGGCCAAACGCAGCCACATCCGTTGGAAAACGGCCGCCGCGCCGCCGGCAAGCGGAACGGCGATCGTGCTATCCAACACCAGACGAGGGCCCAAGGAAGGCTTCACCATCGCCGCGGAGGGAAACCGCGTGCGCGTGGAAGGCAACGACGAGCGCGGCCTGCTGTTCGGAGTGGGACGTCTGCTCCAGAAACTGCAAGTGGAGCGGAATCGCGCGGACCTGCCCGATGGATATCGCGAGACCACGGCTCCCAAGGTGGCCATCCGCGGGCACCAGCTCGGCTACCGCCCGAAGACCAACTCCTACGACGCGTGGGACGTTCCGCAATGGGACCAGTACATTCGCGAACTCGCCGTGTTCGGCACGAACGCGATCGAACTGATCCCGCCGCGTTCGGACGACGACGACGACAGCCCCCACTTCCCGCTTCCCAAGATGGACATGATGGTCGAGATGTCGCGCATCTGCGACGAGTACGGGCTCGACGTTTGGATCTGGTATCCGGCGCTCGACGAAGACTACTCGAAGCCCGCCACGGTCGAGTTCGCGTTGAAGGAATGGGCCGATGTGTTCCGGAAGCTGCCGCGCATCGACGCGGTGTTCGTGCCGGGCGGAGATCCGGGTCACACTCACCCGAAATTTCTGATGCCGATGCTGGAAAAGCAGACGGCGTCCTTGCGCAAGTTCCATCCGAAGGCGCAAATGTGGGTCGCGCCGCAGGGCTTCTCCACCGAATGGCTCCAGTCCTTTTACGAGATCCTGCGAGCGGAGCCGAAGTGGCTCGACGGGGTCGTGTTCGGCCCGCAGATTCGCGTCAGTCTGGCGCAACTGCGAGCGTCGGTTCCGGCGCGCTATCCGATCCGCCACTATCCCGACATCACGCACTCGCTCCGCGCGCAGTACGCCGTGCGCGATTGGGATTTCGCGTATCAGGTCACCGAGCAGCGCGAGCCGATCAATCCGCGCCCATTCGACGAAGCCGCCATCTTCCGCCACACCAATCCGCGGACGGTGGGTTTCATCACGTACTCGGAGGGCTGCAACGACGACGTGAACAAGATCGTGTGGAGCGGCCTCGGATGGAATCCGGATGCCGATCCGGCCGAAATCCTGCGCGACTATTCGCGCTTCTTCATCGGCCATCGAATGGCGGACGGCTTCGCGCAAGGGCTGTTGGCGCTCGAGCGGAACTGGCGCGGTCCGCTGATCGCCAACGAGGGCGTCTACACGACGCTCCAGCAGTTCCAGGCGATGGATCACGAGGCGACGCCCGCGCAGCAGGCCAACTGGCGCTTCCAACAGGCACAGTATCGCGCCCACTACGACGCGTATGACCGGGCGCGCTTGATTCATGAGACGGCGCTCGAGGCGCAGGCCCGCGAGAAGCTGGCGCAGGCGAAGGAGCGGGGCGCGGCGGCGGCGATGCAAGAGGCGGCGGCGGTCCTCGACCGGGCGGCGACCCACCGCGCGGCGGCGGCATGGCGCGCGCGCACGTTCGAACTGGCCGAGGCTCTGTTCCAATCGATCCGCATGCAGTTGAGCGTGCCCTACTATAAGGCGATCGCCGTCGGACGCGGGGCCAATCTCGATCTGATCGACTATCCGCTGAACAACCGGCTCTGGCTGCAACAACGCTTCCGGGACATCGCCGCGATGGGCGCCGAGAAGGATAGACTCGCGGCCATCGAGGAGATCCTGAACTGGACCGATCCCGGACCGGGCGGCTTCTACGACGACTTGGGCAATCTGTCGAGCCAGCCTCACCTGACTGGGATCAAGCCGTATGGAGACGATCCGGCTCACTTGGTCTCCGCGCTTTCGCAAGCGACGCAGCGGCCCGGCGAAATCTGGCCGGTGTCGTGGCAGACGCACGCCGAATCGCGCGACGACTCGCCGCTCGAGATGCGATACCGCGGTCTCGATAAGGCCGCGCGGTACCGCGTCAAGGTGGTCTACGGGGGCGAAGCCGTGCCGTGGGACTTCCGCCTGATGGCCGATGGCCGCTGGGAAGTACACTCCTGGATGAAGAAGCCGAACCCGGTCAAGCCGGTGGAGTTCGACGTTCCGGCCGAAGCCACGGCCGATGGCGAGTTGCGGCTGTCGTTCGAACGAAAGCCGGGCGCGGGCGGCAATGGACGCGCCGTGCAGGTGTCCGAGGTTTGGCTGAGGCCCGTACGGTAGCCTCCTTCCTCGGAGTCGACCTCGGCTGGTATGGAAAACCGGCCGGCCTTGCATGGCTCGTTTGGGACGGGGAGCGTTTGCGGCAGCGGGAGTCGGCGCGGCTCCAAGGCGAGGACGCGATCGCGCGCTGGATCGCCGAACGAGCCGGAGACGGCCCCGCCGCGGCCGGGGTCGACGCGCCCATCGAGATCCGCAACGAATCGGGCACGCGGCTGGCCGAGAAGGAGCTCAATCGCGACTTCCGCCGCTACCACGCCGGTTGCCACGCCGCGAACCTGGGACTGCCGTTCGCGGGCAACGTACTGTCCTTCAGCAAGCGGCTCTCGGACCTGGGCTTCGCCCACGGGGGCGAGACCGCGCCGCGCCCGGAGGGAAGGTTCCAAATCGAGGTGCACCCGCACGCCGCGTCGGTAAGCCTGTTCGGCCTCGGCCGGATCCTCAAGTACAAGCGCGGCCGGCGCGCCGGACGCGACGCCGGGTTGCGCGCGTTGGCCGGGTTGCTGCGGACGCGGCTGCCGTCGCTCGATCCACCGTTCGAACCGGAGTTACCGGAGATCCCGGCGTCGGGTCCGCTGAAGCCGGCCGAGGATCGCATCGACGCGGTGTTGTGCGCCTATATCGCCGCGCATTGGTGGTGGTGGGGCAGCGAACGGAACCGCGTGTACGGGGCGGTGGGCGAGGGCCGCATCGTCGTGCCGGCCGGACCAAGCCGCTGATCTCCGCCCTGGTCTCAGAAGACCCGCTCCTGCCGCCGCAACGTTCCGAACGATCCGATGTTGGCGATCGCGAACGCCAACCGCCACTGGTTCTCGTTCCTCGTGCCGAAGCTGAAGCGGCGGTACTGCAGACTCAGTCCGCAGCAGTCGCTGTTCCAGGAAACCTGCGTGGTGGCGAATTGCATGACGCCGATCCGGAAGTCGTAGACCGACTGGAAGCCCAGGCCGAACCCCCGCTGATCCTGGCGGCCGTATCCGGCGATCGCGATCATCTGGTTCGCCGGCGGCGACACCTTCGGGATGCTGCGCACATGGTTGTGGCCGGCCGAAACGAAGAGCCGGTCGTTGCGCCACTGGCCGATCAACGAGGAATTGGTGGGCCGGTTCCGGGCGGTGTCGACGTCGGTTCGCCACTCGACCGCGAAGCCGGGCGCCGGACTGATTCGCATCGCCGAGACCACCGGCGACACCCGCCGCGGGGTGTCGAAGAACGCATAACCCGTCATGTCGAGCTGCGTGCGGAACACGTTGCGCTCGCCGGGTACGATCGCTCCTCCCAGATCCGGGTCGAGATACCGCTTCTGCCATAACTGCCAACTGAACACCTCCGTCACCACGCCCTTGTTCTTGGCGTAGAGCCGGTTGGTGATCGAGTAATCGATCTCGCGGGTGTTCGACAGCAGTTCGGTTTCGTCGAAGCGGATCAGCCGGGAGAAATCCTCCACACCCGCCAGCCAACGGAAGCCGGCGCGCGGCTCGACGACGTGTTTTACTTGCTCGCCGAGCCACTTGGGTGGTTTGGTGAACACGCGTGCCAGCGACGGCGCGATCAGGTCCACGTTGAACTCGCGGGTGCTCCGGAGCATCCCCGCTCCGCAGATCGTTCCCTCGCAACTCGTGGAACCGTATTTGGTCTCGCGCAGGGAGAAGCCCGGCAGCAAGGTGAAATCCTTCCAGCGAAGCGCCGTCATGACGTGGGGCTGTGCGTCGAAGCGGTCCACGAACTGGCGGGTTTGGAACAGTGGCTGGGTCCGGCGCACTAACGCGGCGCTCGATTCGAACGAAACCCAGATGGGCAGTACCTTGCTGGAAACGAGGCGGTCGCGGCTCGAAAACTCCACCGAGGGCAGCTTCCGGATGACGATATGATCGCCGGGCTCGGCGGTCTGGAAATTCTGCGTACGTTCGAATACGAAATCGAGATTGAATGTAGACCACCGCTTCGCCACGTATCCGCGCGAGTGGGTTTCCGAGAAGACGGCCTCGTTGAACGATTCGGTGAACGCCTGCCGGAAAACGAAGGAGCTCAGGTAGTTGATCTCGCCCCGGCTTTCGAAGCCGCGGGGCAAGTCGGCCTTGCCCCGGATTCCCAAAAGATAGCCGCCCTGTTTGATCCGAGTGCCGTCGTCCTGCTTCAGTCCGCGATCGTTCACGCCGTAGAGGTTCATGCCGAAGTCGGCGTTCTGGGACGGCTTGCCCCGGAAGTCCAGCAGGTGGGCGAGACCTCTCTGGGTGAACCACTGAGACCGGTAGGTGGCGTCGTACGACCGGTTGATCGCCCAGAAGTAGCCGAGCGCCACCATCTTGCCCCGGCGGGAACTATTGCCGATGCTCGGAATGAGGAAGCCGCTCTTGCGAGGTTCCTTCTCGAGCGACTTGTAGAACGCCGGAATGTAGATGATCGGGAAGCGGCGCACCTTGTAGCGCGCGTTGTAGGCGATCGCGCGTTCGCCGGGAATGATGTCGAACTTGGACCCGTGCAGCGTCCACCAGGGCTTGGGCAGGCGGCAGTCGGTGACGAACCCGTCGTACAGAATAAAGCGATTCTTGAGACGTTCCGCCCAACGTCCTTGAAAAACAAAGGGGTTGGGACTGACCAGGAGGCCAGGCCGTGCGTCCACCTGGGCACGCGTGGCGCCCTTGACGTTGTAGTAGCGGCCCTGCTCCTTGTCGAGTTGGTACTCCGCCCGGTCGGCCTGGATCTCCACCCCCTGGTCGTAGTGGGTGAGGCGGACGTTGCCGCGCGCCTCGGCATAGTGGGTGTCCTCGTTGTAGTCGACTTCGTCGGCTTGGATCAGCGCTTCGGTGGTCTCGATCTGGGCGCCGCCGCGTAGGTGGTACCACGACCCCTCGCGACGCTGAGTGATCGAGCGCAAGTAGATGTAGTTGGGTTCCGGCTGGTTGATTCTCGGAGCCCGAACCGTGACGGAGAACGCGGGGGAGCTCGAGGTGGAAGTTTGGGCGGCCGCCCCTAGGGCGAAGAAAAAAATGGGGAAAATGGCTAATTTTGGATGACAAAGGACCCGAAGTATGGTACGAAAGTTATGCGGGTCCTTGTGCCGGGGGTAATCGGCGCCGGGTTCGCCGCCAGTGTAGAACAGAGTCCTGCCCAAGGGAAACCGTAGCACGGGTGGATGGATGGTAGCAACGCCGCGGGTGGCGTTTTAATGTCATGACTTGCCGATTTTGCGGGGCGAAAAACAATCCAGAGGAACACCGCTGCTTGCGGTGCGGACGTCGCGAGTTCGCCGGAACTTTCGCGACAGCGGGCGCGCGTGCGCTAGCGCCGGAGTACGATCCATCCTACGCTGCTCGGGAGGAACCGGCCGCGCGGGCGGACCGGAGTCCGGTACAGACGGAGCTTCCGTTTCGAGGCCGCTCGGAGCGCCTGGAGCGGGTGGTCTCGATCGCCGACTACCGCACCGCGAGCGAACCTCCGGCGCGCGAACGCCCGATTCCAGTGCGTGTCCGCCGCGCGAGTCAGGACGATACGCAGGGACAACTGCAGTTGGACGGCGGACCGATGCCTCCCCTCCGGGGCAGTGGCAGGCGCGCTCCCACCGGGGCGCCGGGACAGCGCAAGCGCCTGGACGTGGCCGCGCCCGCACGGCGGTTGGTAGCCGGGGCAGCGGACCTCGGCGCCGCCTGTCTCATCCTGCTGGCTGTCTCCCTGGCGGTGCGGTTCGGCGCCGGATTCGAGTTCCTCGGCGGCCGTTTCTGGGCCGGGCACGCCGCAGCTGGTATCCTGGTGGTCCTCGCCTATGAAGTCACGTGGGCCTACCGCGAGATCGATTCGCCCGGCGTACGGCTCTGCGGGCTCCGCTTGGTCGACTTCGACGGGCATGAGCCGTTCCGGCGAGAGCGCCTGCTCCGGGTCCTTTGGGCTATCGCGAGCGTGGTGCCCGGCGCGCTGGGACTGGTCTGGTCTCTCGTCGAAGCCGACAAGCTCAGTTGGCACGACACGGCCACTTCGACCTACCTGACGGCGAACTGAGCCGCGCCGGCGGTCCGGCAAGTACAATCGAAATATGTCCATTCGTTTCGACGGGACCAATCTGCTTGACCGCATGGTTGGCGCTCACGGCATTAGTCCGCGTGATATCGCGGAAGGGGAGCCGGCCGCCGTTGCCGCTCTCGGCCGTTTTCACGCGAGAGTGGAGGCCGGCGACTACGGTTTCCCGCACCTCCCTTTCGACGACGCGACGGTCAAGGAAATCCGCCGCTATGCCGATTCCGTTCGCGGTGGGTTCGACACGGTTTGCGTGGTGGGAATCGGCGGCAGCGCGCTAGGAGCCTGGGCTCTCGATTGCGCGTTGCGAGGACCGCACCCGGTACAGCCGGCCTTCACGGTGAAGAACCCGCGGCTGGTGATCCTGGACAATGTCGATCCGTCGTTCGTGCTCGGCGCGCTCGATTCGATGAATCCCAAGAAGACGCTGGTTGTGGTCATCGCCAAGAGTGGCGCCACGGCGGAAACGGTCGCCGCGTTTCTCATCGTGCGCGAGTGGCTCGAGAAGGCGCTGGGCCGCAAGGCGTCCGGGCGAATCGTCGCGGTGACGTCGGAGAATCGGGGTGATTTGAAACCCCTCGCCGTGCGGGAGGGGTATACGACGTTTCACCTGCCGGAGAACGTCGGGGGCCGCTTCTCGGTCCTGTCGGCGGTGGGCTTGGTCCCCGCCGCGCTCGCCGGGTTCGACATCCGGAAGATCTGCCGGGGGGCAGCGGCGATGACATCTGTCTGCTGGAAACCGGAGCGTGCGGTCAACCCGGCGCTCGACGCGGCGATCCATCACTGGCTGGTTTGGACTCTGCGGGGGAAGAACATTCAGGTTGCGTTTCCATATGCCAACCGATTGTGGGGATTGGCTTTCTGGTTCCGGCAACTGTGGGCCGAATCGCTGGGCAAGAAGCACGACCGCGCAGGCAACGTGGTCCATGTGGGCCAGACTCCGGTGGCAGCGCTGGGGACCACCGATCAGCACTCCCAAGTTCAGCTCTACATGGAGGGTCCGAACGACAAGGTGTACTCGTTCTGGACGGTGAAGAAGTTCGCCAAGCCCGGGAGGATTCCGAAGGGCAAGGTCGGATTCGAGTCGATGGACTACCTTCCCGGCCAGACGCTCGAGAGGCTGCTCGACGCCGAGCGGCGCGCCACCGCGGCGGCCCTCACCGAGGCATCGCGGCCGAACTGCGTCTATGAAGTCGACAAGCTCGACGAGGAGCACGTGGGCGGGCTGCTGCAACTATTCGAGTTCCAGACGGCGATCCTCGGGGAGTTGCTCGATATCGATGCGTTCGACCAGGAGGGCGTCGAGTTGGGCAAGAAGTTCACCTTCGCGTTGATGGGACGCAAGGGCCAACAAGAGCACGTCGAGCGCTTCCAAGCCTACGAACGGCGCAGAAGCGGCTAGTCCCGCTCGTCCGGCGGCGGCCGCCACTTGGCCAGGAATAGCTCCGAGGCCAGGTCGTCCTGCTCCTTCCCATAGTCGCGTTTCCACTGGTCGAACGCCCGGTCGTGGAGCTTCTCGAGGATTTCGGAGCGCTGCCGGGCGGCGACGTACCCGGCGCGCTCTCTTTCCAGGGCCGTCACGGCTTGGCGTCTCTCCTCCGCGACCCGCGCCCGAGCGCGCGACGTCCAGTCCTCGAAGTTGCCAAGATCGGTGAAGCCGGCGCCATGCGTAGTGGTGTACTGCCTCGCTCCCGAGACCTCGCGCGCCATCTCGGCCGCGCGGAGGTCCAGGGCAGAGACCGCGTTTCGAGCCCGCTCCACGCTCGCGGCGCGTTGTTCCATTTCGAGCCGCCGAATATGGCGCAGCCTTTCGAATGAAAACACAAATCGTTTCATCCGTTCACGATACGACCCATTAGTTCAACTGTTTCCTCGATCGGAGACGGCCGGTCGGGCGGCTGTCGCAGGAAGTTTGTCAACAGCGGCATCATCTTGATCGCCTGGTCCAAGCCGGGATTCGACCCCGCGGCGTAGGCTCCCAGGTTGATGAGGTCTTCCGAACTCCGGTATAGCGCCATGGTCTCCCGGATCCGTTGAGCGGCGGCGCGCTGACCGGAAGAGGCGACCTTCGACGCCAACCGGCTGATGGACCGGGGCACGTCGATGGCCGGATAGTGGCCCCGTTCTCCGAGTTCGCGGGACAAGACGATGTGTCCGTCGAGAATCCCTCGCACTGCGTCGGCGATAGGCTCGTTGAAGTCGTCGCCCTCGACCAGCACCGTGAACAGAGCCGTGATGGAGCCGTTCTCGAAGTTGCCGGCGCGTTCGAAAATCCGCGGCAACATGTTGAAGACGGAGGGTGTATATCCTTTCTGCGACGGGGGTTCTCCGGCGGCGAGACCGATCTCGCGCTGTGCCATCGCCAGCCGCGTCACTGAGTCCATGATGAGCAGCACCCGCTTGCCCTGGTCGCGGAAGTACTCGGCGGCGGCCAAGGCAACGTAGGCCGCCCGGAGCCGCAGCGGCGCAGGCCTGTCCGAGGTGGCTGCGACGACCACCGATCTCGCCAGCCCTTCGGGCCCGAGTTCGTGATCGATGAACTCGCGGACTTCGCGGTTCCGCTCACCGATCAGAGCGATCACGCCGACATCGGCGGAGTGGTGACGCGCCAGAGACCCAAGGAGGGTGCTCTTGCCAACGCCGCTACCGCCGAAGATGCCGACCCGCTGGCCCTCCCCGCACGTCAGCAGACTGTCGATCGCCCGTACTCCGGTGACGATCGGCCGGGTGATCGGTTTCCTTTCGAGCGGCCCGGGAGGAGCGCGGTACAGGTCGTAAGGCTCGCCTTCGACCGCCGCCGGACGTCCGTCCAGAGGCTCGCCGAATCCGTCGAGGACGCGGCCGAGCAGGTGGGGACCGGCGTTCATCCGCGCCTGTTCCGGGCGGGCGACCACGGTGTCGCCGGCCTGCAGCCCCTCGGCTTCCTCGAGCGGAATCAGCAAGATCCGGCCCTGGCGGAAACCCGAAACCAACGCCCGAATGGCCCGGTTGTCCCGTGTGACGATCTCACAGAAATCGCCGGCGGCGGCGGCCGGCCCTTCCGACTCCACCAGCAGCCCGGTCATCCCCACAACCCGGCCGGTACACCGGCAAGTCTCGGCGCGGTCGAGGAACCTCATGTACTTGTCGAGGTCAAAGGCGCGGCCGGCCGTAGCGGCCATCATGTGCGTCTCACCAGGTCGGCGAACCCGCGATCTATTTCCTGCAACTGGGTCTCGACGGAAGCGTCGACATGGCCACGCGCCGTCTCGAACACCACCGAGCCGCGTGGAAGCGACCCGTCGGCCGCGATCTCGACGCGCTCGGGGAGGCGGAGCGACTCGAAATGCTTCTTCACGAAAGTCGCATCGTAGGGCGCGACGATTATGCGGTGGACTTCACGGACGTCGATCCGTTCGATGGCCGCCTTCACGATTCCGGTGAGTGCTTCAGGGTCGACGTGAAGCTCGCGGTGCAGAATCCGGCGGGCCACCGCCACGGCCAAGTGCACCAAGTCCTCTTCCATTTGCTTGCGCATTCTTCCACGAGATTCCAGGGTGTCGCGAGCCGATTCCACGGCCGCCGCAAGCGCCTGTTCGTACTCGGTCCGGGCGGCGTCGCGGGCGGTTCCGGCGGCGGCCGCCTCTCCGTGGCGAACACCCTCGCCGAATCCGGCCTCTTGGCCCTCGGTCCGAGCACGCCGCACCAGACCTGGGATCTCCTCCCGCACCGAAGCCAGTTCGCTCCGAAGAGCCTCGCAAACCGCCGAATGATCCTCGTGTGGCGCGGAATCGGATACGGGCCCCGCCTCAGGGGGCGGTTCGGATCGATGGGGGTCGTCAAGCGCGGACGGCGGCTCGGCCTCCGGCTCGGGATTGGTGGATTGCCACCGGATGCCCTCCACGGGCTCGACGCCACGCACCGCGGCGCCCGGCGACAAGGGCCAGCAAACAAGGGCAGGTTGCTCGCTGGCACGCAGAATCTTGGCTCGCATGGTTGCCGGCGCGCTAGACGACATACTGCTCGCCAACCGAGCCCTTGAGGCTGAGGACACCCTCCGCCTCGAGCTGCCGGACGGTGGCGATGATCTGCTGCTGTGCCGATTCGACCTCCTTGACCTTGATGGGTCCCATCGAGTCCATGTCCTCGCGCATCATATCCGCGCCGCGCTGGGACATGCAGTCGAGGAACTTCTGCCGGAGCTGCTCGGACGTGCCCTTGAGGGCGACCGTCAGGATCTTGCGGTCCACCCGGGTGAGAAGCTCCTTGACGCCCCCTTGATCCATGAGCAGAAGGTCTTCGAACACGAACATGAGGTGGCGGATGGACTCGGTGAGACCGGTGTCCTGTTTCTCGATATCGTCGAGGATCACCTTGCTGGTGCCGGAGTCCATGCGATTGAACATCTCCGCCACGGCGCGCACGCCGCCATAGGCCTCGCGGCTGAACTCCCCGAGGGACTTGATCTTCTGGCCGATGATGGATGCGATTCTCGAGATAATTTCCGGCGAGATGCGTTCGAGGTTGGCCATCCGGAGCGATACGTCGGCGCGCAATTCCGGCGGCAGCGACTGCAGCAACCCGGCGGCTTGGGACGAGTTGAGGTGGCTCAGCACCAGAGCGATTGTCTGGGGATGCTCCTTGTGGATGAATTTGGCCAACTGCTGCGGATCCGCCTTTTGGAGCGCGTCGAAACTGGCGGCATCGGCGCCGATCGCCTTCATCAGCCGGTCCAGCAACTTGCGCGCCTGTTCGGGTCCGTAGGCGTTCATGAGGATGTTGCGAGCCGTCTCCACGCCGCCCTTGACCACGTAGTTATGGGCAAGCGACATCTGATAGCCTTCCTCGAGTACTACTTCCGTTATTTCGTGTGAGACATTGGAAAGACGGGCGATTTCCCGGCTCAGGAGTGCCGCTTCTTCCTCCGCCAGTCTGCTCATGATGTCGGCGCCGATCTCCTCGCCGAGCACAACCATCAGGATGGCCGCTTTCTTGACGCCCGGGAGCATCATGACCGCGGGTTTTTCGGCATTCGCAATCATCGTGTTGTCCTCCGCCCCCGTTCCCTACTCTCCATCGTTGATCCACGAGCGCACGATTTGCGCCAGACCATCCGGGTTCCGCCGCGCCTCGTCGCCCAAATGCTTGGCCAGCACCTCGGATTTCTTCGAAGCGGCGGACGGCAGCTTGAGATTCGTCGTAAGCGACTCCAGGATCTCCCGCTCCTGTTCCTCTTCGCGCCTTTGCCGATCGACCATCCCAGCCGTGTGCTGAATATCGAACCTGCCCGCCAAGGCGCCGGATTCGGCGCCGCCTTCGATCTCCGCGGCCCGGTGCTCGGCGGAAATCTCCCCGGCTCCGTCTTCCGCGGCGGACACGGAACTGGCACCCACGACCGCGGGGGCGGCCGTGACTTCCACCGCCACCCGCTTTGCCTTCTTCTTCCAGAACATCCACCCCCCTGCCATGACCGTCAGAACCAGCGCCGCCAAGATTCCGAGCACGACCGGGTCCTTCTTGCGAAGCCCCTCGCCGAGCCATCCGCCCGCGCCCGGCGGTTCGGGCGGAGGCCCGCCCGGTCCCCCGCTGACCAGCGAAACCGTACGCTCGAACGGAAGGCTCTCCACCACCAGTTGGTCGCCGCGATCGGGTTCCAGCCCCACTGCCCCCGCCACCACTTCCCGAGCTGCCTTCAATTGCTCGGCGGACGGTGGCGCTGCCGTCCACCGGCCCTTTCCACCCTGATCCTCCCACTTCACATGGTGGTCGAGCAGGACACCCACCGAGACCCGCCGCAGGGTGCCGTGAGGAATGTGCGTCCGTTTCACCATGCGACTGGTCTGATAATTGATCGTCTCCGACCGGCGTAGGACCCCTACCGCTCCGGCTAGACCCGGCCGGGACGTGGGCCTGGGAAGATTCGACGGCGCGCCGGGGACGCCAGTAGGCTGGGCGGAGTTCGCCGTGTCCTCGGTGCGCTGCGAGTTTGCCATGACCGACTTCGCGGGGTCGAAAGCCTCCTCGCTCTGATCCGCCGTCGAATAGTCCACCTCGGCGGAGACGGCGGCTCGAAACCGGTCCGGCCCAAGAAGAGGTTCGAGCGTCGAATTCACTTTCGCCAACAAGTCGTTCTCGATATTGCGTCTATAGGCGATTCGAGCCGTGTTGAGTTCGTCTTCGCCGCCGTCCTTGCGCGCCTGATTCAGTAGATTGCCGTGGACGTCCAGCAAGGTCACCGCCTCGGGAGCGAGCCCATCCACGGCGTTCGAGACCATTTGGGCGATCGCCAGGGCGCTCTTGCGCGATAGCTCTTTCCCCGCCCGCAGACGAAGCAGAACGCTCGCCTTGGCTGGCCGCCGGTGGTCCAGGAATACGCTGTCCTTCTGGGGCGTAATGTGGACACGGGAATGTTCCACTTCGGCGATGCCGAGGATGGTACGTTCCAATTCGCCTTCGAGCGCGCGATGATAGTTGACCTGCTCGGCGAACTCGGTGATGCCGAAGTTGTTCCGGTCGAACAGTTCGAAGCCGATGCGGCCGGTCTTGGGCAGCCCCGCCGATGCCATCTGAAGGCGTAGTTCCGGGACGCGGGCCGAGTTGACGCGAATGGTGGCGCCGTCGGACGAAATCCGGTAGACGGCGGCGGACTCTTTCAGCTTCGCCACCACCGCCGCCGCGTCCTCCTGGGCTAGCCCCGAGTAGAGTACCGCGAAGTCCCGTTCCTGGTTCCATTGCACCAGCCAGAAGAGGGACGCGGTCACCGCCACCGCGGCGGCCGCGGTGTAGATTTTCTGCCGGAGGCTGAGGGTTTCGGCGAGACGCCGGATCTGGTCGAGCAAGGCGGGTTCCTAGGAGTGGAGCAGCTCTACATCTGCATCCGCATGACTTCCTGATAGGCCTGGACGACCTTGTTCTTCACCTGCAGGAACAAGTCGAAGGCGAGGTCCGCCTTCTGAGCGGCGATCGCCACCTTGTGGAGTTCCTCGTCTTCTCCGGACAGGAATCGTTGCACCCCCTCGCCGGCGCCGGCCTGATAGGCCTGGACGCGGGAAACAGCGTCGTGAAACATCGCTCCGAAGACGCCGTCGTCCGGCCGGGAGGCAGGCGCGGCTTCCGCGGGAAGTTCGATCGGACGAATCCGTGAGACGTCGGCGAGCTGAATCGAATCCGGCATGGCTATTTGAGCAACTCGAGCGAGCGCTGAATCATGTCCTTGATCGCGACAACCGCGCTCACGTTCGACTGGAAGCCGCGCGAAGCGCTCATGAGATCGACCATGTCCTCGGCCGGGTTCACGTTCGGAAACGAAACATAGCCGTCCTTGCCGGCATCGGGATGTCCCGGAACGAACCGCTTGGTGGGTTCGCGCGCGTCGAGAACGACCTCCGTAACGGCGACGCCGTCGACATGCGGACCGAGCGCCCGCTGGAATTCGGACGAGAACGCCGACGTCTGCGGACTCGTCGTGAACACGACGTCTTTTCTTCGATAGGGGCCGCCATCCGGAGTTCGCGTGGTTTCCGAATTGGCCAGGTTTTCGACGAGAACCTCGGTGCGCGCCCGCTGGGCCGCCATGCCGCTCGCCGGAACCGACAACAGCGCGAGAAGACTCATCCGTTCTTGCCCTCCTGAATCGCCGATTTGATCTGCCGGTATTCGCCCTTCCAGAACGACGAGGCGGCGTTGAAGCGGATCGCGTTCTCCGCCAGCAACCGCAGTTCGCGATCGAGCGACACATTGTTCCCGTCGTTGCGGCTCTTCAAGCCCGGCGCTTCGATCACGTCCGGCTTCGAACCCTCCAGGGCGGCCTGGTATTCGAACTGGAAGTCGATATCGCGCGTCTTGTATCCCGGTGTATGCGCATTGGCTATGTTGGCGGCGACCAGCTTTTGGCGCATCGCCACCAAGTCCATGTAGCGCTCTATGTCACGAGAGGCGGGGTCCAGCATCGGGAGAAGCATATGCAAACGAGGGGCCAGGACCGGCATCCCCGTGGGACCGCCCCACCGGCGCGGCGGAACGTTGACCGCGGCGGAAAAATGGCGCTGATACAATGGCTACCCGATGGGACACCACCACCTCACCCGGCGCGACATCCTCCGATCCATCCCGCTGATCGGCTCGGGTTCGCTTCTGCTCCCGATGCGCGGACAGAAACCCGACACCTCCGCGCCCGCTGTCATTCGCGGCGCGATCCGGGAGCGCTCGACGGGCAAGCCCGTCCCCGCAAAGATCCGTGTCGTCGAGACCAACACCAACCAGGTCTACATGCCGGCGAGTTCGATCAAGACGATGCCGGACCGGAGGCACTACTTCTACGCCCGAGGCCAATACGAGGTCGCCGTGCCGGCCGGGCGATACCGCATCGAAGCCGTCCGGGGTCTCGCTCACGAGGTCGCCGAAGGCTACACCGAGGTCGGTTCGGGGATCACCCACCAAGTCGATCTCGACATCGCGCCTCTGCTCGACCTCAAGGCGGAGGGCTGGTATTCAGGGAATACACACACGCACTACCACCTTCAGATCGACGAGAACCCCGACGACCGCATCCGCATGGTGCCGCCGGCCGAGGATCTGGACGTCAGCGTCCTCAGCTATCTGATCCGCACCGACTCCCCCTACATCACCAACCGATATCCGGTTGGCCGCCTTCCCCAGTTCTCGCGGGACGGCTCGATCATGGACATGGGCGAGGAGGCGCGCAACAATAAGGCGTTCACCGACTTCGGCTACGGTCACGTGCTGTTCCTGAACATACCCCGCTCGATCGAACCGGTATCCACAGGCCTGCTGTCGAAAGACGGCAAGGCGCCCGACTACCCGACATTGTCCACGCTTTGCCAGCAGGCGCGCGACCTGGGCGGCACGACCGTGTGGTGTCACAATGGATCGGGCATGGAGTCGCCCGTGGCGGCATCGCTCGGGCTCATGAACGCCTACAACTTGGCGGACGGCTTGGCGGCGGACTACTCGCGGTACTACGCGTTGCTGAATTGCGGATTGCCCATCGCCGCGTCATCCGGGACGGATTGGTGGATCTACGATCACAATCGCGTTTATGTGCAAGTGGAGGGCCAGTTCAGCTACGACACCTGGATCGCCGGGCTGCGCGCGGGGCGGACCTTCGTCACCAACGGTCCGTTGGTCCGGTTCACCGTCGATGGCAAAGGGCCGGGCGCGACCGTGAGTCCGGCGAAGGGAGTCGTACAGGTGCGAGCCGAGGTCACTTCGCGCATCCCGTTCGACCGTTTGGAGATCGTGCGCGACGGCGAAGTGATCGCCGATCAGCCCTCCGTCCAAGGCCGCCATGTCAAGCTCGAGCGCGAGATAGCGGTGGACGAGGGCGGCTGGATCGCGGCGCGCGTCTCAGGAGCCGCCAAGACCTACGCCGGGTATCCGGTGTTCGCGCACTCGAGCCCGGTCTATCTTCGCGTCGAGGGAACCGGATTCCGCAAGGCCGTGGCCGTGGGAGCGTTCATGGACGAGATCGAACGTTCGAAGCGGTCGATCCACAAAACGTTTCGATTCGAAAGCGATCGTCAACGGGCGCTCGCTGTCGGCAAGTTCGAGGAGGGACGCCGTGCGTTCGCCAAACTCCTCGCCTGATTCCCGGTGGACGCGCCGGGCCTTCGCCACGCTGCCCGCCATGGCCGCCGCGCAGACCATCGACGGCGAGATCCGCCGGATGGCCGAGGCGCCGCCGTTGGCGATGCGTTTTACCGGCTCGACCACGGCCGAGTTCACCAACTGGCGCGGCGCTTTCCAGGCGAAGCTGGGCGAACTGCTCGGCCCGATCGATCCACCCGCCCGTTGGGACATGGTGGAGGAGTCGCGCTCGGAACGCGAAGGCGTGCGCCGGCTCTCGCTGGTGCTCCGCGCCGGGGGAGTCCGGGACTTACCGGTCCATTTACTCGAGCCCTCCGGGTCCGGAAAGCGCGCCGCGGTGCTCGCCCTGCATGGGCACGGAAAGCACGGCTACGATCCGGTGGCAGGAATCGCCGAGACACCGGAGCGCCGCGCGGATCTCGACAAGGCGAATTACGACTACGGTTGGCAACTGGCGCGGCGCGGCTATCTGGTGGCGGTTCCCTGCTTCACTCCCTTCGGCCGGCGCCTCGGCGATCCGGCGGCGTACAAAGGCGAGGACCCGTGCGGAGTCACCTTCGTGCGCATGCAGTTATTCGGCCAGGTGCTGATGGGGGAGAACCTGCGCGACGCGCTCTGGGCGCTCGAACTGCTCGCCTTGCATCCCCGCGCCGACCCGGCTCGCATGGCCTGCGTGGGACTCTCCTACGGCGGCCGCATGGCGATGCTCACCGCCGCGATGTCGGATCGCATCCGCGCCGCCGTTTGTTCGGGCGCGCTGAACGTGATGCAGGAGCGGGTGCGGGGCCGCTACGGCTGCGGCGCGCAGGTGATCCCCGGCCTGCTGAAATATGGCGACGTACCCGAGATCGGATCGCTGATCGCGCCCCGCCCGTGCGTCTGGGAGGTGGGCCAGAAGGACGGGCTGATGGTCAAGGCGTGGCTGGAACCGTCGCTCGAGCGGATGCGCCGCGCGTGGAAGGCCGCCGGCTCGCCGGATAACCTGCAAGTGGACTCGTTCGATGGCGGACACCGGTGGAACGGAGCGGCCGCGTACCCGATGTTGGAGCGCGTGTTGGGCGGGTAGCCCGGCTACAGCGCCTCCGACCGCCGCCAGTAATCCTCGAAGAGCCCTTTCATCGCCTCGGCCATGCCCGGGTGATCGAACTGCACCGCGGTCCAGGCGGGCTTGGTCACCAGCGGATCCAGCAGCGCGATCATACCGCGCGACCCATCGAATAGCGCCAGCTTCATTGGCAGAGACCGGATGCGGTGCACTTCGATGCCCGCCGCCTGATAGTCGGCCAGCCTCTGGCGGTGCGCCTCGTCGACGCCGCCCTCGAGCAGAATCCGGCACGACACACCGCGCTCGGACGCCTTCTTCACCAGTTGTTCGTCCAGCGGATCCACCGCGTAGGGCGGCCGCGAAAACTCGAGATATTCCGCGCTCGCCTCGCCGATCAACTTCCGGTACTGGGCGGCCGTGTGGCCGGGTTCGGCGACAATGCGCAGGTAGTCGAGCGTTCCCCGCCCTTCGCGTCCCACCGAGTAGGCGCGGTTCAAGTCCTCCACCACGACGGCGGCGGCGCGGCTCTGCTCGCCGATCTCCACCTCCAACTGCTCGCGCCGGCGCGCGATGAAGTGGGGCACCGCCAATTCCGGCTCGATGGCCGAGAACAGCTTGGTCTTTTCCTGCACCACGCGGGCGAAACCCTTTTCCGCCAGACTGTCGAGCACCTCGTAGATCTTCTGGCGGGGCACGTCCGCGCGAGCGGCCAGTTCGAGCGCCTTGAACCTGGAGTGACCGAGCAGCACCATGTAGGTACGGGCCTCGTAGGCATTCAAGCCGATCTGTTGGAGCCGCCTCCAAAACTTCTGGAAGTCGGTCTCCTGCAGCTCCATGTTCATGTTTCTGCTTCGTGTCCCCTCATTCTACACGCTCGGGAACAGCTAGTCTGGAAGCATGATCTATGCCGTTTGGCTGTCCGGCCTCGGCCTTCTGTTCTGGATCCTCGAGCGGATCTGGCCGCGCCGGCCGGCTCAGCCGGTCTGGCGGAAGGGAATCGTTTCCGACCTGGCCTATGTCGTGTTCAACGCGCATGTGCTCGGCGTGGCGATCGGCAACCTGAGCATCGGCGCGACCGCGTGGCTCGACGCCGCGCTCCGGCAGGCAGGCTGGAAGAACGCCGTCTACGCGGGTGTCCTCGCGGAACTGCCGTTCTGGACGCAATTCGCGATCTGGTTCCTGGCTCTCGACTTCGCGCAGTGGTGCGTCCACAATGTCCTGCATCGAGTCCCGGCGCTGTGGGAGTTCCACAAAGTGCACCACAGCATCGTCGACATGGACTGGATTGGCGACTGGCGCTTCCATTGGGTGGAGATTCTGGTCTATCGCGGCTTCCTCTACATCCCGGGCGCGATGCTGGGCGCCACCGGCGAGGTCATGTTTTGGGTGGGCGTTCTCAATACGCTGGTTGGCCACTTCGCGCACGCCAATCTCCGTTGGCGGATCGGACCGTTGCGATACCTGATCAACAGCCCGGAGATGCACATCTGGCACCACAATCACCCGGACGAAGGGCCCATCAACCGCAACTTCGGACTCACGCTCGCCGTGTGGGACTGGCTTTTCGGCACGGCGAACGTGCCGGATCGCGACCCCGGACGCCTCGGCTTCGCCGGGATCGAAAGCTATCCGGAACAATTGCCCGGACAGTGGCTCGCGCCGTTTTGGCCTCGAATTCGCGGTGGTAGAATCGAATCGAAATGAAAGCCCCTACGATGTCGCGCCGGGAGCTGTTCGCGGCCATGCTGGCCACGCCTTCGCTCGCCGCGCCGGCGCTGGCCGCAGGTCCGGTGGCGATCGAAAAATGCCCGTCGTACGATCAGGACCAAGTCGCGCTGCTGAATGGCATGTTCGACAAGATCGGCGGACTCGAGCGACTGGTCAAAGGCAAGACCGTGACGGTGAAGGTCAACCTCACCGGCAGCCCCGCGCTGAAGTTTCAAGGGAAGGCCCTGGGCGCGACCCACTACACGCATCCGAAACAAATCGGCGCGTTTGCGTTCCTGGCGCACAAGGCCGGCGCCAGGCGAATCCGGTTCGTCGAAAGCGCCTGGGGCACGGCCGGCCCGCTCTCGGAATACATGTTGGACTCCGGCTGGAACGTCCGCCAACTTCTGGCCGCGGCGCCGAACGTCGAATTCGTGAACACCAACGGCATCGGAATCTACCAGAAGTACGCGAAGTTCCAGACGCCGGGCGGCGGATGGATTTTCCCATCGTACGTCCTCAACAAGATTTACGAAGAGACGGACGTGCTGGTGTCGATGGCGAAGATGAAGAACCACGCGACCTGCGGCGTGACGCTGGCCATGAAGAACATCTTCGGAATCACGCCGTCGTCGATCTACGGGGACGACGCGGGAGTGGACGAGCCGAACGAGAACCCCACGCTCGGCCGCGCCGCCGTCTGCCACGCGGGCAAGCGCCAGCCGGCGCGGATCGCCGAGCCGGAAAAGGACCCGTCGTCCATCCGCGAATCGTTCACGCGCATGCCGCGTATCGTCGCCGAGTTGAACGCGGCCAGACCCATCGGCATCTCGATCATCGACGGCATCGAGACCGTTACAGGCGGCGAAGGACCGTGGATTCGCGGTCTCGCGCACGTGAAGCCGGGAGTGATGATCGTGGGCGCGAACGCGGTGAACACCGACGCGGTCGCGACCGCGGTGATGGGCTACGATCCGCGCGCGGCGCGCGGCGCGGGCGCGTTCGCCAAGTGCGACAACCAGTTCCTGCTGGCGGAAACGCTCGGCGTGGGAAGCGCGGATTTGAAGCGGATCGAAGTGCGGGGAGTCTCCATCCCGGACGCGATGTTCCGGTTCCCCGGATGACCCGGCTGGCCGCTGTCGCGGCGCTCCTGGTCTCGGCGAGCCTCGCGCAGAATCGCGACCGCCTTCGTCCGTTGCCGCCAGCCAGCAAGGATGCCAAAACCGGTCCCGCCGTGGGCGGGCGGATCCCGGATTTCCGCCTCCCCGATCAAACCGGAGTCGAGCGGGATTTCGCGAGTCTGCGCGGTCCCAAGGGCTTGGTGCTCGCTTTCGTACGTTCGGCCGACTGGTGACCCTACTGCAAAGCCCAACTGGTCGAGTTGGAACAAAAGCGGTCCGAGTTCGATTCGCGCGGCCTACGGGTCGCGGTGATTACCTACGACAGCCCGCCAATCCTGAAGGACTTCGCCGCGCGGCGCAAGGTAACGTATCCGCTGCTTTCCGACAACGATTCGGCGGTGATTCGCCGGTTCGGGATTCTCAATACCAACGTGGCGGCCAACACGCCGTTCCATGGAGTTCCCTTCCCCGGCACGTACGTCGTCGACGCCAAGGGAGTGGTGAAGTCGAAGTACTTCGAGGACGATTACCGCGACCGTTTCAGCGCCGGCAATATCCTTTATCGAGAGTTCGACACGGGGCTGGGAATCGGGTCCGCGACCAAGACGGACCACCTGACGCTGCGGACCTCGGCGAGCAACGCGACCGTGTTCACCGGCAGCCGCATCGTATTGGCGATCGAGATCGAATTGCCCCGAAAGATGCACATCTACGCACCCGGCGTTCAGGGCTACAAGGCGATCGAGTGGAAGATGGAGGAGGCCAAGCAGGCTCTGGCGATGCCGGTCCGGTTCCCGCCGTCGCGCCCGATGCGGCTAAAGGCCATTAGCGAAACGGTTCCGGTGTACGAAAAGAAGGTCCGGCTCACGCGCGATCTCGCCGTGGGAGTGGCGGCCGAACTCGGCGAAGCGATGAAGAAGGGCGAACTGGAGGTGGCCGGAGTGTTCGAGTACCAGGCCTGCGACGACAAGGCTTGCTACCTGCCACGATCGGTGCCGGTGAAATGGAAGTTCGCGATCGATAAGCCGGACAGCCAGCGCGCCCCCGCCGCGTTGCGCGACAAGGTGCAGTAGGCCGGCGAGCCTACCAGTGCATCACGAAGCCGCCGTCGACGTTGATGGTTTGCCCGGTGATCTGCGACGCGCGCGCCGAACCGAGGAACACCACCATGTTCGCCACGTCCGAGGCGGACTGCCATGTGCCGAGCGGCACCACCTTGCGGATCTTCTCCGCCGACCACGTCTCGTAGTCGACTTTCTCCGCATCCGGCTGCCCGTCGTTCCACGCCCGCCAGATCCCATGGTTCAGCGGCGTCTTCACCATCCCCGGACAGACCGTATTCACTCGGACGCCGTGCGGCGCCAAGTCCTTCGCCATGCACTGCGCGAAGTTGATGTTGGCGGCCTTGGACGCGCTGTAGGGAGGATCGGTCTGCGATCCGATCTGGCCGGCCACCGACGCGATGAACGTCATCGATCCGGAGCGCCTTCGGATCAACGCCGGAGCCGCCTGATGCGCCACGTTGACCATTCCCATCACGTTCACTTCCAGCACGCGGGGCCAGTCGGAAGGTTCCAGCCGCAGGAAGGGAAAGCCGAACTTTCCCGAGCCGCGCGCCGCCGAATGCACCACATGATCGATGTGGCCGAGCCGCGTCTCGGCGTCCTCGAACGCGGCCCGCACCGCATCGCGGTCGGTGACATCCACCACGCGGCCAATCGCGCGCGCGCCGAATTCCCGCGACACTTCCTCCGCGCGAGCTTCCGTATCGGGCGACAGATCCCAGATGGCCGCATCGGCTCCCTCGGCGGCGAATGCCTTCGCCACGGCGAGTCCGATTCCGCTCGCGCCGCCGGTCACCACCACGCGCGCGCCCTTCAGCCCGAGATCCATTATTCGAAGCCGTATTCGTAGGGATCGAGGCCGAGCCGCTCCATCTGCCGCGGCAGTTCGGAGCGCAAAGCCTCGGGCGTCGAATCGATCCAGGCCTGCACCACGGTCCCCGTTCCCACGCGCGACTTGCCTTCGTTGTCCGCGATCGATTCGGCGGTTTCGCGCACGCGGGCGCTGATCTGCTCGCGTACCGGCAATGGCGTCTGCATCAGGATTTGATGCAGCAAATCTTCGGCGGCTTCGTTCCAGTCCATCAGGACGCTATGATAGCAACTAGTGGCATCCCCGCTCATTCTGGAAACAAATCTTCCTGGAATTGATTTGGTCGCGCGCGGCAAGGTGCGCGACAACTACGCTGTCGGCCGCGATCTGCTCATCGTCGCGACCGACCGCATCTCGGCGTTCGACTACATTCTCGCGACCGGGATTCCGGACAAGGGACGCGTGCTCACGCGGATCTCGATCTTCTGGTTCGATTTCCTGCGCGACATCGTCCCCAACCATTTCCTAACCGCGGACGTCGGCGAGTACCCGGCGCAACTGCGGCCGTTCCGCGATCAACTCGAGGGCCGGTCGATGCTGGTCCGCCGCGCGAAGATGATCGACGTGGAGTGCGTGGCGCGCGGCTACCTTTCGGGGTCCGGCTGGAAGGATTATCTGCGAACCGGGGCGGTGTGCGGAATCCCTCTTCCCCCGGGGCTGTTCGAAAGCGCCAAACTGCCCGAGCCCATCTTCA
>SYLY01000246.1 GCA_005808475.1 Acidobacteriota bacterium
ACGTGCGATTGCTGGAGCTGCAACTCGGCGGTGTCCTCGATGGTGACGATGCGCTGCTCCTCGGGGATGAAGCGCGACATCGTGTTCAGCATGGTCGACTTGCCCGAGCCCGATCCACCCGAGATGATGATGTTCAGCCGCGCCTCCACGCACGCGCTCAGAAAATCGAGCATCCCCGCGGTGAGAGTCTCGTTCTTGAGCAGATCGTCGGTGGTGAGCAGCTTGCGGCCGAAGCGGCGGATCGACATCACCGGGCCGATCAGGCTCAGCGGCGGAATGACGGCGCACATGCGCGAACCGTCCGACAGACGAGCGTCCACGATCGGCGACGAATCGTCGATGCGGCGGCCGATGTTGGACACAATGCGGTCGATGATGAGCCGCACGTGCGTGGAATCCTTGAACCGCACGTTGGTCTCGACGACGTGTCCGCCGCGTTCGACGTAGACGTTGTCGAAGCCGTTGACCATGATGTCGCTGATGGTGGCGTCCTTCATCAGGGGTTCGAGCGGGCCGAGGCCGAAGACCTCGTCGAGCACCTCTTCGATGAGGCGCTCCCGCTCGTTCACCGTCATCGGGATGTTCTCTTCCTTCACCAGCCGTTCGACGGTTGCGCCAACCTGTTCCCGCATCCCGTCCTTGGTGATGCCGCGAAGTTGATCGGGGTTGAGCGAGTTGAGCAGCCGGGTGTGGATCTGCGTCTTGATGGCGAACCAACGGTCGGCGCCGGATCCGGGACGGGCGATGGGCCTTGTGCTCATGGATCTCTCATTATGCCGTTTCGCCGAGCGCCTTCTTGGCGCCGGTGGCTTTGTCGACGAAGGACCGGAACGATTTGTCGAGGTCGGGCGCCGCTTCGCGATTGGCCACGAACGGACGCGCGCGGTTGATCGCGCGCACCACCGCCTGCGAGTTCGGAATGCCGTAGAACACCTGCTGGTTGAGCGTCTGCTGAATCTGCTCGAGACTGGCGAAGTCGGACGTGGGCTTCTTGTCGTAGCGGTTGACCACGATCTTGAGCTGATCCTGGTTGAATCCCATGCGCATCAGATAGGCGAGATAGCGCTGCGCGTTGCGCACCGAGGAGAACTCCTGGGTCACCACCAGGAACACCGCGGTGGACACCTGCATCGCGCCCATCACCAGTTCGTCGCTCACGCGGCGGCCGCCGTCGATCACCACCGTGTCGTACTTTTCCACCAGGAAGTTGGCGAAGTCCCGGAACATCGGCTCGGTGAAATAGCCTTGATTGTCGAGCGAATCGGGCGGGCCGACCACGAAGAACCCGAGCGGGTCGCGCGTGACGAAGCCCTCGAACAGCGCCTGGTCCATGCGGCCCAGGTTCTCGCCCACTTCGAGCAGCGTGTATTGGGGCGCCGCGCCGAGCTGCATGCACACGTCGTTGGCGACCCAGTCGAGATCCAACAGGACGGCATTGTTCTTGCGTTGCGCGAGCACCGACGCGAAATTGACGGCCAGCGTCGTGGCGCCCGCCCCGCCTTTGGTTCCGATGAACGTGAACACCTTGCCCAGACGGCTGCTGGTGGAGGTGGTGTGCTTGGGCGCCTTCTCGAAGCGTTGAACGGCGTCGCGGAAATCCAGCCGCCGGATCGGCTGCGTGAGGAAGTCGTTTGCGCCGGCGCGCAACGCGTCGATCACCAGTTCGCCCTCGGCCGAGTAGTTGGAAGCGATGATGTACAGGTGCGGAGCGGCTTGCTTCACCTTCTCCATCACGCGGAGGTTCTCCGCCGGATCCGACGCCAGATCGAGGATCAGACCGCACTCCGGGTGGCGCTCGAGATCCTGAAGCACGCGGATGTAAAGGTTGGAGGAAACTTCCGGGTACTCCGACACCAGCCGCGAATTCGGCACGTTCAGCAGGTTCTCGCGAACCATCTCCCGGAAGTGTTCGTCGCTCGAGGCGACCAGAATGGAAATCGACATTGGTTCTCCGGCCTAGGGCGTGCAGTCGGTGGAATCGGGACCGCATCCGGCGCTTTCGATGGGGACTGTCGTGGAAAAGTCGGGAAGCGTGACGGGCGGCAATCCGAAGTACGCCTGCACGCCTCGGAACTCGTAGTTGGCCACGGCGACCTTTACCGCCGCGGGCACGCACTCGCGGGTGCAATCGGCGCTGCCGTCGCAGGCGAAGTCCTCGAGGTCGCCCGTTTCGATGTTGCGTTGAAAATAGGTGACCGCGATCTCCGCCGAGCCGCCCTGGAACGCGCCCGAATCGGGCGACACCGGCGTGTTGGTGCGCATGTACTGGACGACATTCGCCCCGCCCGACTGGAAGCAGTGCGTCGCCGCGTAGCGCGCGCCGGCCCGCGTCATCTCCACCACGGCGTGCCAAGTCCACAGGAGCTGTCCGGTGAAGATGATCATGATCGTGAGCGGCAGGAACACGCCGGCGTACGTCAGCGCGAACTCCATCGTGGCTTGGCCCGATCGCCGTTGGCGCCGCATCCTAGCTGCCTCCGAATGGCATGCGCACTTGCGGACGCAGCGGGATCGGCTCGAACGTCAGATTCGGGAAGCTCAACGTGAACGGATAGCCGTCCGGCAGCGACACCACGATGTAGTCCGGCGGCTGGCCCCCGGCGGCGGTATCGCAGCCAGTGGAGGAGCAGTCGCATTCCTGGAGCGTGCCGCTGTCGGGGTCGATTCGTTCGATCCTCACTTGAATCTGATCCGCCGTCAGATTCGGGATGATCGGGCCGGTATCGCTCGACGTGCCGCCGTTCAGCGCGAACTCCTTCATCGTCGTGATGGCCGTGTCGTCCGCGCAGAAGTTGACCTGCGACGTTCCCACCAGCCTCGCCGTGTCGTACAGCACCTTGTGCAGCGTGAAGTAGGTGAACGACACCCGCGCCAACTGGACCATGCCCACCAGCAACGAGACGAGGATGGGAATCCACAGCGCCGATTCGATCAAAGCGTTGCCGCGGCGTCTTCTCATTGGTGCAGCACCACCTTCCCCGGACCCCCGTCCAGAACGGTCGAACACCCGGAGAAGCGTCCCTGGCGCAGCGGGGCCGGGCTTCCGATGTAGGTGAGCAGAAAGCGGCCGTTGGGATCGAGCGGGTTGATGTTGGTGGCGCCGATCAGCGGATTCACCAGAAACTGGCGGAAGCCGGCGATGGTGATCGCGGTCGCGTCCACCAGATCCGCCGCGATGGCGATGGTGATCACGCGCCTGGTGTTGCCGGCGTACGTCGACTGGTAGTCGTCGGTGTCGGAGATGTCGGAATCGGGCAGCACCGATTGCGAATAGGTGTCGCTATCCTGCACCGTCTCGCATCCCGCGAAGACCCCCGCTTCGAACCGGTTCGCCAGGCCACACGTGAATCCACGCACCACGGCCGGCACGTTGTTCTGCAGGCATTGCCCCGCAAGCGCCGATTCCCAAACGGTCTCCGTGTTGGCGATGTTGAGACAGCTCTTCAGCTCACTCGCGTTGCCGGGCATTCCGTACAGGCCCATGCGGAACGCCTGCGTCTGTTCCGGAACTTCCGAGTCCTGATCCCAGCGGTTCAACATCAGATACTGCAAGCGCTGCACCGATCCGGCGATGGGCTGCGGCGTGGGCTGGCCGGTGCATGTGTAGCCGAGTGTGTATCGCGTCCCCACGGTGAATCCGAAGTCGATGGTCTCGGCGGCGTCGGGGGCCGCAATGACGATCGGCTCGATGTTGCACGCCACGCACAACGGTGCGCTGACGCCGGCCGCGGCCTGCACGCGGATCGGCACGCGGCCTTCCTGGGCCAGCGGTAGAAACCGGAAGAATACGGTGGGCGCGTCGGCCAGCAGGCTCACGCGGACATGCCGGAGCACTCCCGTTCCGCCGCCTCCGCCGTCGCCTTGGCCTGTCGCGCCGGCCACGGTGTCGAAGAACTGCGGTTCTTCGACGGTGCTCGTCAGCGTGTCGCCGCCGCCGAGCACCCGTCCGCCATAGTCGATCTTATTGGCGAAACCGGCCGCCTCGGCGACCGCGGTGTTGGCTTGTTCGGTGGCCGCGTCGAGCGCGGCGTCGAATCCACCCAGCCGCGCGGCGGCGGCCAGCGCTGAGGCGTTGGCGGCGGCCTGCATCTCGTTGCGGATCATGTAGAGCCGCCCATAGTCGACCGCGAATCCCATGAAGGCCAGCAACACGGGCACCAGGATCACCACCAGTTGGAACGTGGTGGCGCCGCGCCGCTGTTGGCTACTTCCTCTTCGGCTTGGGTTCTTGATGTCCACTTTGGCCTTGGAACTTCGGCTTGTCGTCCTTCTTCTTGTTCTTGGCCGCGTTCATCTCGGCGATGGTCGGCAGCCACGGCTCCATCGTGTCGGGCAGCTTCACCTGATCGCCGGCCGCTATCGGCTTGACGAAACGCGGCGTCACCACCACCAGCAGTTCGTCGCTCGATTTGCGCGTGCTGCGGGTGCGGAAAAGGTTGCCCACGATGGGAACGTCCCCCAGCCACGGGATTCGCGCCATGTTCTGAATCACGCGATTGTCGATCAGTCCGGCGATGGCGAAGCTCTCGCCGTCCTTTAGGATCACTTCGGTTTCCGCCGTGCGAGTCGAGATCGCCGGGATCAGGAATCCCTGCAATTGGACCGCGTTGGCAAAGTCGAGCGCGCTGACCTCGGGCTTCACCTTGAGGTCGATCGACCCGTTGTGGAGAACCGTCGGCGTGAACGTCAGTTCGATGCCGAAGCGCCGGAAGCGTACAGTGATGACGGGAGCGATGGCGCCGCCGGTGTTGGTCGACTGGATGGTGGGGAAGGGAAATTCGCCGCCCGCGAGGAAGTTGGCTTCCTTGCCCTCGATGCAAATGAGGTTGGGCTCGGCGAGAATCTGAAGCAGATTGCGGCTGGCCAGCGCGCGGATGGTGCCGCCGATATTGAGATCCGGGCGGAACGCGAACAGGTTCAACAGGTCGGCGAAGTTGACCGTGCTGTTGGCGAAGTTGTTGTCCTGGAACTGCAGCTGGCTGAAACGCGGAAACTGGAACTGCTGCGTGGTGAGAGATCCGAGAATGGTGGGGTTGCGGGAGAAGTAGTTGAAGCCGAGTTCGCCCAGCTTGACGCGGTCCACCGCCGCGATCTTGACCTGCAGCAGGATCTGACGCGGCTCGGGCGGCGGCGGCGTCTTCAACAGGTTGATCACTTTCTTCGAGTAAGTGGCCGCCAGCGACTCCGCTTGTTTGGCTTCGGCGGCGCCGCTCACCGAACCCGTCAGCACCACCGTCTCTTCGTTGCCGGTGACGGTCACGCTGCCTCCGCCGAGGCTCGACGAAATCTTCCGCTGGATCGCGTCGAACGGTTGCGCGTCGGCGATGACGTTGACGTTGTAGCGGGCGGGGATCGAGCCGGTTTCCCAGATGATCACGGTAGTCTTGCCGACGCCCTTGGCGTTGACCATCACTTCCCGTGGACTCACCACCACGATGTCGGCCACCTTCGGTTCGGCGGTGACCGCCCGGCTGATGTCGGCCGCGAACTGAATCAATTCGCCGCGCCCCAGCGTGAGCGTCAACTCACGAGGCGGCGCCGTTTGGCCGATCAGGAACGGAAGCGAAAGGACGAAAAAGGACGCGAAAGCCCTCTGAGGGAGGAGGCTCATTGAAACATTTCCTGGACGTGCTTTTCACCGCGATAAACATCGACGACCACTCGCGGCTTGGGCGGCGGTTCTTTCTTGGGAGCGGGTTCTTTCTTGGGAAGCGGCTTGGGGCCGTCGATCAGATCGTTCCACTCGGCGCTGCCCAGGCCACGCTGGGTGGCAGTCCGGCGTCCACGCTTGCCGAGCACCGACAGCAGCATCGGGTCGATCGAGTCCAGCGTGGCTGGGGACGGCCTCTCCGCCGCCGAGGTTTCCGGCGTGCCCGAATCGAGTGGGTTGCGCAACGACAGGCTGATCTTGCCCTGATTGCGCGCGAGTTCGACTTTACGCGCCTGCTCGGGCGATACCAGAAGCGTTGCGTTCTGATTGCCGGACACCGGACGAGGCGCCGCCTTCGTTGCGCCGGGCGCGGTCGCCAATTGCGGATTCTCGATCGTCCGGCCGATCGACAGGACCTCGATGTCCTCGAGTACGGTCACCGTCATCGCTTCCGACGCGTTGCCGCCGGCTCGCGTGAACAGCACGTCCACCTTGGACCGCGGCGTAATGAGGCCGCTCGCGCCAGTCGCGTCGGTGAACGGCACCGAGACCGCGCGCTTGCCGCGCGGAATGACCGCCGCGATTCCCTCGGCGCCGCCCTGCGAACTGAGGCGGATCCCGGTGACCGGTTCGTTCGCGCCCACCGGATAGATCAGCGCGCGGTTCACCGCGTCGTCGATCTTGAGAATCGCGCCGCGCGGCACGTCCGCTTCGCGAACGGCAACCAGCTTGAGGTCGGCCTTGGTGACTCGGACTCCGGTCGACATGTCGCGGGCCGCCGCTACCACGTTGACCGTTTTGTCTTGTTTGGGGGCTTTGGTGCTCGTGTAGAGAAACCACGTGAGCACCGCCGCCGAAAGCCACGCGGCGCCGAGAAGGTAAAGGATTTTTTGGCGGTCCATCAGTCAGAGTTCCTGCGAGGTGGCTCCATTCAGGCATCAAACACTAGGCATTGGAGAAATTTACGCCTACCGGTCATCGCTCCGGAGAAGCCAGAAGCACGGCCGCCGGTCCGGTGTGGAGCCTTCGCCAGCCCGCCCGTTCCAGCGCGGCGAGTAGCGAGTAGTCCTTCGGCAACAGAGCGTGATCGGGATTCCAGCGGGACAGAGCGGATTCCCAGCCAGGCCGAACCTGAACGAGATCGATATATTGTTTCATGAAATCGATCCCGTAGTAGTCGCTTCTGCCGTCGAAGAACACTTTTCTTTCGCCGGCGAAGCGGTAGATCAGATAACCGCCGAATCTGTCCGGCGCCAGCAGCCGCGCGCCGGGAGGCAGCGCCGCCACGGCAGCCGCTTCCTCCACTGGGAACCGGTCCCCCGGAAATCCGGTGCGCCGTTGCACGGCGGGCAGCGAGGCCATTGCCCAGATCGCCAGCGGCAACAGAGGCATCAGAGCGTATCCGCGCAGTCCGGCGTCGATCTTGCGCAGATTCGCCGAATAGACGAGCGCTCCCCGCAGCGCCGCTGACTCGCCCGCCGCCCGGGTGAAGATCGCGGCGGCGAAGGGCAGCGTCAACGCGAGCATCGGTAATCCGCGCGCCGATCGCAGCCCGAGCGCCGTCATCGCCAACAGCAGCAACGCGTGGCGAAAGTTCCCCTGTCCCAACGCGAGCCCCGCCGCGGACGCGCACAAAAGCACGGTGAGCAGGATCTGCGCCGCGCCCTCCGAGTGGAAATTGAACGTTTGAAACTCGCCGATTCGCGCCAGCAGTTCGGCCCCGGTTACGTAGTGGAAGACGTGGCGATGCAGGTCCCACCCGTACGGATTGCACAGCGATCCCACCGCCGCGGCCGCGCCCGCCGAAACGAACCGGAGGGAGGCGCCCCGGTCGCGTTCGGCCGCCGCGCCGCACGCGAACACAATCGCGACCGCCGGAGCCAGGAAAAAGCTGGCGTGCAGGTTCGCCCACACCGCGCCGGTACCGAAGGCCGCCGCCGCGTGCTTCCACCCGAATGGCTCCGTCCGCCGTTCGAGCCACAGCAACCACGCCAGGAACAGGCACCAACTGAACACGTGGGGACGGGCCAACCAGTGCAGATTGACCGTGGAAAGCATGGGCGACGCCATCGCGCATGCCAAAAGAAAGCTGCCCCCGAGCTGCCATTGTAGACGGAACCAGAGCCAGGTCACCGCCGCGATCGCGGTGGTGTAGAGAACCGCCACCCCAGTTAATCCCCGCCACCGGTGAGCCGCTCCCATCGCGGCGTCCGAGCCCCATTCCCATGCAAACCACGGACCTCCGGGACGGGTCCAGGAGTAGGGGTCGGCGCGCGGAAGCTCGCCGGTGGCCAGAATTCGCTCACCGGTCCGAACGTGCCATCCAGTATCGGAGTCGCGAAACAGCCGCGAGCCGCCATCGTAGAGCAGCAGGCAAAACACGGCCGTGACGAACGCCGCGGACAGCGCCAGATCGGGCGCGAACCAGGTGCGTGGCGTCCGGCGGCTACTGGCCGCTGGCTCCAATGCTGGTCAAGCCTTCCGTGATGCTCGAATAGAGGCTGACCACCGCTTGGGACAACTGGTTGACGGTGGTGATCAGGGCCAATCCCACGGCCGCCACGATCAACGCGTACTCGACCAAGTCCTGGCCTTGCTCTTCCCGCCAAAAACGAACCAAAAGACGCTTCATCATGATTGCTCTCCTGTTTAACGCGCGGCCCGAACCGGCGCCGCCTGCCGAGAATCCCGGCGTCCCCCCTTGAAGATCCAGCCGAGCCCCTTCCAGGACCCGGGCGGACGGCTGAAGGGCAGCACCGCCGGTTGACCGTCCAACCGCGAAACCAATGCCAGGTTATGAAGCGCGGCCGAGTTGTCCGGCTTATATCCTAGCGCGATATTCAATTCCTTGCGAGCCTCCGGGTACCGGGACTGTTCGATGAGCGCGGCCGCCATGTTGTTGTGCGCGGCCGACGGGCCCAGCACCGACTGCCAGTGCGCGACGCTATCCGGCGAACCCGCTCCGAGCGCCATCCCCAGGTTATTACGCGCGATCTCCGACCGAGGCGACAACTCCAGCGCCTTCCGGAATTCCGCCTGCGCTTCCGGCGAACGTCCCTGCAACAGCAGGTTGTAGCCGAGGTTGTTGTGCAGAGAATCCTCCGGCGTTTCGGCGGCCGCGATCGCCTTGCGGTGCTCGGTCTCGCCCACCGCGAGTTCGCCCGCCTCGTCGTGCACGATGCCGGCCCAGGCGTGGACTTCGGAAAACACGCCGTCGCGCGCCGCCAGAAAGGCGTCGAGCAGCCGCGCCGCCTCGGCGTTCATTCCATTGGCGCGAAGCTGCCGCGCCAGTTCGATTTGCACGGCCGGATCGTCCGGCTCGAGCGTGGCGGCCAGCCGGTAGTGTTCCACCGCCAACTCCGGGAAGCCCAGCTTGGCGTAGCGTTGGGCGAGCGCGGTTCGGGAGCGGAAATCCTTCGGGTTGGCGACCACGGCTTGGCGCAAGCCAGTGCTTTCGATATCGCCGTCGCCCGCGTCGAGCGCGTTCTCCACGTGCTTGCCGAGAGTCTGGCGGACCGGGTTCGGCACGGGCGCCTTGGCGCGCGCGGCTTCCCGGGCGCACGACGTCCCCAGCCCGGCCAGGACCGCGGTGAGCCAGATTCGTTTCATCGCTCGAACACCAGTTCGTCGCCCGGCGCGGTGCCGGTGGCCTCGATCGCCCCCACGGGCAACTCCACCACCGAGTGCGCGGTGAGCGCCAGCGCGATGCGGCGCTTCACCATGTTCGGACGCACCTTGACCACGCGCTTCTTCTTGTTCACGAACACCACGTCGATGGGGAATTTCATGCCGAAAGTGTGGACGGATTCGCTGGGCACGATCCACAGGCCTTCACCCGGCGCGAGACCGGTGTGCCGCAGCAAACCGGTGCGCCGCTTGGAGCTGGTATCGGCCACATCGATCTTGTCTCCCAGCACGGAGTTCCTGGTTGCATTGCGGATGGTCAGCTCGGTCTCCTCACTGAACACGCCCGCATTTGCCGAGTTGCGGGGCGGGCGAAAATCATACGAAACTTGTACGGTATCGAAGGGTTTAGGGTATCGTACTGAAGATGGCTTTGCAATCGCGTGGGGGATTAATGGCGCTTCATCGCGTTCTGCCGCTGTTCGCCGCGGCGGGACTGTTCGCGCAACTGCAGATCACGACGCCTCCGGGCGCCAGTTTCGGCAAGATCGTGCCCCTCACCGGGCAGCCGGGCGACATCGTGTTGGACGAGTCGCGCAACCTGCTCTACGCGGTGAACTCGGGCGCCAACCGGGTCTACATATATAACTATGTGACCGGCCAGGAAGTGGGCGCGATCGAGGCCGGGCCGTTCCCGTCGGCCGCCGCGATCTCGATGGACTCGCAGTTCCTCTACGTCACCAACGTCGCGGGTGCGTCGCTGACGGTGATCGATCTGGACGGTCCGCGCGTGGTCACCAACGTGAGCCTTCCGTCGCGGCCCGAGGGTGTCGAAGTCGGGTTCGACGGCCGCGTGCTGATCACCACGCAAGGATCGGGCGCCAACAACTCGCTCAATCAGCTTCTCATCTACGACCGCCGGCAGGAAGCGGGCCTGCAACTGATTCCGGTCTCCGCTCCTCCTCCGATCACGACGCCGGTGCCCCTGCCGCAGGTGTTCATCGGCCGTCCGCAAACCGCGTTTCCCGGCCGGTTGGTCCGCACGCCGGACGGCCAGTTCATTCTCGGAATGGTGGCGATCAACCAGAACGCCAACAACGCCCAAACGACTCTTTTCGTATATGAAGTCGCGTCCGGAACGGTGCTGCGCAACCGCACGGTGACCGGGCAGTCGACGGTTCTGGCGATGTCGCCCGACGGTTCGAAGATCATGGCGGGCTCCACGCTGTATGACGCGGCCAACCTCACCGTGATCGCCCAGATGAGCACGTCGAACTTCCCGTTCATCACCACGTCGCAGGGCTTCAATCCGGGCATCAACCTCCAGAACAATTTCGGTGGAAGCGTTTTCTCGCCCGATGGCAAGACGCTTTATGGCGCGTTCAACATTCAGGCCGGCGCGCCGAACTCGAGGCCGCTCGCCGACGTGCTGATACTCGCCAATTCCAACAACCTCGGTGCGTCGCTCGGCATTCGCCTTCCGGAGAGCATCCTCGGCAAGATCGTCTCGACGGCCGACGGAGCCCACATCTTCGCCACCTCGGAATCCGGCATCATCGATCTTCCGGCCGGTCAGTTGTTCGACTTTCCGTTGATCAAGCCCGAAGCCACGCAGGTCTTCCTGTCGTCCGATCTTTGCAATCGCGGACTATCCAGGGTGACGGTGAAGGTCAACAACATCGGTTCCGGCCGTTTGACCTATGCCGTGCCGCCCCTGACGGCCGCGCTCGTGACGCAGGTGAGCAGCGGCTTGGCGCCGTCCAGCGTCGAGTTCATCATGGAGCCGGGCCGCACCGGAGTCAACCGCCTGCCGGGAACCAACGTGTTCACCGGAGCCGGCGGAGGCAATGGAGCGCCGCTCAACGTGACGCTCCAATCGCGCGAGGCGATCAACCTCCCCGACACGATACGCGTGTACATGAACTTCCGCCAGTCCGATCAGCGTGGCGTCGTGCACCCGGTGCCCACCTCGCTGAATAACGGCGAAGGACTTTGGGAACTCGCCCACGACGAGAAGCGAAGCCGCGTCTACATCACCAACTCGGGCTACAACCGGGTGGAGGTGTTCGACATCCGCCGCCAGCGGTTCATCGAGCCGATCGAGGTGGGTCAGCTACCGCACTCGATGGCGATGTCGCTCGACAAGAACACGCTGTACGTCGGCAATGCCGGCGGCGAGAACATCAGCGTGGTGGATCTGGATGCGCGCCGCGTGGTGGGAGGCGTCGACTTCCCACCGCTGCCACGCTCGGGCGCGGTCAACGCGATCACTCCCCGCGCGCTCGCGATGACGCAAGCAGGGCTGCAGTTCGTGATGTCGAACGGCGGGCTCTGGCGCCTGCTCGGCAACACCGCCACGCCGAGGCCGGTCAGCACGATCATCTCGCCAACGAGCAACACCACCACCACGGTCGCGGGCGCTCCCAACGTGTTCTTCGCGGTGTCTCCCGAAGGCGACCGGATGGCGCTGCTCGGCGGAGATGGCAATGCGTTTCTCTACGACGCGCTCTCCGATCAATACACCGTGCGCCGGACCGTGAATCAAGCGCCCATTCAGAGCTACTTCGGACCCTCCGCCGCCGCGCCGCGCGGAACTTACTTCCTGTTGAACGGCCTGGTGCTGAGTTCCTCGCTCGCCCAGATCGGTGGCGCGGAACGGCCCGGCGTCAACCAGTTCAATCCGCCCGCCGCGCCGGGCCAGCCGCCCACGCAAACCGTGGTGAGCAGTGGCCAGCGTAATGTAGCTTCGGTGTTCCCGATCGACGAAACGAACTTCGTCCGGCTGACGGTCCCGGTGCGCGCCAACATCACGGCCGTCACCCGGGACGACCCCCGTCCTGTTCTCGAACTGGTGAACACGCGCACCGGCGCCGAGTCGGTGGTCGCGATCGCCCCCGACAATCCGCCGTTCCTGGTCTTCGGCGCGCAACGTATCAACGTGCCCGCACGACAGATGGTGGTCGACTCGACGGGCGTCGCCTACGTGCTCACTCTCTCCGGACTCGCGGTGATTCCGCTGCAGCGAACCGGCGCCCCGGTTCGTCCGTTGATCTCGACGGGGAGCCGCGGCATCGTGAACGCCAACAACGGCACCAACACCTTCACTCCCGGCGGGTTCGTGACGGTGACCGGAACCAATCTTGCCACCGCCGCCACGGCCGACACACTTTCACTTCCCGGCGTCATGGGCGGCTCCTGCGTCACGTTCTCCGACGTTCCGCTCCGGCTGCTGCAAACCGCGCCCGGCCAGATCACCGCCCAGATTCCGGACGACCTGCGTCCAGGCCAATACATTGCCCAGGTTCGCAGCCTGGCGACCGCCACCCAAAGCGATGCGGTTGTGGTTACGGTAGCGCGTCCGCAATAGCGGAGCTACACTCGAAGGTGCGATGATCCGTCCGGCTATTTCCGCCCTGTTGCTCGCCACTGCTCTGTTCGCCGAACCCAACTTCACCGGCGCCTGGCGAATGGATCCTCAACGGAGCAACTTCGGCGAGATGCCCTTACCCTCCAAGCTGGTCTCGAGGATCGAGCACAAAGGCGCGTCCATCCGCGTGGTCACCGATCAGTCGGGCGGCGGCGCGCCCGGCCGCGCCGATTACAAGTACACCACCGACGGCAAGGAATCGATCAACAAGATCAAGAGCAACGAGCTCAAGACGGTGGGCCGCTGGCAGGGCAGTTCGCTGATGCTGACCCACACGCTGAATTTCCAGGGCAGCGAGACGCTGACCATGGAAGACGAGTGGCGCATCGACGAAGGCGGCGCGCTGGTGCAGATCCGGAAGATGAAAACGCCGCAGGGCGTTTTACAGACGACCACGGTGCTGCTCAAGCAGTAGCCGTGTCCGGTCCGGTCAGCGGCGCGGTCAAACATTAATGTCGCCGGCTGCGCAACTTTCGTGAACCAATGGCCGGGTTCGCCCGTCTAGGGCAAGAAGCCCACCCCTAGCCATGAAACGCCGCGCTCAAGTCTACGGATTCCTGCTCTTGCTCGCCGCCGCCGGAGGCGGCTTCTGGCTCAACGAGAAGTACGGCTGGATCAAGACGGCCAAGGCAGGCGGCAAGAAGGACGACGCCAAGAAGAAGGCCGAGCCCGAAGCCGTTCCCGTGCAACTGGCGGAAGTGCGCAGCGGCCCGATCTCCGCGCAGGTGTCGTCGAGCGGCAACCTGCGAGCCCTGCGGGACGTTGCTATCGCGACACAGGTCGAAGGCGTGGTGAAGAAGGTCGCGGTGGAAGAGGGCGATTTCGTCCAGGAAGGCCAGACGCTGGTCGAACTCGACGACGCGCCCGTGCGCATTCGCATCGACCTGGCGCGGGAGAAGCTCGCGCAGGCGCAGTCGCAGATCGAGAAGGCGCGCATCCGGGGCGACAAGGCGAAGGTCCAGATCGAGCACACCGGCCGCGAATACGAGCGCTACCGCAAGGCGTTCGAGAACGGATTGGTGAGCGAATCGGAGTCCGACCGCCGCCGCCTGCAGCGGGACGAGTTCGTGCAGGATCAACGCCTCGCCGATGCCGAGATTCGCGAACTTGACCATCGCGTCCTCGAACTGCGTTCGGAAATCGCGCAGGCCGAACTGGATCTCAGCCGCGCAGCCGTCAAAGCGCCGTTCGCCGGCTTCGTCACCCGCCGCACGGTGGACCTTGGCCGGCGTCTCCGCGTCGCCGACAACATCTTCAACCTGGGCGCGTTCTCGCCGCTCTACGCCGACGTGTTCCTCTCCGAGCGCGAGGCCCATTCGGTCCGCCCCGGCCAGCCGGCATCGGTGAGTCTCGGAGCGGCGGACAGCGAGACGGTGACCGGCATCGTGCGCCGGTTGAGCCCGGTGGTGGATCAGTCGTCGGGCACCATCAAGGTCACGGTCGAAGTGCATCCGCGTGGACCGGGCTTCCGGCCCGGCGCCTTCGTGCGCGTCGAGATTCGAACGGACCGGCGCGAGGCTGCGTTGCTCATTCCGAAACGCGCCGTGATCGAGGAGGATGGCGAATCCTTCGTCTACCTGATGGAGGGCGACAAGGGCCGCCGCGTCAAAATCAAGACCGGTTATCAGAGCGAAGGCGTGGTGGAGGTGCGGGCAGGGCTCAGCGCCGGGCAGCAGGTCGTGGTCGCCGGTCAGGGCGCGATCAAGGAAAGTTCGAAGCTGAAGGCCATCAAGAGCTGACAAGGGAGGCTGACGCATGGGTTGGATTCGCGGCGCAATCGGCCGTCCCGTCACGGTATCGATGCTCGTCATCGCGGTCGCGCTGTTCGGCTGGGTCTCGCTCGGACGCCTGCCGCTCAACCTGCTGCCGGACATATCGTATCCGTCCCTGACGGTGCAGACCGATTATCTTGACGCCGCTCCCGAGGAAGTCGAGGACATCGTGACGCGGCCGGTGGAGGAGTCGGTCGGCGTCGTGCCCGGTCTCACGCGCGTCAGTTCCATCTCGCGCGCCGGGCAATCGGAAGTGGTGCTCGAGTTCGCGTGGAAGACGAACATGGATCTGGCGACGCTCGAAGTGCGTGAGAAGCTGGACGCGGTGGTGCTTCCTCGCGACGTGCGCCGGCCGGTGCTGCTCCGCTTCGATCCTTCCAACGATCCCGTGATGCGCCTCCAGATCACCGGATCGCTCAGCCTCGGCCGGCTGCGTTACGCCGCCGAGCGCGAGATCAAGAAAGGCCTCGAATCGGTGGACGGCGTGGCGGCGATCAAGGTGCTCGGCGGACTCGAGGAACAGATCCGCATCGAGATCGACGAGAAGCGCCTCGCCGAAACCGGCATCGCGATCACCGACGTCACCCGCGTGCTCGGCCAGGAAAACCTGAATCAGGCGTCGGGCAGTCTCTACGATCTCGACGCCAACTACCTGGTGCGCGTGCTGAACCAGTTCCGGAATGTGGACGAGATCCGCGGCGTGGTGCTGCGCGACCAGGGCGGACGCAAGGTGCTGCTCGGCGACGTCGCGCGCGTCTTGCGCGGAGCCAAGGATCGCGAGACGATCACGCGCCTCAACGGCAAGGAAAGCGTCGAACTGGCCATCTACAAGGAAGGGGATTCCAACGCGGTGACCGTGGCGCGCTCGGTGACGCGCAAGCTCGAGTCCATGAAGAAATCGAACACGTTTCCGGGCGGCGCCAGCTACGAGGTGGTCTACAATCAGGCGCGATTCATCGAAGCCGCGGTCGACGACGTGCTGTCGTCGGCGTGGATGGGCGGCTTCCTGGCGATCGTGGTGCTCTACGTGTTCCTGCGCGATCTACGCTCGACGATCACTATCGGGCTGTCCATCCCGATCTCGATCATGGCCACGTTCGCGCTGATGTTTCAGACCGGTCTGACGCTGAACCTGATGTCGTTGGGGGGCGTCGCGCTCGGAGTGGGCATGCTCGTCGACAACTCGATCGTCGTGCTCGAATCGGTGGCGCGGCATCGAAGCGAGGGCGGATCGCTGTTCGAAGCCGTTCTGAAGGGGACGCAGGAGGTCGGCATGGCGGTCACCGCTTCCACGCTGACCACGGTCGCCGTGTTCGTCCCGCTTATCTTCGTGGAGGGTATCGCGGGCCAGCTCTTCAAGGATCAGGCGCTGACGATCACCTACTCGCTGATGGCGTCGCTGATCGTCGCGCTGACGCTGATCCCGATGATCCTCGCGTTCGGGTCGGCGAAGGGCCACGCGGTGGCGGCCGAGGCGGAGCCGGAGCGAACGGGGAAGATCTGGCGGGTCCTCCGGTTTCTCACCCACGATATCGCGGCTACCGTCCTCGGCGATATCCGGGCCGGACTCCGAGCGGCTGGCCGCGCCGTGGACTGGATCCTCTCGCCTCTGCTCGGGCCGGTCAACTCCGGCTACGACAGCCTGGCGTCCTGGTATCCGCGATTCCTGCGCTGGTCGCTTGATCACAAGGGCGGCGTCGCGCTGACGACGATGGCGATGTGCGCCGCGTCCATGCTCCTGGTCCCGGGCATGGGCGGCGAACTGATCCCGCCGATCACGCAGGGCGAGTTCGGATTCGAGGTGAGGCTCCCCGAAGGACGCGCCCTCCAGGAGACCGACCGTGTCTTGCGGGACATCGAAACGCGCGCGGCCGCCAATCCCACCGTGCGGCTGGTGTTCACCTCGGTCGGCGGCAGCAACAAGAACCAGTTCGCGCGCGACCTTCGCGAGCAGCATGTCGGCCAGTTCTTCGTGGTCATGAAGGACAAGGGCGACAGGCCCGCCGAGCAAGCGGCCATCGACTCCACGCGCGCCCTCTTGCGCCAGTTCCCGGAGATCGGGTTCCAATTCAGCAGGCCCACGTTGTTCAGCTTCAAGACGCCCATCGAAGTCGAGATCTTCGGCGAGCATCTGCCCTCGTTGCGCCAGGCTGCCGATATCGTGACGCGGCGCCTTCAAAACGTCGCGGGTCTGAGCGACCTGACTTCCAGCGCCCGGCTGGGTAGTCCCGAAGTGCAAATTCGTTTCGATCGCGACCGGCTCGCCCGCATCGGCCTCGACGAGGCCGAAGTGGCGAACGTGCTGCGCAACAAGATCCGCGGCGACATCGCGTCACGCTACCGGGAAGACGACAAGCAGATCGAGATCCTGGTGCGGACCCGTGAGGGCGATCGCAACGCGGTGCAGGACATCCGCGGTCTGCTCATCAATCGCGGCGCCGGCGGCAGGGCCGTCTCCGTCGCCGATCCCAACCAACGTCAGCAAGGCGCCGCGTCGTCCGATCCTTTGGCGGACGACTCCACGCTCTCGCAGACTTCCGAGGCGACCCGGCCTCGGAACGCGGAGGCGTCTGGCCGGCAGGATCAACAGCAGGCGCGGCAGGCGCCGGTCCGGCTGGGCAGCATCGCCGAAGTCACCACGCAGCGGGGCCCGAGCGAAGTGCGCCGCGTGCGCGGACAGCGCGCGGCGGTCGTCTCCGCGAATCTCTCCGGCCGCGATCTGGCGTCGGTCACCGCCGAGATCCGCGGCCACTTGCTCTCGCTGCGCGGCGAGGGTCCCGAGTCCGTGACGATGGGTCTCGGCGGGCAGAACGAGGAGTTCGAGGCGAGCTTCACCAGCCTGAAGTTGGCGCTGGGGCTGGCGATCTTCCTGGTCTACCTGGTAATGGCGTCTCAATTCGAATCGCTCACGCACCCGCTGCTGATTCTGTTCACCGCGCCGCTCGGCGCCGTCGGGGTGATCTTCGCGCTGGCCATCACTCGAACCACTTTCAACGTGATGGTGTTTCTCGGCTCGATCATTCTCGCCGGCATCGTGGTCAACAACGCGATCGTTCTGGTGGACTACACCAACCAGCTCCGGGACCGCGGCTACACCGTCCGCGCCGCGCTGGTGGAAGCGGGAGTGGTGCGGCTCCGGCCCATCCTGATGACGACGCTCACCACCGTGCTCGGCCTGGTTCCGATGGCGCTCGGATGGGGCGAGGGCGCCGAGATCCGGTCGCCCATGGCTGTCACCGTGATCGGCGGGCTCAGCGTCTCCACGCTGCTCACGCTGGTGATCATCCCGGTGCTGTACGAATGGGTGAACGAAGGCCGCGCCGAGCGCGAGGCGCGTTCGACGGCCGGCGCCCGGGGAGCGGAGGCATGAGCGCCGGCCAGGACGCCGATCGCAAGGGCATCGCCGCGTTCTCCATCCGCAACCCCGTCACCACCTGCATGACGCTGGTCTCGCTCGTGGTGTTCGGCGCCGTGGCCATCACGCGCATTCCGCTGGTGTTGCAGCCCAACATCAACTTCCCGTTCCTCGAGGTCTACGTTCCCTATCCGAATGCGTCGCCGGTGCAGGTGCTCGAGTCGATCGCCAAGCCGGTGGAGGAAGCGGTCGCGACCGTGCCCAAGGTGCAGCGCCTGTCCTCCAATTCGGACGCCGACGGCGCGTGGGTGAGCCTGGAATTCGCCTGGGGACAGGATGTCGACTGGGTGCGGGCCGAGGTTCGCGAGAAGCTGGATCAGATCCGCGGCCAGTTGCCATCCGACGTCCAACGCGTCAACGTGCAGACGTGGGGCACGAACGACTTCCCGGTGATCGAAGGCTCCATCCGCGCGCCCTTCGATCTCCGCAACGAGCAGGAGTTCCTCGAGAACAAGGTGAAAAAGCCGCTGCTGCGCCTTGCCGGCGTGGCCGACGTCGAGATCTGGGGAGCCCAGCGGCGCGAGGTGGAGATCTACCTGCGGCTCGACGACGTGCTGCGTCATCGCGTCGATGTCGCGTCGTTGTTCCGCCGCCTGAACCTCGCCAACGTCGACGTGTCGCTGGGGTCCGTGGTCGACACCGGCACGCGGCATCAGGCGCTGCGGCGCGGCACGATCACCGAACTCGAACAGGTCCGCGCGTTTCCGGTCAACGACAAGGGCGTTCCGCTACGCGAAGTCGCCGACATTCTGTTCGACCAGCCTCGCTCCGATTCCGGCCGTCATCTGAACGGCCAATACGCGGTCGGCTTCGGCGTGCGCAAGAACTCGCAGGCCAACACAGTGGAAGTGGTGGATCGCGTTCTCGCCAGGCTCGACGAGATGAATCGCGATCCGTCCCTGCGCGGCGCCTCGTTCCACATTTGGTTCGACTCCGGAAAGGAAATCGTCCGCTCGCTCAGCGGACTGCTCGAGCCGGGCTTGGTCGGATCGGCGCTCGCCATCGCGATCCTGTGGCTGTTTCTGCGCCGCATGGGGCCGACGCTGGCGATCGGGATCTGCATTCCGTTCTCGATGGTGGCCGCGGTGGGCTTCCTCTACATGTTCGGCAAGACGCTGAACGTGCTGTCGATGATGGGGTTGATGCTGGCGTCCGGGATGCTGGTGGACAACGCGGTGGTGGTGATGGAGTCGATCTACCAACGGTTGGAACGCGGTGAAGACCGGCTGACGGCGGCCCTGCGCGGCACGCGCGACGTCACCATCGCCGTGATCGCATCCACCCTTACCTCGATCATCATCTTCGTGCCGCTGGTGTTCGGAAAGGAGACCAACTACTCGGTGTTCCTCGGTGACACGGGCGCGTCCATCATCATCTCGCTCGTTTGCTCGCTGGTGGTTTCGCTGACGCTGATTCCGTTGGCCGCCGCGCGTCTGCTGCATCCGAACGCCACCGATCGGCCGAAGTGGGAACAGTGGACGATCGACGCTTGGGCCGTTCGAACCGCGCGGCATCCGTGGCTCGATTGGGAAAGGTCGTACCGCGCCTGCGTGGGATGGTGCCTCAATCATCGCGTCTGGGCCGGCGCGGTGATCGTCCCGGCTGTGTTCGGCGCGTCGATGTACGTGCTCCAGAAGATCCCCGACAACTCCCCGGACGCGCAGGAACTGCAGAATCTGAACGTCAACTATGAGTTCAGCGAAAACTACCACTACAAGAAGATCGAGCAGGACTTCGTCGCGCCGGTCGAGAAGTTCCTCCTCGATCGCAAGGCGGAGTTCAAGATCAAGGACATCTCGAGCTTCTACGGCAACAACCGCGCCAACACCCAGGTCTACTTCGACACGGAGACCCTCTCGCTCGAGGAATTGAAGAAGATCCGCGAGAAGATCGGCAGGACGCTCCCCGTGGTTCCCGGCGCCAACATCAATCTCGGACGGCAAGAGGGCGCGCAATCGCAGACGTGGTTCGAGGCGAACCTGTACGGCGACGATCCCACGACGATCCTCGATCTGGCGCGCGAAGCCAAGGCGCGGCTCCGGCGGAAGGACGGCTTCGTCGAGGTCCACACCGACGCCGATCGCGGCAGGAAGGAGGCGCGGATTCGCGTCGACCGCGTGCTCGCGCGCAAGTACGGCATCTCGCCGCAAGCGGTCACCGACGTCCTGGGCATTGTCTTGCGCGGACAACAGGCGCGTGGATTCCGCACTCCCGGCGGTGAGATCGGACTCTGGATGCGTCTGCGTCCGGGCGACCGCGAGGACATGGACGACCTGAAGGCGATCGTCATCGGATCGAGCCCCGGCGGCACGCCGATTCGGCTCGAACAGGTTGCCAGAATCGATCTGGTGAAGACGCCGGGCGTGATCCGCCGCGAGGACCGCCAGACAACAACCTGGGTCGCCGCGAACTACTCCGGCGACAAGCGCGACGAAGGCAAGGCGGCGCTCGAGGAGGTCATGAAGAGCCTGGACTATCCGCCCGGCTACGGCTGGCGCTTCGGATTCTGGACACAACGCGAGGAGCAGGAGGATAAGGATTTCCTGTTCGACATGCTGCTGGCGCTGTTCATGGTCTACCTCGTGATGGCGTCGCTGTTCGAATCGGTGAGCCATCCCTTCGCGATCATGTTGTCGTTGCCGTTCGGATTGGTGGGCGTCGCATGGCAGCTTCTGGCGACCGGCACGCCGTTCAACATCATGGCGAAAATCGGATTGCTCGTGCTCGTCGGCGTGGTGGTGAACAACGGGATCGTGATGATCGACCACGTGCACCATCTGCGGCTCGGCGGGATGTCCCGGCGCGACGCGATCCTGCAAGGCTGCGTCGACCGCATGCGTCCGATCCTGATGACCACCCTCACCACCGTCGTCGGTCTGATTCCGTTGGCGTTCGGCAAGAGCGGCGTGTTCGACATGCGCTATTTTCCCCTCGCGCAGACGGTGATGGGCGGGATGATCTCATCGACGATCCTCACGCTGATCGTGCTGCCGACCTACTACACCGTGTTCGACGATCTCGCCGAATGGATGAAGTGGATCTGGTCGGCCACCGGGCCGCGCCGCGCGGAACAGCCCGTGGAATAGCTACGCCAGATCCGCGCCGATCTCCTTGGCGAAGACCTCCATGCGCGCCTTCAATCGAGCGGCCGTTTCCGGCTCGCGCGCGGTGACGTTGTAGTTCTCGGCCGGGTCGCGATCGAGGTGGAACAGTTCGGCAACCGGCGGATCGCCGGCCGCGCCTTCCTGCCGGACGATCCGCGCGTTGCGATACTTCCACGGGCCCTGCCGCACCGCTTCGAGCGTCTTGCCGCGGCAGTAGAAGAACTCCTTGCGCGGCTCGGCGGCGCCGCCGCCACGCGCCAACGGCAGTAGGTCGACGCCATCGTACACGCGATCCGCGGGAATCTCCGCCCCGGCGGCCTTGGCGATCGTCGGAAACAGGTCGAGCGTCGACGCCATGTCGAGACAGGTTTGCCGCGCGGGGAACGTCCCCGGCCATCGCAGGATTCCGGGGACGCGCATGCCGCCTTCATCGGTGGTTGCCTTCGATCCGCGCAGAACGCCCTTCGTACCCGTGTGCCAAGGCTCCACGCCGTTGGCGAGCATGCGGGGCGGCAGGTCGTTCCACGGTCCATTGTCGGAACAAAACGCGACCATCGTGTTTTCGTCGAGCCCCTCCCGCCGCAACGTGCCGAGCACTTCGCCCACCGCGCGATCCAGCGTCTCGATGGTGTCGCCGTACAAGCCGGCGCGCGAGCGGCCCCGCATCCCCGCCGGCGCGCTCACCGGCAGGTGCGGCATGGCGAACGGCATGTAGAGGAAGAACGGCGCGTCCTTGGACGACCGGATGAACTTCACCGCCTCGTCCGCGTACCGCTCGGTGAGCGTGGACTGGTCGCCGGCCGTCTCGACCGGCTCCACGTCACGATACATGCGGAGCGGAACCGAGGTCTTCACCCAGGGCGGAATCATGTCGTTGCTGTATGGCAGCCCAAAGTAGTGGTCGAAACCGCGGCTGGTCGGCAGATACTCCCGCGGCCGGTACCCGAGATGCCACTTGCCGATCGCCATCGTTCGATAGCCGCGTTTCTTGAGAACCTGGGGCAGCAGGATCTCCGAGAGGCGAAGTCCGCCGTGGGTGTCGGGGCCGGTGTTGTTCGGCTGTCCCGCGCGCACGGGATAGCGGCCGGTAAGCAGCCCCACCCGGGACGGAGTGCAAACCGGCGCCGCGGCATAGAAGGACGTGAACCGCAGTCCCTCCTCGGCCATCCGGTCCAGGTTCGGCGTGCGGATCACCGGATTGCCGTAACAACTCAAGTCGCTGTAACCCATGTCGTCGGCGAACAGCACGACGAAGTTCGGCGGGCGAGCTGGCGATCGTTGCGCGGCGGCGCCGGCGGCGCTGGCGAGGAGAGTTCTTCTGGTCACGACATCAAATGGTACAACGAATCGATACTCCCCCTTTCGAGGGATGGGGGATGGAAAACCGGGGGAATCGGTGTTAATCTGTAAACGGTCCCGTAGACGTTCGCACTACAAGCCCATGCCGATCCATCGTCTTGCCTTCTTCACCGCCGTGTTCGCCGCGTCGCTGGCCGCCGCGCCGATCCTGCCGGGGCCCGCGGTGACGGACGGATCGGTGACCGTGACGGCCGAGGACATTCCGGGGACGAGCCTGTTCTACCTGAACCTGACTTCGGGCGGCGTCACCGAGCGCTATGCGTTCCACAACCTGGACCGCGTAAATTCCCTCGCGGTCTCCAATGGCCGCGTGGCGCTGTTCGCCCAGCTCATGGCGGACGCCGTGGGACCGCTCGCGCTCACATTCGGCAACGGCGGGTGCGCCCCGGGCGCCTGTTACTCGAACCTCCACACTTATGATTGGCTCGGCTGGCAGTCGAACCAGATCGCCTATCCCACCGGTTATGGGACGCTGCCCGTGGCCACCGGCGGCGGGGTAACTTTCACCGGCTTCTCTCCCGCGGGGATCCTCACCGCTTCGATCCGGGCCGAGCGGACCGGCCCCTCCATCCCCGGTCCTCAGTTCATCGACTTCAGCTATTCCTGGAACCTCGCGCCTACCGCGCCCGCTCAGGTGGAGCACATGCCGGAGCCGGCCGCGGGCGTTCTGCTAGCGGCCGGGCTAGCCGCCTTCGCCGTGGTCCGCCGGCGCGCGCGTCGATAGCGGACAGTCCCGCAGTAAACTGGTTGCTGCAATGCGACGCAACCTGTGGTGGGCTCTCGCGCCCTGTCTGCTCCTTTCCCGCCCGGACGCCAAGACTCCCGGATTCGCCGCGGAAGCCACCTTGGCGCGTCCTCTGACTCGCGCCGCCGACTTGAGAGCCGGCGACACGGTGGAAGTCCACGCCGGTCTGCCATCCCCTTCCCAACTGCCCGCCAATGGCCGCGTCGCGGTGGAATTCGGCGGCTATCGAAAGGTCCTGCACGCGCTGGACCCCGATTTCTACATGGTGTTCCGAGCGCCGGAATCCAAGCGCTACGAAATGCGAATCGCGCCGGTGACGAGCGAGGAGCCGCTATTCAACCTGCCGAGATGGCGCGAGACCGGCGCCGTGACCAAGCGCGTCCCGTTTCCCGCCGAGACGCCATGGACGGGCGGCGGAAAGGTGATCGTGCGCGCTTCGGTGAAGGCGGTGTCGTTCGGAACCACGACTCGCAACCTGATCGTGGAGGCCGAACCGAACGACGCCATCGCGACCGCGCAACCGGTTCCGTTGCTCGACACCAACGACGATCAGACCGTCCATGTGGCGGGCGGCGCCGACGACATCGAGTACTTCGACAACGGCAAGGTGGGAGACTCCGGCGACGACTGGTTCCGCGTCGAGTTCAAGGGAACCGAACCGCGTCTGCTCACCGCCAATCTCTGGTTGACCGATCCGCTGGTGGTGGCGCGGATCCGCTGCTACACGGCCGATGGCAAGGAGTATCGCGAGGGGCAGAACGAGAACGAGCGGGTCCATCAGCAGCAGGAAGAGCATCGCACCGAAATCAACCGGAAGCTGGAACCCGGTGGCGTCTACTTCCTCCGCGTGGAGGCGAATTCGCCCGGCTACGACATGCAGGTCCGCGTGCGCCGTCCCGCGCCGTTCACCGATCCGCGCCGCGCGATTCGCATGGCGATGTACGACCATCTCGCGCAGGTCCACGCCTGGCTGCTCAATCGTCCGCGGGGCGCGGCCGTCGAGCGCCGTATCCGCGACACCGGCAACCTGCTCGGAACCCACTGCATGAGTTGCCACACGCAGTCCGGAGTCTGGGGTCCCACGGTTCCGATGCTGATGGGCTACGTTCCCGAGAATCCCCATAACTATCGCGAACTGCTGAACATCATGTATCAGTCGCTGCGGCCCACCAACGAACTGAAGGATGCCGCCAACAACACCAGTCTGGCGCCGCTCGACTTGGGCGACGGTCCGGCCGGAACCCGAGCGGCCGGATACAACGTCACCACGGCGGAGACTCTGGTCAAGCCGCGCAAATTGCAATCGATGCAACAGATTCGCGCGGCGAACTTCATGTTGTTGTCGAATGATCCCGGTGGTATCAACGCCGCCGGGCCGGGTTCGAACGTCGGCCAAGCTGTCGTGTACCGTTTCGCCGGCGAGATCCTGAAGCGCGCTTGGGAAAAAACCGGCGAGGAGCGCTACAAAGCGGCCCTCATCGACAAGGCGGAGAAAATGCTGAACGTGCAGCCCAAGTTCTCCGACGACATGTCCAACCGGATGGACTTCCTCGGCCGCGTGTTTCCCAAGGACCTGGGTGACTCGAATCTGCGCACGCGCATTCGTGCGCAGATGGAAGCCGACGAGCGCCGCTTGCGCCAGATCCAGAACGACGACGGTTCGTGGGGGTTCGAGCCGGGAGAACTGGCCGCCAGCCTGTCGTGGAAGCGCAACCACGATCCCAAGGAGCCCAAGAAGCACGCCGATCCGGCGCCCACCGCGCTCGGCATCTCCGCGCTGCACGCGGCGGGACACGGACCGGACGATCCTGCCATCGCCAAGGCGGTGAAGTGGCTGCTCGCCAATCAGAATCCATACGGCCGCTGGAATCGCAACGCGATCACCGGATTCGTCACCACCGCGTACACACTGCACGCGCTCGCGCGGCTATACCCTGAGCAGCCGCGGCCTCTGGCGAATTACGATCCGCCGGAGAATGAATCGCTCGCCGGAACCATCGCGCGATTTCGCTCGTTGGCGCAGTTCGGGCTGAAGGAAGACGACATCGAGCACTTGCCGCGGATCCTCGCCGGGGCCAGTCACGAGAGTCCCCAGGTCCGCTACTACGCGATGCTCGGGCTCGGCAACCTGCACGACGAGCGCGGAGTGGAGGCGTTGGCGCGGGGACTTGGCGATCCCGTGAAGATGGTGCGCGAAGCGGCTCGATACGGATTGCGGCAGACGCTGCTCGACGACAAGGGTTGGGACGCGGTCTACCGGGTGTGCGAGTCCGGCGGGGATCTGGCCCGCCAGGAATGCGCGGCGGCGTTGATCATGCGCGCCGACACGGTGATGTCGAAATCGGCGGTCAGCCACGCGAAGCTGGCGGCGCTGCTCGACCGAATGATGAACGCGGACGCCCATCCCGGTGTTCGCGCCTGGGCCGTTCGCGCGATGTGGAACCAGTGGATTTGGAATCCGCCCTTGCGCGAGCCGTTGAACCGCGCCGTGGTGAAGCTGCTGGCGCGTTCCGAAAGCGGCGCGCTGGTGGAGAACGCGATCCGCTATCAGTTGCAGGCGCTGTTCATCGCCAATGGACACCGCGCCAACGGCAGCAAGGAACATCAGTACCCGGAGTTGAAGACGCTGTTCGAGTCGATTTCGAAGTTCATCGATTCGCCGCGGCCGGAATCGCGGCGCGCGGAGGAGCGGCTGGTTGCGATCGCGGCGACGTTCTACAACCAGACCGGCCATGACGGCGGTCCCGGCCAAATGGGGTACACGACGGAGACGGCGCCACCCCTTTTCGGCAAAGCGATCATGGACTACTGGAAGGACAACCGGGACACGCCGGCGACGCAGTTGGCGCTCGAATCGTCGGCCAGCGTCACCTTCGAGCCATTGCAAAAGCGGCTGCTCGACTTCTCGTCGAACGGGCCCGAGCGGCTCCGCACCATCGCGGCGAGCTCCATCTCCGATCCGCGAGTGGTGACGCTGCCCGCCAGCCAGGAGTTCGTCGAGCCGCTCGTCGAGCAGATCCGCCGCGGCGCGCTCGACAAGGATCGCCGCCGAAACCTCTCCGAGCCCCTCTTCCGCCTGTTCTCCCGCGCTCGATGGAGCATGCCGAAGACGGAGGATCAGCAACGCGTCTTCTTCGCGGCGATGATTCCCAGGCTCGCCGATCCGGCCAGCGAGCCGCAATGGTACGAAGCCGAGAACTTCGGCAAGATGCTCGCCGCGAATCCGGACTTCCGCACGGATGTGTTCCTGTCGCTGTTCCCAAAATCGTTCGCCAGTCCGCTCGAGGAGATGCTATGGCTGCAAAGCGTGCCATGGATCGCGCGCCACGCCAGGCCGGTTCCCGCGCTCGACGGCAGCCATGCCGCCGCGGCCGATCCGCTGGCGGACCTTCGCAAACGGGCGGCGGATCTCTATGTCCGCCAGTTGGAACAGCCGGCCGACGAGCGCCTGAAGAAATCGGCCGTCGCGATGGGCGCCGACATTTACTTGCGAAACTGGCCGGCCGTGTCGGCGGCGATTCGCAAGGCGGCGCCCCGGTTCTTCGAGGCCGATCCCGAGGAGGTGACGCAACTGAACGAAGCGCGGCGCCGCAACTTCGCCTACTTCCGCGATTTCGTCATGCCGGAGATGGCGAAGCCGAATCGTGACGACGAGTTGGCGTGCTTCTCCTGCCACGGCGTGAAAGGACGCGTGCCGTCGCTCGAACTGACGCCGCCGGATCGCGCCGGCTTCCTCTCCGTCAAATCGGCGTGGGGGAACTACCAGATCCTGCTCGAGCGCGTGGAGCCGTCGAATCCGGAAGCGAGCAAGCTGCTGCGCAAGCCGCTGAACGTGCAAACCGGCAAGGAAGACGGACATCAGGGCGGACGCCGCTATCAGCCCGGCGATCCCGGCTACGAGGCGATCCGGCGCTGGGCACTGGACGCCGCCGCTCTCCGGCGGTAGGATGGCAGTCATGGCAAAGACCAGACGTGAATTCGTGGGAAGCGCGGCCGCGTTGGCCGCGATGCCAGCCGCCGCCGCGGGACCGATCCCCAGGAGACCGCTCGGCAAGACCGGACTCGAGGTATCCATCATGGGCCTCGGCGGCGCGCGCATCGGCAACCTGGACGACGGCAAGGCAGCGCAGGATATTGTGAGGCGCTGCTACGACCTCGGTGTCAACTACTTCGATACCGCCGCCGCTGGCGCATACGGACTCAGCCAGACGCGCTACGGCGCGGCGCTCGGCCCGGTGCGCGACAAAGTGGTGATCTCCACCAAGACGCGCCATCGCACCGCGACGCAGGCGCAACTCGACCTGGATCAAAGCCTGGCCAACATGAAGACCGATCGCATCGACCTCTACCAGATCCACAACGTGATCAACGACGAGGACATCGAGTTCATCTTCGCTCGCAACGGAGTGATGGAGATGGTCGAGAGGGCGCGAAAGGCGGGCAAGATCCGTTTCGTCGGAGTGACCGGCCACACCGATCCAAAGGTGCTGAACAAGATTCTCGGCATGTACCCGTTCGCCTCCGTGCTGATGCCGCTGAGCGTCACCGATGGCGGCAACTCGCAGAAGAGCTTCGAGAGCGAAACGCTGCCGGTGGCGCGCCAGAAGGGCATGGGAGTGATCGCGATGAAGACGCTCGGCGCGGGCGCGATCCTGAAGAACAAGGCGGCGAGCGTGGAGGAGTGTCTGCGCTACGCCTGGTCGCTGCCGGTGTCCACGGCGATCCTGGGTTGCGACCAGATCCCGCATGTCGAAGGCAACATCGCGTTGGCCAAATCGGCGAAGCCGATGACCGCGCTGGAAATGGATGCGCTGCGGAGGCGAGCCGCTCAGTTCGAGGCCGCGCTCGTGGAACCGTGGAAGGCGGGACTGGCGGGCGTCCAAACGTATCGCGCCGACTGACGCTACTCGGAACGCAACGCGGTGGCCGGGTCGACGCGGGCCGCGCGAGTGGCTGGCCCCAGGGCGGCGGCAGCGGCGCACGCGATCAGCAGCAGCCCTGCGGCCGCGTAGCTCCACGGATCGGTGGGCTCCATTCCGAACAGAAAGCTCGAGATCCACTTCGAGCAGAACACAGCCGCCGGGATGCCCACCGCCGCGCCCGCCGCCGCGACCATCGCGGCGTCGCGAATCAAGCCGAGCAGCACGGAGCGGCTCTCCGCGCCGATCGCCTTGCGCACACCGATCTCGTGCGTGCGGCGGCTCACTCCGTGCGCCATCACCGCGTGCACTCCCACCGCCGCTACCACGAGCGCCAGCAGCGCGAGCAGCGTGGCCAGCCGGGTCACCGCGAAGTCGGCGGCCGCCGCTCGTTCGGCCTGTTGCCGTAGCGTGCGAATGGAGCGGACCGGCACGCCTTCGGCCTCCAGCGTCTTGCGAATCTCCGGCGCCAGTGCCGCGAACGGACTGGCCGCGCGCAGTTCCACCGATAGGAATCCGTACGCCGCGCCGAAAAGCGGCTCGTAGAAAGCACGGGCGGGTTCCCGCCGCCAGCCGTCGAAGCGCGCGTCCTCGACGATTCCCACCACCTCCCGGGGCTGTCCCCAGTTGTCGCCGCCCTTCCACGGCCGCACTGTCTTGCCGGTGCAGTCCTCGGATCCGAACAGCGCCTTGGCGGCGGAGACGCTCAACAGAATCGTGTTCTCCTTGGCGGCGTCGTCGGCGAGCGTGAAGCCGCGTCCGCGCACGATGGCGAGGCCGAGCGTGCGGAAGTAGTCCGGTGTCGGGTAGAATCCGCGCAGGTTGACGCGCCGCCCATCCGCCTGGAAGTTGGTGGTGTTGGTGCTCCGCGTCATGGGCGCGAACAGAGACAGGCTCGCCGATTCCACTCCGGGCAGGGCCCGCAGCTTGGCGAGCAGGTCCAGCGCCTTTTCGCGTGGCATGACCTTCTTCAGCGTGTTGAACGAATGGACTTCGGCGACGATGGCCCGCGCCTCTTCGAAGCCGGTGTCCACGCTCGTCAGCTTGATCAGACCGCGGCCGAGCAGCACCGCGCCGGTAACCAGCACCATCGACAAGGCGACCTGCGCCACCAGCAAGGCTCGGCCCCACGCCGGGTTCGAGCCGCCCGAGCGGCTGCCGGCCGCAAGGCTGGACCGGGCGGCGGTCCACGCGGGCGCGGCCCCCGCCAACGCGGCGCAAGCCACCGCGCACAATGCCGCGAATCCGAGCACGCGCCAATCGACGCCAGGTTCGGCGGACAGGTCCTGATTGCCGTACACCAGCAGTTGTCCCAGCGCCGGAGCCCCTACCGCCGCGATCGCCAGACCGGCCAGCGCTCCGATGCCCGCCAACAGCAGGCTCTCCGTGAGCAGTTGCCGCGCCAGACGCCAGCGTCCGCATCCGAGCGCCAGCCGGGCGAGGATCTCCCGGCTCCGGGAGGCGCCGCGCGCCAGCAACAGGTTCGCCACGTTGAGACACGCCAACGCCAGCAACAGACCGGCCATCCACGTGAGCAGCGTCAACGGCTTTTCCACCAAGCGGCCCACTCCCAGCCAGCCGCGCGATCCGTCGTTCACCGTCATCCGGGCTTTGGCGTCCCGCGAGAACTCGCGAAACAGCCTGCTGAGATCGTCACTGGCCTGCTGGTTGGAAACGCCAGGGCGAACTCGCCCGTAGACCTTCAGGAAGTTCTGGTTCTTCGCCCGCCGCTCGGGCAGGATCGTCGTCCACACGTCGGCGGGCGACCCCGGGGCGTCGCCGCGAAACCCGCGTTCGGCCGCTCCCACGATCGTGTAAGGCACGCCCTCGATGCGGATGATGGCGCCCAGAGCGCCAGCCTCGCCGCGCAGATACCGGAGCCAGAACCCGTGGCTTACCACCGCTTCCGCCGTGCCGGTGGCTTCGGCGTCGCGCGTAAATCCGCGGCCGGCGGCGATGCGAACGCCCAGCGCTTCGAAGTAGTTCCAGGTGGTTTCCTGGACGCGGGCTGCCGCCGGGCTATCGTAACTGTCGATCCGCGCATCGTACAGCAGGTTCGATCCGCCGGCGGCCGTCATCGCCGAGAACACCGCTTGTGGTTCCAGCGCACGATAGAGCGGATACGACAGGCTGCCCTCGTCCTTCATGGCGATCCGCAATTCGGCCGGACGAGGCACGGGCAGGGGTTTTCGCAGCAACTCCTCGCCGACGCTGAACAGCGCCGTGTTCGCGCCGATCCCCAACCCGAATGAAATCGCAACCGCCGCGGTGAACCCAGGCGACCGGCTCATCCATCGCCACGCGAATCGCAGGTCGCGCCGCAGGTTCTCGCCGGGAATCCAGCGGACCGATTCCCAACGGCGCTCTCTCCACCGCCGCGATATTGCCGAACCGCTTTCGCGCGGCGGCCAAAGCCTGTTCGCGCGGCATCCCGCCGGCGGCCAGTTCGTCGGCCTCGTGCTCGATGTGCGAGCGGATCTCCTCGGAGAAATCGTCCTTCACGATCCTGCCTCCCCGGGCCGCAGCACCCGCCCGATGGCGCGGACCATGCGGTCCCACTTGGTTTGCTCGGCGGCGAGTTGCCGGCGGCCGGCCGCGGTCAACTCATAGAATTTGGCCTTCCGGTTGTTCGACGAGATGCCCCAGTCCGATGCGATCCACTTGCGCTCTTCGAGCCGTTGCAGGGCGGGGTAGAGCGATCCGTGGTCCACCAGCAGTTCCTCGTCCGATGCCGCCTGGATGGCGCGCGCGATGCCTTGGCCGTGCCGCCGCCCGAACACCAGCGTCCGGAGAATCAGGAGGTCCAGGGTGCCCTGGAGCAGTTCGATGCGTTGGTCTTTCGCCACGGTGTTCGGGTAGAAGCTCAACCCGAGTATGGGATACGTTCGGGTCGAATGTCAACAGGAAACGCGTGTCGCCTGGACACGGCCGGTGAGGCGCTTCGGCCACGAGGTTCCCGCGGCCGCTGGGCGTCGGATTCGCGGCCCTTCGCGTGCTCTACTACTGGACGTGCGACTCACGCCGTTGTTCCCGCTTCTCGCCTTGCCCGCCTTCTGCCAGAACTTTTTCCCGCTCGCTGAAGGCAACGAATGGAACTACCGCGGTCCTCGGGGCGCGTCCTTGAAGATCTCGGTCGGCGCGCCCACCGGCTCCTTCGGACGGCTCTACTTCCCGCTCACCGGATACGCGCCGAGAGCGCTGCTGGTGCGCCGCGACGACGCCGGCAATTTGTTGCAGTTCGATCCGGTCTTCAAGTTGGAATCGCCGGTCACGGTGTTCGGTCCGGCGGACGCCACGTTTCAATCAGGCGCTGGTTTCTGCGGCGAGGAGGGAACGGTTCGCGGCCCGGCGCGGCTCGACCAATGGGATGCTGTCGAAATCCGCTACCGGGTGCGCACCTGCGCCGACGCCGGGCTGGAGCAGGAGCTGTTTGCCGCCAACATCGGACTCGTTCGCCGGATCTCGCAGACCATCGCGGGTCCGGTAGCCGTGGAACTCGAGTCGGCCCGGATCGGCGGTCTGACGTTCCGGCGATCCGCCGCGGGGCCTCGCGTGGAGGTGGCTGTCGGCCTCGCGGAAACCAGCTTGACCCGTCCGGCGGCGGGCGGCCCCCTCACGATTCAAGGCTCCATTGAAGTGGCGGTGGCCGGTCCCGCGGCACTGCCCGTTCAGTTCAGCAGCTCCCAGCGGTTCGATGTTGTGTTGATCGGACCGGACGGCCGTCAGCGATGGGTCTGGTCGGCCGACAAGCTGTTCGCGGCGGTGGCGTCGAGCGAGGTCTGGACGGGAGTGACGCGATTCGAATGGACGATGGTGGCGCCGGACTTCGAGCCGTTCGAGCCGGGCGTCTACCGGGTCCAGGCTTGGATCGCCGCGGCGGGAGACCCGAAGAGGCTCGCCGCGACTGTTCCGGTCGCCGTTCAGTAACCGTCGACGCGGCTGCGCTACGGCTTGCGGAACCAGACCACCCGGTCCGGCCTTGCGCCGGTTACCGGTTCGCCGCCGGGCATGACGTCCACCGAATGATGCCCAGGCGATTCCACATGACCGAGGATCGCGCCGGTCTTCTTGTCGATCTTCATCAGCCACCCGTCGGCCCCGTTCGCGGAAGTCCGCGGTTGCGAGCCGATCCACAGCGAGCCATCGCCGGCGAAGGTAATCGAGAAAGTCTTCCCGAGATGGTCCCACAAGCCGAGAAACTTACCGCCCGGGTCGAAGCGCTGGATGCGCCCGTTCTCCCGGTCGGCCACGAACAGCGTCCCGTCGCGATCCACCGCGATGCCGTGGACCACGTACATCTCGCCGGGGCCGGTCCCGTGCTTTCCCCATTCGCGGACCTTCTTCCCATCCGCCGTGTATTCGAGGACCCGCGCGGTGCCATAGCCGTCGGAGATGTAGAGATGGCCGTTCGGAGCGAAGCAGATATCGGTGGTCCCCTTGAACGCGCTCTTATGGCCGGCCGGCTGCCCTTTCACGGCGATCTCGAGCAGCTTGGCGCCCCGGGGAGAGTGTTTGTAGACCATCGAACTGGCGGCGTCCACCGTCCAGATATCGCCTCGCGGATCGACGCGGATGCTGTGCGGGATCTCGTAAAGCCCTTCGCCGAACGACCGCAGCAGCTTGCCCGATTTGTCGAACACCGAAACCGGGCCCGCCTTGGCTCCGCGCTGGAACGCGTAGATGGACCCGTCCGGTCCCACCGCGGCCGACGAGACCATCTCCATCGCCCAGCCTGGCCGCGGCGGCTGAACCGGCAGATCGGTGCGCGTCAGGTTCAACTTCGGCGACGATGCCACCAGTGACTTCAGCTTGGCGGTTTGCGCCGCCGAGGTGGGGATCGGCTCCGCCTGGCAAAGCGCGGCTGCCGCCAGGGTCGTGGCGAGGATGTTTCGGATCATACCTCCGAGGAGGATATCACGGCGGACTCGATCAGCATCCAGAGTTGACTGGGAAGGAACGGCTTCTGCAGGATCGCGAATGTTCCCCGCGGCAGTCCGACATCTCCTTCGGAGACCGGATAGCCGGAGCAGACAATCAGAATCGCCGGAGCGCTTATGGCGTGGATCCGTCTCGCCACTTCGAGGCCATCTCCGTCGGGTAAAGTGACGTCGATCACGGCCGCGTCAAACCGGCGCATCCCGGCCTCGGCGATGGCGCTGGCGGCCGAATCGCAAGCCGTCACCGCCACGCCTCTTTTGGCGAGGTATTTGCCGAGCAGCGACAGGATCGCCGGGTCGTCCTCAACGAGCAAAGCGGTAACCATGGGTTTGGACTGCCCGGATCAGAACAGGTTGAGGGGGAGCTCGCCCGGGCTGAAGGCCAGTCCGAGACTCACCTGGGAACGGTTCCGGAGGAAGTCGCGGCGGAAGGCATTGTCGATGTTGGTGCGCCGGTAGTCAGCATTGGCGGTGAGGTGCACGAAGCTGAACAGGCGGTACGACGAGCCGCCGCCGCCGCCATAGGTGTCGAAGAAACCGGGGCCGGAAAGCGCACCGAACAGTTGCTTGAGGCGGACGTAGTTCCCGAAGAAGCCCACGTTGAACCGCCGCGTTCCCAACACGGAGACGTTGGCGAAAACGCTGTCCTGCTGCGACGTCAGATAGACGCCATTGCCGGGAGCGATGCCGCGCTGAAAACCGAGCCCGATGCCGGCCCGGCCGTACCGTCCTTGCAGGCCGGCGCCCGCGGACAAGCCGTGCGTGATCGTGTGAGACACTTCCACCGAAGAGGATTGTCCGATGAGCGCCGCGACCGCCGGATCCACCTGCACTCGGTCCAGCCGTTGCGATTCCACCCGGTATAGGCCGGCGGCGCCGTTGAAGCTCCATCGCTTGGTCAAGACGCGGCTGAACGTGCCCATCCAGGAGTTCACGTCCGACCTGCCGAAGCCCTTCGGATAGAAGAAGTTGTTGTAAGAGTAAGCGATGCCGACCTGCGTGCGGCGGCTGATCGCATAGGACGCCTCGCCGTTGGCGCCGTAGCCCTGCGCGCTTGCCAGCGACTGCGAGTGGCGCCGGGTGATGAAGGTCCCGCCGGACATCGAAAACGTCCAGCGGGCGCTTTTCTGATAGCTCGCCGTCGCCTGTCCGCCGTAGGACAAGACGTTGCCGTCGAAGGCGTCCGTGCTCAGATCGAAGAGATTGGTGTATCCGGTGGAATCGAACGGAGACCGGGTGGCCGCCTGCGCCGCCAGGATGTTCGACATCTGGGTTCCGTTGACTCCCACGCCCAGCGTCCACCGCTTGTTCAACTGGCGCTCGTGGCTGACGGAGACGTTGTGATTCACTCCGTTGTAGTAGCTGTTCTCCTGAAATAATTGATAACCGCCGCCGTAGGAGACGGTGGTCGCCGAACGCCGCCCCGACTTGGATCCGTACAAGCCGAAGCCGGCGGTCGCGCCCCAGCCCTTGTCGTCGAAAGCTTCGCCCGCCCTGTCAGTGGCGATCGGCGTCAGTCCGGTCGCGTAAACGGAACTCACCGATCCGTATCCCCGGAACCGGATCGGCGTGCCGCCTGACCGGCCGATCGGCCGGGCGCCCCGGCTCAAGACCGAGGGGCCCGTGTAGCCACCCGACATTTGGGGCCAACACGGAACCGCCAACACGGCCCCGATCACGATCGTCTCGAGGATTCTCTTCTTCAATGTGCACCTTTCCTTCTGCGCTCTTCGCCTCGCGGCCCGCGGCTTTCGCCCCGCGCGGGAAGTCTCCCGAAATTCCGGGTCTAGGCGCCGCGCGGGATTTCGTTCTCCTCCGTCGTCCCCCACGGCGTTCCAATTGGTACGGCTTAGGCGTCCTGGACAGTACCGGACCTCTCCCCCAGTCTGACGCGCGGTTGGGCGCCTGTCAAGTTCCCGATTGGCTGGGAAGGTAGAACCCCCTAGGGCGGTACCATCGAGCTATGCGGGCTCATACGGAATACTTAACCTTCAACACCGGCGAACACCGGCAGTACGTCAACGTCACGTACCAGGTTCAGGCTGCCCTCGCCAAAAGCGGCATCCGCGAGGGAATGATTCTCGTCTCGGCCATGCACATCACGGCGGGCGTCTGGGTCAACGACGCCGAGGACGGCCTCCTCGAGGACATCGACGAGTGGCTCGAGCGCCTGGCGCCGTTTCGAGAAGATTATCGTCATCATGAAACCGGCGAGACCAATGGAGACTCCCATCTGAAGAGCCTGCTTGTCCATCACCAGGTGATCGTGCCGGTCACCGCCGGGCGTCTGGATCTGGGACCATGGCAGCAGGTGTACTACGCCGAGTTCGATGGGCAGCGGCCCAAGAAGGTGATCATCAAGGTAATGGGAGAATGAACATGCGGAGGATTCTGGCGATCGCTATGACGGCAACAACTATTGGCTCGGGAGCCGAATTGAACGTTCGATCCGTCGTGCTGTACAAGCACGGCGTGGGATTTTTCGAACGGGGCGGGGAACTCGGCCCCGGCGAGGGCGCGCGCCTCGATTTCAAGGCGGCCGAGATGAACGATGTGTTGAAGTCGCTCACCATCGGCGTGCAAGGCGGCGTTGCCGGCCTGCGCTACGATTCGAGCGAGCCGCTCGCTCACAAGCTCGCGCAGTTCCCGATGAAGCTCGGTGACAGGCAGCCGTTGTCGGCCGTGCTCGATCAGTTGAAAGGCGCCCGGCTCGAGGCGCAAGCCGCGGGATCGCCGGTCGCCGGCGCGATCGTTTCGGCGCGCACGGTTTCGGGGTCGCGCGATCAGCCCGAGCGCGAGCAGGTGACGCTGCTGCTCGATTCGGGCGAACTGCGGACGCTCGATCTGGCGGCGGTGGGGTCGCTGCGGTTTCCCGATGCGAAGTTGCAACTGCAATTCAAGGACTACCTGGCGACGCTGGTTCAGGCGAGATCGAGTGAAAAGCGGAGCGTCTACATCGACTCTTCCGACGCCGGAAGGCGTCGCGTGACGGCCAGCTACATGATTCCGATGCCGGTGTGGAAGTCGAGCTACCGTCTCCTGTTTCCCGCGTCGGGCGAGCCGATGCTCGAGGGCTGGGCCATTGTCGACAACACCACGGGCGAGGACTGGAGCGGAGTGAATCTGGCGCTGGTCTCGGGGCGTCCGATCTCGTTCATCAGCAGGCTCTACGAACCGAAGTTCGTTCAGAGGCAGGTGGCGGAACTGGCCGACGACGGTCCCGCCGCTCCGGTGGTCCATGAGGCCGCGATGTATAAGATGCCCGCGCCCCCGCCACCGGCCCAGGCCGGCGCGCCCATGCGCAAGATGCGCGCCTCGCCGGCCGCGGCCGAAATGGTGGCCTCCGACAGCTTCAACGCGCCGAGCACGGTGTCGCAAACCGCCGAGGGCCGGGACCTGGGGGAGCTGTTCGAATACCGCTTCTCGACCCCGGTCTCGGTTCGCAAGAACGAGTCCGCGATGCTGCCCTTCCTGCAGCAGAAGCTCGGCGCGCGAAAGTTATTGATCTACTCCGATCATTCCGCCAAGCACCCGATGAACGCGGCCGAACTGGCCAACTCGACCGGCAAGACGCTCGACGGCGGCCCGATCACCGTCTACGACGGCGGAGTCTACGCGGGGGAGGCGCTCGTTGAAACGGTGAAACAGGGCGACAAGCGGCTGATCAGCTACGGCGTGGATATCGGCACCCACGTCACCACCAATCTCGATTCGTCGCAAGACGCCATCCGCGAGATTCACGTCAACCGCGGCGTGCTCACCACGCGGTCGGCGCTGAAGGAAACCAAGACGTACACGGTCCGCAATGTCGACGCCAAGGCGAAGACGCTGCTCGTCGAGCATCCGGTGCGGCAAGGCTACAAGCTGCTCGGCAACCTCAAACCGGTGGAAACCACCGCGTCGAACTACCGTTTCCAGGTTGCGCTGCCCCCGGCCTCCACGGAGAAGTTCCCGGTCCTCGAGGAGCGGGTGTTCGACCAATCGTACATGGTCACCAACCTGAACCCGGATTTCCTGGTCGCGATCTCGCAGAACAAGGCTCTGAATGACGCCGCCCGGCGTCAGCTCGAATCGGTCCTGGCGAAGAAGCGCGACATCGCGTCGGTGAACGGCGAGATCCGGCGGCTGGATGCCGAGCGCGCCGAACTCGAGAAGGACCAGGAGCGAATCCGGCAGAATCTTACCGCGCTGAACAAGGTGGCGGGCCAGCAGGATCAGGTGAATCGCTACGCCAAGCAGCTTTCCGATGCCGAAGGGCAACTGGCGTCGTTGCGCGACCGTGTCAGCGATGGCCGCAAGAAGCTCGCCGCGCTCGAGGCCGAAGTCAACGCGATGATCGAGCGGCTCGACTTCTGATTCCGCGGGGTGTTCCCCGGCTACCGGACTGGGCGAAGGCCCGCAGCCTCCGCTCTGTCGAACGGGCGCGGCTGGCGAGCCCCACCGGAATCGCCGGTCCTTCGTCTTCGAGCCACGGTTGCGTCAACCGGCGCGGCGGCGCGAGGAGAGAGTAGGGGATTTCCTGGCGATGCGTGACCAAAAGCGGGCGCAATCATCCGGGCGCGAGCGGCCCACTCACCACCGCAGTTCAGCAGGCAGGAACTCGTCCACCAACTCGCGGTAGTAGGGCATCAGGGCTTCGGCGTCCGGTTTGGTGTCCGACTTCGAGTACAGGTCGTACTTGTTGAACTCACGCACCCAGAAGAACATCTCGCGGTCGTGCGCGTCCATCAGGTGCTGGTAGGCGCCTTCGCGATGGCAAGGGTAGAACGAGTGGTACCGCAGGATGTATTGCGCGGGCTCCGGCAGATAGGGCCGCGTCACACGGTACATGTACTCGTCGTGGCCCCATGACATATGGACGCTCCGCAGGCCGATGCCCGGCGAATAGATGCCGCATTCGGTCCGCAACTCCGGCCGCCGGGTATCGGGATTGTCCCTGAAGTACTCGTGATAGACAATTTCCGGGGCGAAGGCGCACCCGACCGGAAACGTGTCGCCGACAACCGCCCATTGCGGCTCGCCGAAGACGGTCAGCATCTTGCCGGCGTCGTGCAGCAGGGCCGTGAGCACGAACCAGCGGGGCCGCCCGTCGCGGCGCGCGGACTCGGCCGTCTGCAACGCGTGGCCGGTCTGCGACAAGTCGGTGTCGGGATCGGAGTCGTCCACCAATTGGTTCAGTTCCTCGATCGCCTGCCAAACGCTCATCCGGCGTTTCCGCAAGGGCAGGTATTCCCGCTCCTTCGCCAAAACGAGGTCGAGCGTCTGGTTGGCGTGGTTGAGTTGGTAGAAGTCCTTGACTACCGGTGGCGCGTCAGCGGTGAACTGGCGAAACTCGTCCGGCTTCCGGTCCGGGCGGTAGCGGGCCTTGACGAAATCGTCCCACTGCTCGAGGTGCATGCCTTCAGTCTACCGGTCCGGAGCCGCGATTGCGACACCGCGGTAGACCGTGACGCCGGACCCTTCCGCCAGGAAAGCCGACGAGGGCCGCCCGCGGAGCACGGAGCCGAACGCGGGTCCGTAGAGCGCCACGCCATCCACGTCATAGGTCACCGTAGGCGCCGCCCACACGCGCCAGGAAGGGTGTTCCACGCGGTATTCCACCGTGCCTCCGTCCCGCTGCGCGGTGTAGCCCCAGTAGTGCTCGGTGATGAACTCGGCCTCCGACCCCGACTCGAGCGGACGCGGCTCGCCGGAATATCGCGCCTCGATCCGGTTCCATTTTCCGCGGTGGCGCCACTCGTGGACCACCGATCCCGGAGCGAGCGAATGCCGCATCGCCATGGCGGAGTAAGGCTCGTTGTAGAGCGCCTTGGCGGCGAGCGCGATCGCGGTCCGCGGCACGATTTCGCGCACGAAGGTGACGCCACGCCGCCAGCCTTCGGGCCCCTTGCGGCGCGTATAGAAGCGCAGGTTCACTTCCTCGAAATCGCTATGGAAGGGGATACGGAGTCCGAGCACCCGGGTGTCGAGAAACAGAAACCCGACCAGACTCACGTAGGTGCGGCCTTCGAAGCAGTCGATCTCGACGCCACGCGGCGCGAGCGGCCGGACCAACGCCGGATCGACCTCGAAGTTGACCATCGCGAGCCATCGCCACTCGGCGGTCAGGAAGGCAACCGGAGAGGACACGCCGGCTACGCGTTGGCGCTGGCGGTGGGTGTCGCGGCGCCTAGCGGTTGCGCCGCGCTCTGCGTCACGGCCTTGTGCATGGCGCGGACCGATTGGCGCAGGAACCGCTGCTGAAGGGCGCGCGACAGCGGATAGAACGCCCACGCCAGCCAATGCTTGGGCCGGGAGAACGCCGAGATCTCGAACCAAACCGTATCGTCGCGCCGCCACTCCACCAGGAACCGCTCCTCGCCCCTCTCGGCATGGTCGTCGAGCGTTCCATAGGCGAATCCATACCGCCGCGCCGGCTCGGTTTCATCGATGACGTAGGCGATCCGCGCCGCGTTCAACGACCAGAACCCGTAGTGGCTGATCAGCACCGCCACCACCACGCCCGGCTGCAGCCGCTTGTAGGGCCAGCACAGTTGCACCCAGCCGAGCCCGAACTGCCGCCAGTCCTGCAGGCACTTCCGCGCCCGCAGAAAGGTGTCCTGGCCGTGGCCAACCAGGATGCGCCGCCGGTCGATCGCGTATCCGTGCGGACGCTCGCCGGTCCGCGTCGCTCCTACCTCCGGATAGGAGAACGGGCGCGGGACCTGCACCTGGATGAAGTCCCGGATATCGGCGGTCAACGGCTCTCGGAGGAAGAACATCGGATCACCGTGCGAACTTCTGGACGCGCCAGTTCTTGATCTCGACCACGTAGAGCGAGCCTTCCGAATCGACCGCCATGTGGTGGGCGAAGTCGAACCTCCCCGGCGCCTTGCCGAACCCGCCCAAGACGCCGAGGGGCTTGCCATCGAGGTTGAACTTCACCACGCGGTTGTTGACGCCGTCGCACATATAAAGGGCTCCCTCTTTCTCCGAGTATGCCAAACCCCAAGGCGAACCGGCGCCGGTCCACTTGGTGATGAACTTGCCGCTGGCGTCGAACACTTGGATACGTTCGTTGGTGCGGTCGGCCACATAGACGCGTCCGGTTTTGTCGATCGCGACGTCGTGCACGATGTCGAACTCGCCGTCGCCCGTGCCCTTCTTGCCCCACTGGCGGACGAACTCGCCGTCCTTGGTGTACTCGGCGACGCGGGAATTGCCGTAGCCGTCGGACACATAGAAGCTGCCGTTCGGCTTGAACGACAATCCCGTCGGCTGGTTGAAGGCGTATTGGGTGGTGTTGTCGCCTGGACCCCTGCCCGCATTGGCGATCACCATTTGCAGACGTCCGGCGGCGGTGAATTTCAGCAGCGAGTGGCCTTTGACATCCACGAGCCAGACGTTGCCCGACGGGTCCACCTTGATCCCGTGGGAGCTGATCACCGGAACCTCTTTCCACGCGCGAAGGAAGCGCCCGGACTTGTCCAGTTGAATCACCGGATGGGCTCCGCGATTGAACACCCACACGTTGTCATTCGCGTCGACCGAGACACCGCTCGCCTCGCCGAAGTTCCATCCGTCAGGCAGTTGGGCCCAGTTCGGAACCAGCTTGTGAGGCAGCGGCGGAACGCCGTCCAAGCCCGCGGCGGTGAGGACGAGGGCGGTTGCAAGCGAGCCGAAGGCGAAGCGCATCATTATGGATGAGAGTACTGACAGGCGTGGTCCCAAGTCAAGTACGCCGCAATTCGCAATGGGTCAACCCCGGCGGAGGGACTCGAAGAACCGCCTGGCGAATGGACTGGCGCGTTCGATCGCCTCCGGCGATAGCAGTGCCAGAATATCGAAGCCGATCCGCTTCCTGGTGGTGTACCGTCCGCCTTTGCATTGCTCGGACGCATTGTCCAGCGCGTCAAGTATCGTCTTCTTGGGGATCCCCTCTACGGTATCCGCCTTTGGTAATTTGTCCCGCTCGAACCCCTTGCCGAGGCACTGCTCGATGGCCTGCGGTTGGGTTAGGAACCATGCCTCATCACCTGCACCATGAGGTGGACGCGTTCGTTGGCGCCCAGATCCCGCCAACGGTCGCGCCGGGCCAAGTGGTCCGCCGCGGTCGATCCTTCCTCAACCGCTTCCTCGCTATCCACCAACAGCGCGGCGTGTTCGCCTCGCGCCATTGCCTTTGGGAACTCGCGAAACGCTTCGGCTCGTCCGCCACACGCGATCACGGCAGGGAGCCTGCCTTCGAGGCCGGCGCGTTCGAACAGGCTCTTGAACGCCCTTCGAGCCGGAGCCTGAAGGGAGCGGTTGTCGCCGCCACCCTCCACGTACAGCTTCATTGCATTACCAGCGGTTCCCGCCGATCGCACCTGTCCTCCACAGTTTTCCGAGTGAGCCGTAGCCGTCCAACCAGTCCGTCAGGTCGCTCTTCGCCAGTCGTCGGAGCGAGGTCTCGCCTTTCTCCTTTTCGCACACGATCACGGCTTCCGGGGTATCCGAGAGCGCGTCCACCAGGATCTCCGAGTGAGTCGTAACGATCAATTGGGTCCGCTCGGAGGCCGTGACCAAGAGCTTGGCCAACTCCGGGAGGATGTCCGGATGCAGCCCCTTTTCTGGCTCCTCGAGGCAAATCAGCGGTGGGGGGTCGGGATGCAGCAAAACCACAAGGAGGCAAAGCAGTTGCAGCGCGCCTTGTGACAACCGCGAGGCTGGGGTGGGGGAGTTCAGCCCCTGTTCCTCGAGGTAGACCTGGATTGTGCCGCCGGCCGTACGGGTTTTCAGTTTCCTGAAATCCGGGTTGACCAGATTCAGATGCTCCTCGATGGTCCCGCTGAGTCCCCTGAAATTCAAGTCGTCAAGAACCAGCGCCAAGTTTCCGGCGTCCTCCCACAGGAAATCGCTGGGGAGATCGGTCCGCTGTGGATGGCGTACGCCTGCGGTTCGGTCGAATAGCCAATCCTGATATATCTTGATCCGTTCGAGCGAATTGGCGATCCACGTGATTTCGGGATATTGGGGTCCCCTCCATTGCGCTAGAACCGACCGGTGAGGTTCCCAAGCTTGAGGCGGGACGGATTGCTTCCGGACGGCTTGCTCGGTGAGGCGATGATAGTAGGAAATTCCAGAGCCGACGCCGTCGATTTTCTCGTCCACTAAAGCGAACCGCTGACCCCCTTGGCGAAACGCTACTGTGTATCGTAGCGCAATTGGCTCGATCTCCCGCCGTAGCGTGACGCTCAACTCCGCCGCCGGCGCGTCCGCCCCTTTCCAGAGCCATTCCTGAATTCCGCCCCCCGCGCCGATCGGCTTGGTGATGTCGGTGGGAGCCGCCTGGAGCAGGGAAAACAGCCCGACCAGATTCGACTTGCCGCTGCTATTGGCTCCGATAATTACGTTGAGATCCCGCAATTCGAGATCCAGTCCCCGGCTGCCGAACGACAGCAGATTCCGCGCTCGGACTGACTCCACGAAGGGTATCTCTGTACCAGTATACTCGTCCCGGGGACAGCACTTCCGCCGAATTCACCCCCGAGTGGGGACGTTCCACGGAGTGGTCCTGGAGCCTCTGGTACCATGTCTAAAGAGGTCCGGCGAGGAAAGTGTGTTCGACGCTATAAAGTATCGCCTTTCCTCGACCGATCCTTGTGAGGTGGAAATTGCCGCAATGCAGACGACCGCTCAACTTCTCAGCTTCAACCACGCTGTCGCCCTGGACCGCGTAGGCGGTGACGAGGAACTGCTCCGTGAGGTAGCCCAGCTCTACCTGGACGAGTACCAGGAACTGCTTTTGGAAATCTCGGCGGCCGTGACGGCCAGAAGCGCGGACCGGCTCCAGCGTTCCGCCCACACCCTCAAGGGCTCGCTGGGGACCCTCGGAGCCGAACAGGCTGCCTCCTATGCCCTCGCGCTCGAAACCATGGGCCGTATCCAGAATCTGAACGGCGCCGAGCGGGCTCTGTCGGGACTCCAACAAACCCTCAACGGCTTCCATCGAGAACTTTCCCAACTCGTGTAGATCGCGCGGCAACGGCCAAATGCGGTAGAATCTCCTCTCCAGGAGATCCGAAATGCGCCGCACCATCTTTGCCCTAGCACTCTGCGCCTCCGCCTCGTTCGCGCAGACCAAGAAAGTCGTCATCGTCAGCCCCGAGCCCGCCATGCTCGAGGAACTGAAATCCGCATCCCCCAAGGCGCGCCTCGTCGCCGCCACCCCGGAAACCCTGAAGCGCGAAATCGCCGATGCCGACGCCTTCATCGGAGACATCAAGCCGGATCTGGTCCGCGCCGGGAAGAATTTGAAGTGGGTCCAGACCATGAGCGCCGGCGTCGAGAAGGTGCTGCACCTGTCCGGCGGCAACGACCTGCGGGACAGCGGCATCGTGCTCACCAACAACCAGATCGTGCAGGGGCCCGAAATCGCCGATCACGCCCTCGCGATGCTGCTGACCATGTCGCGCGGCATCCTCACCTTCGTCGAACACCGCAAGCAACAGAAGTGGCAGGCCCGCCCGTATGGCGGCATCGAACTCCGCGGCCGCCACGCCGTCGTCATCGGACTCGGCGGCATCGGCCAGCAGATCGCCCAGCGCGCCTGGGGATTCGGGATGACCGTCACCGGCGTCGATCCCGAGGACATCCCGTTCTCGCCGTTCTGGCAGAAAGTGGTCAAGCCGGATCAATTGAATCAGGTTCTACCCACCGCCGACGTGGTGTTCATCTCGGCGCCGCACACCGAGAAGAGCCACAAGATGATGGGGCCCCAACAGTTCGAACTGATGAAGAAGGACTCCTATTTCGTCGCCGTCAGCCGGGGCGGAATTTACGATCTGCCGGCGCTCGTCAAGGCGCTCGACAGCAAGCACCTGGCCGGCGCCGGAGTCGACGTCACCGATCCCGAGCCGCTCCCGGAAGGCCATCCGCTGTGGAAGTTCGACAACGTGATCGTCACGCCGCACATCGCCGGCCGGTCCGACAAGGACCGCGCGCGCATGGTCAGCACGATCAAGGAGAATATCCGCCGCTTCGCCGAAGGAGAGCCGCTGATCAACGTCGTCGACAAGAAGAAGGGGTATTGATGGCGCGGGAAATCGTCTGCGCCCACTCGCCCGATTCCGACGACGCGTTCATGTTCTACGCCATGTCCACCGGTAAAGTCCGGTCGGATCTGGTGACCGTCCGCCATTTGTTGAAGGATATCGAGACGCTCAACCGGAAGGCGATCGCCGGCGAGCACGAACTGACGGCGATTTCCTATCACGCCTATCCCTACGTGGCGGACAAGTACGCGCTCATGGCCAGCGGGTCGAGCGTCGGCGACGACTACGGACCGATGCTGATTTCGGTGAAGCCGTACTCGCTCGACGAAGTGAAGGGTAAGCGCGTCGCGATTCCCGGCACGCTTACCACCGCGTATCTGACGCTGAAGCTGATGCAGCCGGACTTCGAAGCCGTGGTGACGCCGTTCCAGGAGATCCCGGCGGCGGTCCGGTCGGGCGCCGCCGACGTGGGTCTGATTATCCACGAGGCGCAACTTACTTACTCGCAGGGTGGTTTCCATCTCATCGAGGATCTCGGCAAATGGTGGAAGCGTGAGCACGGGCTGCCGTTGCCGCTCGGCGCGAACGCCCTGCTGCGGTCGCTGCCCCGCGACGTCCAGAGCGAATGCTGCCGGCTGATGCGCGAATCGATCGCGTACGCGCTGGCACATCGCGCCGAGGCGCTCGACTACGCGCTCCAGTACGCGCGCGACATGGATCCGTCCACGGCGGACCAGTTCGTCGGGATGTATGTGAACCACCACACGGTGGATTGTGGCGAAGACGTACCGAAAGCCGCTCAACTGTTGATGGATCTGGGGCATCAGGCGGGGCTGATCCCGAACCGCATCGAACTCGAATTCGTGAGGTGATTCCCATGCGCAGACGCGCTTTTCTCGCTCAGGCCGGCTTTGCTTCGCTGGCCAAGGCGCTCGACCGAGGGCGGCTGGAGACGGCGGAGGAGTTGCTCGAGGACGCCGTTGCCTCGGGCGATGCCGCCTGGGCGAGTCTCTACGTGAAGCAGCTCGGCAAGCGGAGCCGCGTCGCCTGCGGACCGGCGCCCGATCCCGATCTGCCATTTCTGCTGGCCTCCATCACCAAGCCGATGACGGTCACGTGCCTGATGATTCTGGCCGATGCGGCCGAACTCTCGCTATCGGACAAAGTGAGCAGGTTCATTCCCGAGTTCCGCGGCGGCGATCGCGACAAAGTGACGTTGCGCCACCTGGCCTCGCACGCGTCCGGCCTGCCCGACATGCTGCCGGACAACGACGCCATGCGCGCCCGCCACGCTCCACTGAAGGAGTTCGTCGACGGAGCCTGCCAGACGCCTCTCCTGTTCGAACCGGGAACGGCCTGCCGGTATCAGAGCATGGGCATTCTGCTGATCGCCGAAGTGGTGGAGCGGATCACCAAGACTCCGCTGCGCGATTTCATGAAGAAGCACCTGTTCGCCCCGCTCGGCATGAAGTCGGCTTCGCTCGGTTTGGGTGGACGCCGCATTCAGGACCTGGCTCCGTGCGAGGTCACGGGCAACGATTCGTGGAACTGGAACAGCCCCTATTGGCGCGATCTCGGCGCGCCCTGGGGCGGCGCCCACGCCAACGCCGAGGATGTGGCCAAGCTGCTCCAGTATTTCATGAACCCCGATTGGCGCGTGCTGCGCCCGGAGACGGCGCTCTGGATGGTGGAAGATCAAAACGCGGGGCTCGACAAGGCGTGGGGTCTCGGCTGGGCCGTGCAGCCGAGCGGCTTCGGCAAACACTGCTCCAAGCACACGTTCGGGCACTCGGGTTCCACCGGCACGCTCGCCTGGGCCGATCCCGCCAACAGCACTGTCTTTGTGCTGCTGACGTCGCGCCCGGCCGCGGAGTCCAGCGCGAAGGTGATCCGGCCGGTGTCGGATCTGGTGTCCGCGGCGATCTAGCAGCCCGTGGTGCAAGTAGCATGAGTCGCGTTGCGAGCGCCGCCGGGCCGAATCCGAGGCGCGGCGTCGTAGTCGATGCGGGACATCTCCGAGGAGCCGCAACGAAGGAAGCGGCCCGGCGCCGCCGCAACCCACTGGGCGCATTGGACTTGC
>SYLY01000247.1 GCA_005808475.1 Acidobacteriota bacterium
GATGTTCATCACGCCGATTCCACCCACCAGCAGTCCGATCGAACTGAGCACCACCATCACCACGGCCGTGGTCGCGGCGATCTTGCGGAAGTCGTCGATCATTTGCTCGGCCGTCGAGATCGCGAAGCTGTCGGGCTGATCGTGGGGAACCCGCCGCTCGGCGCGCAGTACGGCGGTCACTTCGTCGGCGGCCGCCGCCATCCTGCCGGGCTTGGCCACCACCACCAGCATGTGTTCGCGAGCGTTGGGGAACATCTTGCGCATGGTGAAGTAGGGCAGCAGGAAGCGGTTGTCCTGTTCGCCGGGGAACGACGCCGAGGGCCGCGCCATCACGCCGATCACCTCGAACTGGTGTCCGTCCAGGTCGATCCACTTGCCCACCGGATCGATGGTGGAAAACAGCGCCTTGTAGGCGTCCTCGCCGATCACCACCACCGGCAGATGACGCCGGCTCTCGATTTCGGTGAAGAAGCGTCCGAACTTCATCTCGGCGTTTCCGCTGCCGGTGTAGGACTCGTCGGTTCCGCCGATCTCCACCTGATACACGTCGTTGCCCTTGTAACGCGCCTTGTGGATCATGTTCCAGCTCGGAAACAGATAGGGGCTGACGTGCTCCACCGAGGGACACCGCTCGGCCACCGCGCGCGCGTTCTCGTAGGTGAGCGGCTTGCGGGTTCGCTCGTCCGAACTGAGATTTCCGGATCGCGGCCCGACCTTGAACTTGAACACGATCAACGTATTGGTGCCGAATTGTTTCAGCACGTTCGTGATGGCGCCGTCGAGCCCGGCGATGATGGAGCCGACGCCGATGATCGTTCCCGTGCCGATCACCACGCCCAGCACCGTCAGCGCGCTCCGAAGCTTGTGCTGGCGCAACGTCTCGAAAGCGATCGGGATGTTGGCGAAGGCGCTGGTGGTCATCGTTCGGCTCTCAGCGCTTCGATCGGATCGAGCTTGGCCGCCTGCCTTGCCGGGTAGATTCCGAAGAACAGCCCCACCACGGCCGACAGCCCGACTCCCAGCGCCACCGACGCGGCGGGCATCGCCATCGGCACCGGCGTGAGCGAACTCACCAGCAACGACACCACTCCGGCCAGGATCACGCCGATCAATCCACCCGCGGCCGACAGCGCGGCGGACTCCACCAGGAACTGGTTCATGATATCGCCCTGCCGCGCGCCGACCGCCTTCCGAATCCCGATTTCGTGCGTGCGCTCAGTGACCACCGCCAGCATGATGTTCATGATCACCACTCCGCCCACCACCATGAACACGCTCACCACGGCGATGGCCGTCGCGGCGATCGCTCCCGTCATCTTGTCCCACGCGCCCAACAGCGAGTCCGAAGAGACGATGGCGAAGTTGTCGTCCTGGCCGGGGCGCAGGCGGCGATAGGCGCGCAGCAACATGCGAATCTCGTCCTGCGCCTGATTCAGCTTGCCGCGGTCGATCGCCTGCGCCATGTACCCGAGACCTTCCCGCGAGCCGTAGATCTTGAACGCGGTCTCCACCGGAATCATCGCGAAGTTGTCGAGCGAGTTGCCGAAGACGCTGCCCTGCTTCTTGGCGACTCCCAGGATCGTAAACGGGCGGCCATCGAACTTGATCGTCTTGCCGATGGGGTCGGTGTTGGGGAAGAACCAGTCGCGCAAGTCCGCTCCGATAAACGCCACGTCCAGGTGGCGGCGATTCTCCGTGTCGGTGAAGTAGCGGCCCGACTCGATCTGCGTGTTCGTGATCGAGGCCATGTTCGGCGTGCATCCGCGCAACTGCACGCCGGAGAGCTTCTCGCCTTCCCCGGAAGCGTTGACGCGCCGGAAGTTCTGCATGCCGATGTCGCGAATCAATTGGGCGCGCTCCTTCAGGAAGTCGAACTCGTCGCGCCGGAGTTGCGGGTTCTTGCGGACCAGTTCCAGGTACTTCTTCGGATCCCAGTCGCCGATGAACGCCATGCGCACGATGCGAAAGCCGTCCGCGCCCATGTCGGAGACGTTCTGGGCGATATACACATCCATGCCGTGGATCACCGACATCACCGCGATCAGCGTCGTGGTCGCGAGGATGATGCCGAGAAGCGTGAGAAAGCTCCTCAGCTTGCTCGAACGGAGCGAGGCAAGGGCGATCGACGCAGCCTCGCGGAAGGACGCTCCTTGGGCGAGCATGCCGGTGCGCATGTCAGAGAGACGAGTCTTCGCCCGGTTTTGTTCCGCCGCCTACTCCGCCTTCAACGTGCGCACGCGGTGCGCTTCGGAATCGCCGATGAAGACGCGGCCTTTGCGGTCCACGAAGATCCCGTGCGGGCGAGCCATCTTGCACTGCGTGGGATCGCCGTCCGGACCGTCGCCGCGCTGGCCGTTGCCCACGATGGTGGCGATGGTTCCCGACTTCAAGTCGATGCGTCGGATGGTGTGGCTTTCGGTGTCGGCGATGTAGACGCCGCCGTCCGGCGCCCACGCGATTCCCTTGGGTCCGCTCAGCTTGGCTTTGCGGGCGTCGTCGCCGTCGCCGTCCCAGCCCTTTTCGCCTGTCCCGGCCAAGTGGACGAACTTGCCGGCCTTCACGTCGATTTTGAACACCTGGTTGCCCTCGCGCAGCGCGAGATACAGGTTGCCCTGAGGATCGAGGTCGAGCGCGCGAGGGCCGTTCACCGGAGTCCCTTGCAACGGCGCGCCATCGGGTGTGGGTTTCCGATCGCCGGTACCGAGCCACGTCTCGATGTTGCCCGTCTTCAAGTCCAGCCGCCGCACGCGGTGATTGCCGATGTCGCAGATCAACAGGCGGCCTTGGGGATCGAACTGGATCGAGTGTGGTTGGCGCATTTGGGCCTTGGTCCCCGGTCCGCCATCGCCCGAAAAACCGGGCTGGCCCGTGCCGGCGATCGTGCGGATCACGCCGGTCTTCTTGTCGACAACGCGCACCACATGGTTCGGCATCTCGACGAAGTACATGTTGCCCTTCTTGTCGAAGCGGATTTCGTAGGGCTGATTCAGCGACGCCTGCATCGCCGGACCGTTGTCGCCCGAGTAACCCTTCTTGCCGTTCCCCGCGACCGTGGAGATCCGGCCCGACTTCAGATCGATGCGGCGGATCACGTGATTGTCGATGTCGCAGACATAGAGCGCCCCGTCGGGGCCGGTGACCAAACCGTAGGGGTTGTTGACCTGCGCCTGGGCGGCGGGGCCTCCGTCTCCGGTGTAGCCCGGCTTGCCGTTTCCGGCGAGAGTGACGGTCTTGGTGGCGCCCGCAAGAGTCAGGGCGGCCAGCAGGGAAAGGAACGCGAATCGTCGAGGCATCAGATGAAATCTAACACGGCGGAGAGCGCCTCCTCCACTCCGATGCCGCCAATCCGCTCCCGCTGGATCACGCGCACCCGGTCTCCGCGAGGCGCCCAGACTCGCGGATCGCCCGGTCCGAACAGCGCCACGACCGGTGTTCCCACGGCTGCGGCCAGATGCGACACCCCGGAGTCGTTGCCCAGGTAGCACGCCGCCGATGCGAGCCATTGCGCCAGTTCCAGGCGGCTGTCGAAGCGGCGCGCGTGGGCGAGTTCCTCGCCCGGACCCGCGCTCCACTCCACCGCGAGCGGGACCCCCGCCGCGACCTGCGCGAACCGGTGGAGCGGCCAGTTTTTCGATGGCGAACCGGAGAAAGGGTGGATCGCGACGAAGCGGCGCGGTTCTCGCGCCACGGCAAGGCGCGGCTGGACCCCCGCCGTTTGACCCACTTGCGCGAGGTAGAAATCGACGGCGTGAAGCAGCCCAGCCGCCGGCAGGGCGGGGAAGAACCGGAACGGCAACCCGGCGGCCGCATCGCGAAACTCCGCGCGAGTGGCGCCGTACCACGACACGATGTCGTCGAACGAGGCGAGCCGTTGGTGTAGCGATTCCGGCGCGAGCCCGAGTTCCAACAGGTCGAGCCGCGCCGCCGCGATGGAATCGACGCGGCTGGCGAAATGGACGAGGGGTGCGTTCTCCGCCGTCGTCCACACTTCCGTGTACTCCGCGCGCAAACTCTCGAGCGCCGGCAACGAAACGATGAAATCGCCGAGCGCGCCGGGCCGGATCAGCAGACGCCGCGTCAGCGCACCTCGACCGGCAACTTCACGGTGACCGTTTTCGGCGGGTAGCACGCGTTGTCGGAGCAGGCCTGATACCGTAGTTTGCCGGTCAGGACCCTGGCGCCCTTGGGTGCGGTGGGCGGCGCCTTGAACCGGGTCGCGATGTCGAACTCGCCGGTGAACACCGACAGCGGCTTCTCGGAAAACTTGTACTTTTCCAGATGCGGCTTCGGATACGTGACCGCCAGAACTTCCAGAGGCGCCGCCTCCCAGGTGAGCCGCAACGGAATCAGGAACTCGTCGGAGGGAGTGTTGCTATTGGTGTGATAGCCGGACGCCAGCCGGAACTGGATCTTGGAAACGGCCGTCTCTCCGGCCTTCACGACCACGCGGGCGGGAGTCTCCGCCGTGACGAAATCACTCTGCGCGGAACAGAGCCAGAACGGGAGCGCCATCGCGGCGAACGCCGCTCTTCTTGATACCGAGCAGAGCATCGATGTCCCTTGCATATTCACCCTTGGAAACGAGTCCGACGTGGGTCGCGGCGATTCGGCCTTCCTTGTCGATGATGAACGACGACGGGAGGGCGTCCACGCCTCCGTACTGCTGCGCGACGCTGTCGTTGCCGATGACCATCCGGTAGTTGATCTGGTTCTTATCGACGAACGGGCGAACGACGGCGAATCCTTCCTCGTCCATGCTCACACCGAGGACGGCGAAGCCCTTGTCTTTGTACTTCTGCTCGAACTCGACAAACCAGGGGATTTCGATCTTGCAGGGTCCGCACCAAGTGGCCCAGAAATTGAGAAGCACCACTTTGCCCTTGTATTCGGCGAGCGTCACGGCGCGGCCCATGGCGTCTTTGAGCGAAAAGTCCGGCGCCGGGCGGCGCTTGGCTTCCGGTTTTACCGCCGCCGCGGCCGAAGTGGGCGATCCACCCGAACAGCCAACCGAGACCAGGACAGCGGTCGTCACGGCGCAAATCAGAATTCTGGAATGCACGTCTTCATTATAGTTTGATTCGGCCGGAGCCCAGATGGTTTCGCATCCATCGCGCACGCGTGGAGCGATGCGAGGCCGCCAGCGTGAACTCCGGGTGCCGCTCCACGCCGGACCACAGGTAGGCGGCGGTGTCGCAAAAGGCCTCGCAAGCATAAGCGCGCCACGCCGCGGTGCGATTCCGCGGGTCCTCGGGGCCCAGGGCGGCCTTGCGGCTTTCGGCGGCCCAGCCCAGATCGCCGCGGGCGCGTTTCGCGAACTCGGCGGACAGCACCGCTCCCCAAGACCGGCGAGCCGGATTGCCCAGCCGCGGCCAGACGAAGTGGAACAGCTCGTGCACCAGAATGCGGCGCAGTTCGCCGCCGCGGAGGCCGGAGTCCAGCACGATCGTGCGGCGCCGCAGGTCGCTGCCGGCGTGCACGGGCGCTCCTCGTCCACCGGATTCGACGCCGGTGCGCGACGCCGTCAGATCGGGCGCGAACCGAACCTCGACCGGTGCGCCCGCCAGCCGCGGCAATGCGCGTAACGCCGATTCGATCTGCCGCGACGCGCCCCGAGGGATCGCTCCGCTCAGTTCCCGGACTCCTCCGCCACGATCCTCTGGAACGTCCCGGCGTCGATGACCTTGGCCTCCACCGACTTCTTCTCGCCGTCGAACCAAGCCTGGAACCGCTCCTGGCGGATCTCGTCGTAGATCTCGTCCTTGACTTGCTCGTAGGTCTTGCGGCTCGCCTCCACGACGCTGATCAGAAAGAATCCGTTGGGCAGCTTCACCGGTCCCACCAGATCGCCCGTCTTGGCGGCGAGCACCGGCTTCTTGATGGCGTCGGGGATACCCGGATCGGCCGCGGTGATCGCCGGGCCGTCTCCATCCTTGGCGCGCGAGTCGGCGTCCTCGGAAAAGCGCTTGACCATGTCGACGAACGACGCCCCACCCTTGATCTCCTTCACGATGCCGTCCATCTTGGCGCGCGCTTCGTCTTCGTTGAGGATTTTCGGCGCGTTGGGGTCGGTTTGCGGCGGCGGAGTGAGGCTATAGGCGACGTAAAGCACCTTGACCTTGGCAAACGCGAAGCGGCTCGGGTTGGCGTCGAACGCTTTGCGCTGATCTTCGGGCATCACGCGCAGCGCATCCATGTAGCGGTCCACGACGCCCTGCATGAGGATCTGGCCGCGATCGTAGGCCAGGCGGCCCGCCCAGGGCTGCTTCTTGTCCCAGCCTTCCTTGACGATGGTGTCGCCGATCTTGCCGATCAGCGCGTATTGGCTGAGGAAATCAACCGGCTGTGAGGTCGCGTTGGCGCGGATTCCCGGGGGCAGATTCTTGACCAGATTGGTCCAGTCCTTGGCCGTGATCAACTTCCCGTTGACTACAGCCAATTTCGTCTCCGGTTTGATCTCTTCCTTCGACTGCGGCAGTGAACTGATGCCGGCGACGATGCCCGAAACGCTTGCGAAGAAGGGCAGGTTCAGCATGTCCACCTTCATCGCTTTCGTCTGCGCGTCCAGCCATTCCTTGAACCGCGCCTCGCGGATGCCCTTGCGAATCTCTTCCTTGACGTCCGCGAGCGGCTTGCGGTCGATGGAGGTGAGTTGAAAGAGATAGTGGCCCTGGCCTTTGATGTAGTAGGGCGCGGTGACGCCGTTGACCGGAGTCTTGGCGATCGAAAGGCGCAGGTCGGCGGGAAGTTTGGATTCGGCGCCGATCTCCGGGAAGCTGCCATCGGGAGTGTATTCGGAGTACTGCTGGACGAGGTCCGCGAACGGCTTGCGCGCCTTTAGGCCGGCGAGGGCCTGGTGGAACTTGGCCTTGGCCTCCGCCTCCTTGCCCTCCGTTTCGGCGACGAAGAGGATACGTGTCCGCATGGTCGCGTAGGGGAGCGGGTGATCGGCGTAGCTCTTGGCGATCTCGGCGTCGGTGGGTGCGAACTGCTTGGGCTTCTCCTGGAAGGCGGCGGTGCGGAGGATCTGGAGGCGGGACCAATCCAGGCGGTCGATGTACGGGCTCATGGCGGCGAGTCCCTCCTTTTCGCCGCGGGCGGCCAGCTTGCGCATGAGGTAGGTCCACTCGAGGAACTCGCGGGGATCGCTTTTGGCGCTGGTGAGGGCGATGGCCGGGGCTCCGATGAGCAGTTCGCGGAGTTTGGCGGCGGTGATCCGTTCTCCTCCGGCGGTGGCGATGAGCTTGGTGGGGGGGATCGCGGGAGGCTTGGCCGGCGCTGCCTTGGGAGCGGCGACCGTGGGCTTGCCTGCCTGCACGCGGACGGGCCCCTTGTTCGGCGATGGCTTGACCGGGGGGACGCCGAGGACCTGGGCGAAGAGGGGGAGGGAAAAAAGGAGGAGGGCCGAACGCATGTGTCGCTTATTCGATGGTACAACGCGGACCGTTGTACGCTCGCGGTCGCCGGCGCGCCAACCAGATGTCGATGTCCATGGGGCCGAACCACTCCGGCCGCTGCGGCTGGCCGTAGAGCTTCTTTCCGCGCCGCACCGTCTTCTTGCTTGCCCTCTGGAAGATCACGTTTAACGCTCTCTCCGGGCCAGCCTCGAGTTCCTCGCACAGTGCGTCGGTGAACAACGAATTCCGGATGGACCGGTGTTCGAAGGCCACCTCGTTCGGACCGCATGACAGCAAAGTAATCAACGTGGGGCGCTCGGACCAATTCCCTCCGCACGGCATCTCTTCCGGTACAGGCGGGTCCGAGGCTCTGAACCAATCACCCGTTTCGAGTTCAGCGGCGCCGCCGGAACCGCCGGTAGTCTCGACCCGGCAGGCGTCTACGACGAGCACGCAGACCCGCGCCCGCGTGAACTCGCGCACCAACGTCTCGAGTTCGTGCAAAGCGACGATTGATACGCGGGCGATGTTCCGGGGTGGCGGAATGGACGGGCACAGGTGCAACCGGTGTTCGTTGTCCTCCTCGAGGTAGTCGGCATGACCGGAAAAGTACATCAATAGCACGTCTGCGTTGGAGGCCCGGATAATATGACGCCTGATAAGATCTGGCGTTGCTTGCCTGCCGACGAGGATTTTCGTCTTGAATTGAAGGCGGCGTTCCAAGACCTTGCCTATTCGTCGGGCGTCCGAGTGCGCGAACTCGAGCCTGCCGCCATCCCCGCCATTGAAGCCGACAATCACCGCCCGGCGGCGCTCGAGGTCTTGACGCGGCATCCCATCTAAGTTAACAGATCGAAAGTATCTGTCAAGATGGTGGTTCGCAAATTATCAGAAAAGTTCCGGCTGGCGACAGGAAATCGACAAATGAGTCGCCTACCATCGATCTCCTCAATTGGGGAGGGCGCCGGCCCTTTATGTCGACTAGCATGACGAGCCGCTCGTCGGCGAACCCGTTGACATGGACCGTCACCTTTCCGGTTCTCGCCGTTTTCACCATAGCTTGAAGCCGCCGGGGTTCCACGCTGGCGGTTCGGCCCAGCGGCTCCCGCGCTCCCAGTTTGACGCCCTCTTGCAAGGCGAACCTACCGGGGTTCGTGGAGCACGCAGCCCACATCGCCTTCAAGCGAGGCCCCCAAGTCTCCGTGAAAAGCTCGAAGGCGCGGGAAAACCCACGGGCGATGGCGTAGTCCAAGGTCGCGGCCTCTATCGCGTCAGGTGACAACTCGGCGACCGCTTGCAGGGCGCGTTGGACCTTTGCGCCGCGGCGGAAACACCGGTCGCACTCCGCGAGGTGCTCCTCGATCTCCCAGCTCTCGTCGTTCGTGAGGTCGCCTTCGAAGTAGTCGACTAGAGTCTCCGAGAGAAGGTGTTTGACCTTCATCGCACACGGCCTCCGATGACCTTCTTGACCCTCTTCAATACGTCGCCATACCAATCCGTCACCTGCTCGGCCGCCTCAACGCCGGGTCTGAAGTAGTGCGAGATAAGCGTGTCGCCCACGATCGTATCGTACATCCCTTCGAGCCGGGGGTAGGTGGCCCGGCGCTGAGTTGCCTCTCCGACCGATGTGGACTGGAAGCGAAGCCTGACCCGCTTCAGTTCCTTCGGAGACCAGAATTCCATGAGATTGTCGAGACACTCGACGACCGTGCTGGCCTCGAACATTCCGATGAACTCGGAGGGGGACCTCCCGAGCTTGCATTTGTGCCCCCAGAAATCGCTCTCATGCGGCGGGAACCAGGGGTCGAATCCCGCAAGCAAGGCCTGTTGGTAAATCAACTTGCGTTCCCGTGCGCCTCTTGCCGCGCCCTTGGCATCGATCACGTCGGCTGGCAACGGATCTCGCCTGGGCTCGTCGCGGAAATGATCCATCACCAAATTGGTTGCTATTCTGCACCCCCCGGAGATCAAGTCAGCTTCCCCCCGTTTGACCGCAGGCCATAGGCATAGCCGGCTTAACGCGTCCTGGGCGACATCGTCCACGACTTCGTTTGGCAGCCTGAATCGTTTGATGGAAGTAACGATGGCCTCCCTGACGCTGCCGGTCTCCAGACCTTTCCAATCGGGTTCGGCCCTCGCGACTTCAACCTCCGGCTCACGGCGCTTTCCTTGCGCCGTGAGCCTCCGGGCGATCATCCGCCCGGCCTCGACTAGATCGCGCTGCGAATACTTCCCGGCCAGCCACTCTTCGAGGCCAACGATCGTGGCTCGGGCAAGATCATCAGCCCTCTCAACGGTGAGACCTAGACGCACTAGGTAAGCGATCAGATCGTCACGGAATGAATCGTCCAAAGTTTTCCGAGCCCTTCTTTTCCGGATTTGCATTGGAGCTCCGTTCTCCCGGTGACAGGGCGCGCGACGGTCGATCCTTGCCCGGCTTGACGCCGCGCCCCTGATCCCCCCGGAAAGGAGGGTCTCCTGTGTTCGAGCTTTTGAGCTTCATCGGGATCATCGTCGGCGAAGACCTCCCGTAGGCACGCCCGATCCCAGTCACTCCGCCCGCTCCCCCGAGGAGCCGGTTTCCACGCGATCCAGCGCCCTCGATCGCGTACTTCGCCACACACGCGGCGCGCCCACGGCGCGCCGCCCCTTAGCCAAGCGATTGTTCGGCGAGCTTCCACAGGAGCGACTTGCGAACATATATGACGGACGGGCCATCCTTTGTTACACTCCCGGCAAAATATTTTTTCTCCGCCCGGCCCACCTCCCGCCGCGTGTTCCAATAGAAGGTCATGGACCGGCGCAAATTCCTCCGATCCGCCGCGGCCGCCGCCGCGCCCGCTTTCTCTCAAAGATCCCAGCCTCCCAATATCGTCCTCATCCTCGCCGACGACCTCGGTTGGGGCGACCTCTCCTGCTACGGCAATCCCTATATCCACACCCCCCGCATCGACCGAATGGCCGCCGAGGGCGTCCGCTTCACCGATTTCTACGCCCAACCCCTCTGCGGTCCCTCCCGCGCCGCCATCCTCACCGGCTGTTACCCGGTCCGCAACAGCCTCATGTTCAACCACATCCCCCGCGCCAGGACCGGTATCCACCCCGGCGAGATCACCGTCGCGGAACACCTCAAAAACCGCGGCTACGCCACCGCGATCGCCGGCAAGTGGCACCTGGGCGACGCGCCGCCGTTCCGGCCTCTGCGCCACGGCTTCGACACCTGGCTCGGCCTCCCGTACTCCAACGACATGTGGCCGTTCCATCCCAAAACCGTCCGGGCGGCCGGTGAAAACCCGCGCCTCACCGCCGCCCGAACCCGCGCCGAACTAACCGGCTACGACGGCCAAGGCCAGACCTACCCCGCCGATTGGTTCCCAGACCTGCCGCTCATGAGCGACGACCAGGTGCTCGAACTCAATCCCGATCAGCGCACCCTCACCACTCGCTACACCGACAAAGCCGTCGGCTTCATCCGCTCCAATCGCGCCCGCCCCTTCTTCCTGTACCTGGCCCACGCCATGCCACACGCGCCGTTGTTCGCCGATCCCAACCAAGCCGGCCAGTCCCCTCGCGGCCTCTACGGGGACGTCGTGCGGGACCTCGACCGCTCCACCGGCCGAATCCTCGACACGCTTCGCGAACTCGGCCTCGACCGCCGCACCCTGGTCATCTTCACTTCCGACAACGGACCCTGGCTGCCCTACGGGATCGACGCCGGGAGCGCCGGTCCGTTCCGCGCCGGCAAGGGGACGCACTTCGAAGGCGGCATTCGCGTGCCCATGATCGCGCGCTGGCCGGACCGCATCCCGCCGGGGCGCGTCACCTCCGAGTTCGCCTCCACCATCGACTTTTTCGCCACTTTCGGCGCGCTGGCCGGCGTGCCTCCGCCCACGGACCGGGTGATCGACAGCCTCGATGTGTCGCCTCTCCTGTTCGACCCGGCGGCGCGATCTCCGCGCGACTCCTTCTTTATCTATGAGGGCGCCATCGCCTACCGCCCGGAAACAGGGCGTCCCCGGAACTCCCGCATCCTGAAGGCAATCCGGAGCGGTCCATGGAAACTGCACGTCGAGACGATGGCGTTGTATCATTTGCATTCCGATCCCGGCGAGTCGAAAGACGTGGCCGGGCGGAATCGCGACGTCGTGGACCGGCTCCTCGCCATGGGACGCCGCTTCGACGACGAGATCGCGCGCAATACTCGGCCCTTGGGAGAACTATGATCCGCATCGCGATCGCGTTGGCCTGTCTCGGCTTGCCCGCCTCGGCGGCTTGGCTGGCGGGAGCGGCGAAGGTCAACATCAACCCTGCCGAGCCGATCTGGCTGGCCGGCTATGGCGGACGCGAGCGTCCGTCGGACGAGATCCTGCAGGACATTTGGATCAAGGCGCTTGCCCTGAAGGATGACACCGGAGCCGTCTCGGTGATCACCACCGCGGATCTGGTGGGGCTCGACACCAAGACCGTGGAGACGGTCAGCGCGCGCGTCCGCGCGATGCACGGGATCCCCCGTGAGCGGCTCCTGTTCAACTACTCGCACAACCACTCGTGCCCGGTCACCGGCGACGTGCTGAAGCTCTACTACACGCTCACTCCGGACCAGCAGGCAGCCGTCGACCGTTACACCCGCCGCTTGTACGACCAGTATGTCGAGGTCATCGACCGCGCCGTCCGCAATCTCGCGCCGGCGTCGTTGACGTTCGAACAAGGGCTCGCCGGAATTGCCGTGAACCGGCGCCGGTCCCGCCCCGGTGGGCGCAAGCTGCCCGGTCCGGTGGATCACGACGTGCCGGTGCTGTCGGTGCGCGGCGAGGGCAACGCGCTGAAGGCGGTCGCGTTCGGTTACTCCTGCCATGCCACCGCGCTTTCCGGATACAAGATCAACGGCGACTATCCCGGTTACGCGCAGCAGGACCTGGAAGAGCGGAACCCCGGCTCGGTGGCGCTGTTCGTGATGGGCTGCGGCGGCGACGCCAATCCGCTCCCGCGCATCATGAACAGCACGGACGCGCCGTCGGTCGAGCTCGCTTCGATGTACGGTCGCATCCTCTCCGTGGCCACCCAACTGGTGCTCGACGGTAAGGGCGCGAAGCCCGCTCCGGTCGAAGGTCCGCTGCGGGTGGCGTACGGCATCGCCGAGGTTCCTTTCCAGAAGGCCCCTTCACGGGACGAACTGGTGGCCAATCGATCCCGGTTCACCGGAGCCCGCCTGCGATACAACAACTACCTGTTGTCGCAACTCGACCGGGAAGGGAAGCTCCCCGATCGCTACCCGTATCCGGTGCAGGTGTGGCGATTCGGCAAGAGCCTGACCATGATCGGTCTGACCGGCGAACCCGTCGTCGATTACTGTCTCCGTTTCAAGGGCCAGTACGGCTCCGACAACACCTGGGTCGCCGGCTACAACAACGAACTGCTGTCCTACATCCCGTCGTTGCGCGTGCTGAAGGAAGGCGGTTACGAGGGCACGGAAGGGATCCCTGAATACGGGTTACCGGCCCCATACGGCTGGGCCGTCGAGGAAACGATCGCGCTGAAGGTGGACGAGTTGCTGCGATCCCTGGAGCCGAAGTAAGTGCGCCGGCGGGCATTTCTCGGCGCCCTGGCCGCGGCGGCCCAGCCGGCGCCGCGCCCCAACGTGATCCTCGCCATGGCCGACGATCAGGGCTGGGGCGATACCGGCTACAAGGGCCACGCCACGCTTCGAACGCCGGCGCTCGACGACATGGCGGCCCGGGGCGTCCGCTTCGACCGGTTCTATTCCGGCGCGCCCGTCTGCTCTCCCACGCGCGGAAGCTGTCTGACGGGCCGCCATCCGTTCCGCTACGGCATCTTCTTCGCCAACGCCGATAACGGCGAAGGTCCCTCCAAGTACGCGCTGCCGGCGCGGGAGATCACGCTGGCCGAAGTACTGCGCGAGCGCGGATACTCCACCGGCCACTTCGGTAAGTGGCACTTGGGCGATTTCGCCGGCGAGAAGAAATCGTCTCCGGCGGACAATGGCTTCGACCATTACTTCTCCACGGTCCGTAAGACCTCCACGCTCGATCCCACTGGATACTGGCGGGACGGCGAGCGCGTCTCACCCGATCCGCGCGGTGACGATTCGACGGCGATGCTCGACCGCGCGTTGCCGTTCCTGAAGGCCGCGGTGGGCCGCCGCCAGCCGTTCTTCGCCGTCCTCTGGTTCCACACGCCGCATCTGCCCGTGGTGGGATCGGCCGAACTGCGCGCTCGATTCGCCGGCCATGCCCCGCAACGGCAGCATTACTGGGCCGCGCTGACCGCGCTCGACCAGCAGATGGGACGCCTTCGCCGCGAACTTCGCTCGATGGGAGCGGCCAACGACACCATGCTCTGGTACTGCTCCGACAACGGACCCGAGGGAGACCGGCTGGACGAGAAATCGCCAGGATCGGCGGGACCGTGGCGAGGCCGCAAGCGGAGCCTGTTCGAAGGCGGCATTCGCGTGCCAGGGCTGCTCGAGTGGCCGGCGCGGTTTCCGAAGCCGAAGACGATCTCCGCCGCCTGCTCCACTTCGGACTACCTGCCGACGATTCTGTCCGCGCTGGGAGTCCCAGCACCGAAGCGCCCGCTCGACGGCATCGATCTGATGCCGGTACTGGACGGCCGGCGGCGGAAACGCGAACGCCCGATTCCGTTTGAAACGATCGGCGACACTCGTGGTTCGCCCAAGATGGCCTGGGTCGAGGATCGCTACAAGCTGCTGACCAATCTCGAGCCGTCGGGCGACCTGCTCTACGACCTCGACGCCGATCCGGCGGAGACGGTGAACTTGGCGGATCGCGAACCGGCGCGAGTCCGTTCGATGCGCCAGGCGCTCGGGGAGTGGCGGGAATCGTGCGGACGCAGCCGGGACGGCGCGGACGGATAGAAGAGAGGCTACGCGGTTTCCGTGTAGATTTCGATGTTGCGGGTGTTCCAGGTGGCGACGCCGCAGCCGAAGAAGTCCTTGTCTTCGGTCCAGATCGGGCAACCGGCGGAAAGCGCCAAGGCGAGAACCGGCCAGTCGTTCTGGTCGCGGTGACCGATCCGTCGTCGCGCGGCGGCCTCGAGGCTCCAATAGGTCGAGGCAGGCGCGATGGTGAAGTAGCGCATGAGTTCGTGGAGCGCCACGCCCGCTGCTTCGCCGCCGCCACGCCGGCGCAGCATGATCGCGGGGAGCCTTTCTCCGGCCTCACGGACTACCGTGTCCGGTACGACAAATTCGACCAGAGCCAAATGGTCGTCGATGAGCCGGAATGTCCGGGTTCCAAGGACCGCTCGAATCAAGATGTTGGCGTCGACCACCAACAGCTTCAACGGCCGCGCTCCCGGTTCTTCCTCCGTCCCCGATCGAATTCCTCGATGATTTCTTCGGGGTCAATACCGTCTTCCGCAAGGAGCCGCCGAAGTTCCGCTACCGAGGCGCGAACCGCCGCCCTCTCCGCCTCGGTCGGAAGCGGCTTTGACGGCAGGTACAGGGGAGGCGTCCCGCCGGAGGCCGGTTGACCGATCTCCTCTTCGGAGTCCGCTCGAACTTCGACCGTGTTTTCCATCAATCCTCCTCACTCCGATCATAACGCGGCGCGATCGCGGAAGAACCTGTCATCATGGAGCGGATGGCGAGGCACGCGGCGGCGTTCGCGCTCTTCTTCCTGCTGTTCGCCTGGCGCGCCGGCGACACGCGGATCGGCTCGGGCTACCTCGATCCCATCGGACGGATCGGCGCCCAGGACGAAGCCGTCTATACGCACGCCGCCATTCGGATGGCCGAGCGCGGGGACTGGCTGACTCCGCGTTTCCTGGACCGTTTCTTCCTCTACAAACCGCCGCTGCTCTACTGGCTCTCCGGTGCGTCGATCGAGGCGTTCGGCGCCGGAGCCGTGGCCGCGCGCCTCCCCTCTCTACTGGCTGCCGCCGCCATCTGCGCCATGCTGCTGCGGCTCGCCGGCCCGTTGGCCGCCGGACTGGCGGCGGGCGACTTCATCTTCGCGTCGATGGCTCGCCGCAACATGACGGACATGCCCCTTGCGGCCTGCGTCGCGGCGGTCGCGGCGCTGCTCTGGCGCGATCCTCGTCTCGAGAACCCGCGATCGAGAGGAGCCGTCGCGCTGGCGATCGCCGCCGCGGTTCTGATCAAGGGCGTGGCCGCCGCCGTTCCGGTGCTGCTCCTGGTGGTCTGTGTGGCTCGCGAGCGCGGCGCGTGGAGACGCGCCCTCACGGCCGCCGCCGCCGCCGCCGTCCTCGCAGCGCCGTGGTTCGCCTATCAATACGCGGCCCACCCGCGTTGGTTCGTGGAGGAGTTCGTCGGTGTGGAACTGCTCGCCTGGGGCGCGGGCGCTCCACCGCAGCAGACCTCCGAGGCCGGCCTCGCATTCTACCCGCGCCGGCTCTGGGATTGGGATCCGGCGCTCTGCCTGTTGACGCTGGCCGCGATCCCCGGTGCGATAGTGGCGGCGCGCCGCGAACGCCGGTCCGTGCCGCTCGCCTGGGCCGCCGTGGCGCTACTGTCGATGTCGAGCTATCAATATCGAAATGCGACCTACCTGACGTTGCTCGTCCCGGCTCTCGCCTGGATCGCCGGAGCCTACGCGCCCATGCCGAGGTTCGCCGCCGCCGCGCTCGGCGTGCTCATGCTGCTTCGCCTGCCCGGCCCGCCCGCCGAAACTCTGGCCGGAGTGGACCTGCTGGAGCGCCGCTGCGAAGCGGGCCGCTCCAACGACCTGATCGTCGTCAACGCCGAGGATCAGTTCCACGCCACGGTGCTGCCGATCCCGCGAGTCCGCTATGCGATCCCCGGCGGCGCGCAACCACCCAAGGGCTTTTCACTCGACTTCAAATCCATGGGCGTCACCGTGCGGACCGCCGATTACCTGGACTTCGCCAACGCCCGCGCCCGCTTCGAACCCGAACTTCGCGCCTGGGGCTTGCCGGACGCCGAGGCGTTCGCCACCGTCATCGCGCTGCCCGATCCGGGGAGCCTCGCCGAACTGGTCAGCGGCAGCCCCGGCGCGGACTTCCTGGTTCCCGCCGGGTTCGCCGCGCAACTCCCGGAATCGCCACACCAGCGGGTGCAAGGGTCCGGTGGCGGACTGCTTCTCCTCAGCCCTGGCGCGCCCTCCCAGGGCAAGCCGGGCCGCTCCTGCCGCATGTAGTACGATCCGTAGGATGCCCGCGACACGCCGTCAATTCCTCGCCGCCGCCGGCGCCGCCACCGCCCAGTCCGCCGCGGCAAAGCCGCCCAACGTCGTCATGATCTACTGCGACGATCTCGGATCTGGCGATGTCGGC
>SYLY01000248.1 GCA_005808475.1 Acidobacteriota bacterium
GGTCGAGCGCTGGTTTGCTGAACTGGATGAGAAAGCCATACGACGCGGCGTATTTCTCAGCGTCGACGATCTCAAGAAGGCGATCGAGGCGTTCCGGGCATCATGGAATAAAGACCCGAAGCCGTTCGTGTGGACTGCCACAGTGGACTCCATCGTGGAAAAGCTGTCGCGCTGCCGTCAGACTCTGGAGAAAATCCAACCCGGCTGCACGCTACCAAAGACAAGGAGGAAGAAGCAGTAGCTGTCCAGTTATTTCGAGGACAGTACACTAGGATCAAGGCCCCGAAGACTCCGGACAACTCCGGACTTGGCCTACAACTTAGAGGCGCGGCGCGGTATCGTACCGATCGTATCTCGTATCGATATGCGATAGATATCGCTTGACACGCAGCGCCGTCCCTAACCATAACTAAGAAAGTACGCCGTGTTTCCGAAAGTTCAAGGCCTCCCTGGACTGATCCCTTCGAAGGCCAGTTCTCCCCCTCACGGCCGGTAGGGTAGCGTCACGCCCGGTTGGCCCCGGCGGCCATCCACCGCGTAACGGCGTCCGAGCCGGTTCGACCTAACGCCGGATCATCGGAAGCCGCGGATCAGGATCTATTTTGGACAGCAGTGAGGACAAGAACAGGCGCTTCGACACGCTGGCCACCGGCATCATCTTGAACCGCCAGAATCAGGGGCTGACGCTGGATGACGTCTATGTTTTCGGCCCGTCGCTGTTGCTGAACGTGCGCTACGGAATCACTTACGCGAACTTCACCGAACGCCGCATCAGCCGGGGTTTCGACCTCGCTTCGCTGGGCTTCGGACCTTCCGTGGTCAACGCCGTGCCCAAGAGTCTGGCGGCGTTCCCCAGAGTCACCGCGGGGTCGCTTACCGAACTCAGCGCGAATGAATCGGGCGACGGCGGCAACTACTCGACCACGCATAACATCGCCGGGACGGTCACCAAGCTGCGGGGCGATCACAGCTTCCGCATGGGCGCCGACTTCCGCGCCTATCGCGAGAACCAGGGGCGCTTCCCCGACGATCTGTCTCCGCAACTCGCATTCTCGTCCACTTACACTCGCGGTCCACTGGACAATTCGCCGGCGCCGCAGTTGGGCGGTGAACTGGCGTCTCTTCTGTTGGGCGTGCCCGACGGCGCGATGACGCGCACCGCGACCCTGGCCGAGCAGGACAACTACCTGGGTCTGTTCCTCCACGACGATTACAAGGTGAGTTCGAAACTGACGGTGAACTTCGGCCTTCGTTACGAACTGGAAACGCCGGTCACCGAGCGGTACAACCGTTCGGTGGCGGGGTTCGCGTCAAACCAGGCAAGTCCGGTGGAAGCGGCCGCGCGCGCCAACTACGCCGCCGGCCGTCTGGTTCCGGAACTCCCCTTGGCGCAATTCAGCGCCAAGGGCGGGCTCACGTTCAGCGGCGTCAACGGCAATCCGCGCACCAGTTGGAAGGGAGAGCGCAACAACTTCATGCCGAGGATCGGCCTCGCCTGGCAGGTGGCGCCGCAAACGGTTTTCCGCGCCGGATACGGCATGTTCTTCGACACGTTGGGCGTGAACAAGTCCGATTCGATCCAAACCGGCTTCAGCCTGTCGACGCCGATCCAGGCCTCTCTCGACAACGGATTGACCTTCGCCGCCACCACCGCGAATCCGTTTCCCAACGGACTGTTGCAGCCGCTGGGCGCCTCGGGCGGGCTTTCCACGAACCTGGGACAGAATGTTTCGTTCTTCCCGGCCAAACGGCTGCACGCCTACACGCAACGTTGGTCGGGCGGATTTCAACAGGTTCTGCCGCGGCAGTTTCTGCTGGAGGCGACGTACGTCGCCAGCCGCGGCGCCAGGCTCGGCGTTACGCGGCAGCTCAACACCACGCCCGCGAGTTTTCTGAGCACGTCGCGGGCGCGCGATCCACGCACCATCGACTTCCTGAGCGAGCAGTTCCCCAATCCGTTCTTCGGAACGAACCCCATCTATGGACGGAACACCTCGCGCGGCAACCTGCTCCGGCCGTTTCCGCAGTTCGGCAATGTGTCGTTCAACGATCCGGCGGGCTTTTCCTGGTACCACTCGCTGCAGTCCCGGATCGAGAAGAGATTCTCGAAAGGCTACACAATCCAGGTTTCCTACACCTTCTCGAAGAATATGCAGGCCACCGAGTTCCTCAACGCGGTGGACCCCATGCCCTACCGGTCGATCTCCGATCTGGACCGTCCGCACCGCCTCGTCACCAGCGGCATCTGGGAGCTTCCGTTCGGACGCGGACGCAAGTGGGGCGCGGGCATGCCGAAACCGCTCGAGTTCTTCGCCGGCGGATGGCAGTTGAACGGCGTGGTGCAGAAGCAGAGCGGACCGCCGCTCTGCTTTGGCGATGTTTGGACTCTGTTCACCGGTAATCCCGATTCGGTGGTGTTGCCAAAGAGCCAGCGCAGGGTCGACCGGTGGTTCAACACGGACGCGGGCTTCAACAAGAACAACGCGCAGCAACTGGCGAGCAATCTGCGCGTGTCTCCCCTGCGCCTCTCCGGCATCCGCGGCGACGGACAGTCCCGCTGGGATTTCTCGGTGATCAAGAGCTTCCGGCTCGCCGAAAAAGGAGTCTTCCAGTTCCGCGCCGAGTGCCTCAACTCCTGGAACCACCCTAACCTTTCGGGCCCCAACACCACGCCGACCAATACCGCTTTCGGCACGATCACCGGCCAGGACGTGCCGCGGTCCTGGACGTTCTCGCTGAAGTTCAGCTACTGAACCGCGAGCCACGCGGCGCGAACCAGACCCTCGCCGAATGCCTTCCGGTCATCGACCGAGGGCAGCCGCCCGAGCCTCGGGTTCCGCGCAATCATCTGCTCCATCCCGAACGCCGGCGGCTTCCGCGCCAGGTACAGCCCCTGGCTCACCGTCATGCGGCCGGGCTTGCCCTCGGTGGTGGTCGCCGCGCCGCGGAAAAACGGCCGCGTGGGCGCGAACGTCGAGTGCTCCTTCAGCAGTTCGAAGAACCTCCCGCCGAGCGCGCCGAACGCCTCGTCGTCTCCCGGCGGACCTTCCAGATACTCGCCCGTCTCGGTGTTGTGCAGTGTCAGGAACAGGTCGAGCCGGTGGCCGGAGTCCACCCAGTCGAGCACCGCCTTCTTTTGCGCCGCGATCTCGGGCATCTTCGACGGATTGTCCACGTCCCAGTTCCGGTTCAGGTCGAACCCATGCTTGTTGAATCGTACGCCGCCCCCGGCCACACCGTCCGGATCGCACATCGGGAACAGACGGAAGATCGCACCGCGCCGGATGCGGACCGCCTCCGGCCCGTTCGACATCAGGAAGCGCATCGCGCCCTCGGCGGCCCATGACGAGCCGGATTCCCAGGCGTGCTGGCGAAACATCAGCCACACCACTTTCTTTCGCGAGTCCGGCACGAGTGGATCGGTGATCGTCACCAGCGGGATATCCCGGCCGTCGACGCTGCGTCCGATGCGCTCCACGCGAAGACCCGGCCCGCGTAGCGATGCGAGCAGCGCGTCGAGGTCCCGGTTGCCGTAGGGCGGCACGTGCGCGATCCAGAAGCGGTTCGACTTCGGCGCGAACCGAAGGCGCAGGCGCGGCTCGGCGGGGTCGTACTCGGCGGACTCGAAGTGGGTCCAGTGACGCTGGTCCTCGCTCCAGACGGGCAGCGTGTCCTTGGTCACCGCGCCGCGGTTCGGCTTGTAGTTGTACTCGCCCGGCAGGTTCACCAGGTCGGCGGTGACCGCCTGGCCCGCGCCGCCATCGACGCGAAAGTAGTACCAGTTGGCTTGCCGGTTGCGCCCGTCCTGATCGCTCTGACCGGCCACGTGGCATCGCACGTGCAACGGCGTCACGGTCTCCACGCGGCCGAGCGAGCCGCCCTCGAAGTCCCAGGCGACAGTGATGGCCAGCGCGGCGAGCATGCCTAATTCTCGTCGAAGGCGAGGATCGTCAGCAACACCGTTTGCGGCCCTTTCCAGGCGTCCGCGGGTTCGAACCATTCGTCGAGCGAATGCGCGTTGTCGGCGCGTCCGCCGCCACCCAGGGTCACCGCCGGGATGCCCAGGCTGATCGGGAGGTTCGAATCGGTGCTGCCCACGCGGAGTTCGGGCGTGTGGCCGGTCGCTTTCGCCGCCCAAATCGCCGACTTGACCAGAGGCGACGTGGCAGGTGTCTCGCCGGCCGGACGATTCCCCACCAGTTTGGCCTCCATCGCGACCTTCGCGCCGGATGCCTCGCGTTTCCGGTTCTCCTCCTCGGCGGCCGTGCGAGCCGCCTCGAGCAGCTTCACCTCGATCCGGTCGAGCTCCGACGGGCTTTCCGAGCGCAGGTCGACTTCCATCCAGCTTTCCTCGGCGATTGCATTGACGGCGGTTCCGCCCCCCACGCGCCCCACGTTGTAAGTCGTCTTCGGCTTGGCCGGCACGTCGATATCGGCCAGCTTCGCGATCGCGCGGCCCATTGCGTGCGACGGACTCGGACGGCCGAAGTTACCCCAGCTATGTCCGCCGGGTCCGCGGAACGTCACGCGATAGCGCTTGACGCCCGTGCCGGCGTTGGTGACGCGAGCGGGATCGGCTCCGTCGATCGAAATGAAGGCCTCGAGTTTGGACCGGTGCGGACTCTCCCGGAACAGGTACTTGACGCCCATCAGGTCGCCGAGCCCCTCCTCGCCCGTGTTGGCCACGAACAACAGCGACCGCTTCGTCGAAATCCCCGCGTGATCGAGCGCGTCGGCGATCGACAGGAGCGCGGCCAATCCGCGGCTGTCGTCGGCCAGACCGGGGCCGTGCCATCTCGCCCCTTCCTTGCGGACCTTTGTCACCACGCCGGGCGCGAAGGAAATGTCGAGGTGCGCGGCCACCACCAACGCTTTGTCCGTGGAACCGGGGCGCCATCCGAGCACGTTCCCCTTGGCGTCGATCTCGACGTTCTTCAACCCGAGCCGTCGGAACTCCCGTTCGAGGAACCGCGCTCGCTCGCCCTCGTGGAAGGTCGGAGCCGGGATCTCGGCGATCTCCACCTGCTTGGCCAGGTCGGCCTCGTGACGCGCCTGAATGCGCGAGAGAGCCTTCCGCGCCGCCGGCCGCGCGGCGATATCATCCTGCGCGAAAAGCGGCAAGGCCGCTGCTAATATGGCGAGACGCATTTCACCATCGTAGCGCCGGGGCCGCCTGCTATACTCGTTCGCGATGCCGGTGCGCTTTCAGCACCTCCACACGTATTTCTTGCTGCCGGTCTCCATCGACAAACAGGCGGTTGCCGAGGATCATCCGGCGGTCTTCTGCAAGCATCCTTCGTGGATCAACGGTCTGGAGGAGTGGCTGGAGCACGAGCCGCACGAGGTGGGCCGCCGGTTCGCCTCCCGCCTGGGAGGCTGGAAGCGCGCCGCGTACACGACTTTCGATATCGACAGTCCCGCTTATCAGGACATGGTGTTCTTCCATCCTTTTGTCCGGCGGGTCTTTTTCGATAGCGCGGAGAAGTTCACCGACGCGACCGAGAACGAATCGCTGCTCCAGTGCTTCGAGATCCCGCTCGCCGGCGGCAAGCTCTGGTTCGATGCCGAGGACGCCAAGGGCCGCCGCGCCAAGGTGGCGATCACCGACCTGCGGCTGTTCCTGTTCGCCAACGGTATCGCGATCCTCTCGATCGGCGTGGAAGCGCTGCATTTGACCGCGGCGCAGGCGCTGTGGATCAACGAGATGTTGCGCAAGATCTATCCGTCCAGCCGGCGGCAGTTGCGGGAAGGGCGCGTTCCCAAACGGATGGCGTTCGTGTGGGAACCCGATCGCGGCGAGCCAGAGGTGCTGGTGGAGGAGACGTTCGACAAGGTGGAGATGTCGGGGTTTCAGCCGCCGCTCGCCCGCACCATCCAGGCCTTGCTGTACTTCGCCGACTACCCGCGCCAGGAATACGAGCCGGTGCTCGATGAGCGCATGATCGTCTACACCTACGCCACCGTCGATCCGTCGAGCGTGCCCGAGGACTTCGTGAAGTCGGACGACTACGAGGTGCTGCTGAGCCGGCTGCTCTACGTCGACCGCGCCGGCGAGAACTACCGCTACGATCCCGCGTTCGTGTCGAGCGAAATGTACCGGCAGATGTACCGCCGGTGGGCGCACCAGGGCACTTACTACGGCTTCACCAGCTATTCCAACATCACCTGCTCCATCGGCAGCTTCGATTGCGACGAGCACGACCTCCGCGAGGGCTTCCTCATCCACCGGATGTTCACCACACGCTACTACCTGATGGCTCTGGTGGCGCTGTTCTACCGCGCGACGCTGCTCGACTTCGCCGAACGCACGGCGCTGGTCTCGCGGCGGCTCTACGTGGATCAGCAATCGCACCGGCTATCGAGCGACAACATCCGCATCGCCTCCGATCTGCGGTCGGAGTTTTTGCACTTCTCCAACTACTGGTACTTTGACGAGCTGGCGAACAAGGACGAGGAGAACGAGCACTTCCTGATGCAGATCCGCGAGTTTCGCGTGGAATCGATGAAGCGCGAGGTGGAGGAAGAGGTGGACAAGCTGAACCACTCGCTGCACAACTACCATCAGTTCCGGAATACCGAGGCGGTGAACCGCTTGGCGATGTTGAGCCTGATTCTCGGCGCGGGCGCGGTGGTCACCGGATTTTTCGGCATGAACTTCGCCGGCTCGTTCGCCAAGACGCTGTTCGAACCGGCCGCGTTTCCCCACTGGGCGTCGATCGCTTTCGTGACGATTTTCGCGGTGAGCACGCTCTCGTTCGGCATCTACGTGGTGACGTCGAACTGGTCCGACTACCGCGAGAGCCTGCTGCCGCGCTGGTGGCTGTCGCGAAAAGCCCGCTACATGGGAAGCCTCCGGCGCTCGACGCCCGAGGCCTGACGGACCGCCCGAGCTTGCTTGCCCACCGAGGGTGTGCTATCCATGGGATCAGATTTGTTAACAAGCGGTCCCGGACCCATCGCGTTTTTCTTCGCTTTTTCGGACCGCCGTTAATCCCGCAATCATAAGGAGTGCCCCGTGGAGGCCGCCAACCGTAAGCTGATTCGACCTTCCTTCCAGTCGACGAAGGAACGGGTCGAGCCCAAAAAGCAGTTCCTACCCCCGATTCAAGCTCCGCCGCAGAAGAAGCCGGTTCCTCCGGAAAACACGAACGCGGAGAACTTTTACTACACCAAGCAGATTCAACTGAAAACGCCCATGGTCGTCGTCTTGAAGGACGGCGAGCAGGTGAAGGGCATCCTCGAGTGGTACGACCGCGCGTGTCTGAAGATCGCGCGCGAAGGCGCCACGGCGGCGATGATCTACAAGCCGGCGATCAAGTACATGTACAAGGCGGAAAGCTAACCGCAACCGCTCGACGCGCGCCGGGAGCCTGCGATCCGGCTCCCGGCGCTTGCCGCCGGTGCTATTGCGTGACGGTGAACGCGGTGACTCCCGGTCCACCGGGCGCGTTCGACCACGGGCCACACGAGGACGCCGTGGCGCATCCTCACGACAAGTCTTGAACGGCGGGTTCCGCCACGCACGGCTTCACGTTCAGGTCCGCCCGCGCCAATGTGGCGGAACCCAACAGTAGCGTCAGGCCAAGGATGAATGAGTTCGAACGTTTACTTTTCGCCCTGCCGGACCGCCGCCTCCGCCGCCACCCGATCCCGTTCCACCGCCCGAGCCCGCATGTCCAGCCGGTGCTGGCGGCGCTCGCCGGCCTCCTGAAATCGCAGGTGCTCTTCCGGCGTCTCCGGAACCACCTGCGGGATGCCCGCGCGGGTGCGCTCCCCGTCCAACGCAACGAACGTGAGATATGCCGACGAGACATGCTTCACGTCGCCCGAGGTCAAGTCCTCGACGAAGACCTTCACCCCGACTTCCATGGAAGTCCGAAACACCCGGTTGACCGACGACTTCAGCACCACCAACTGGCCGATTCTCACGGGTTGGAGGAACGTCATGTAGTCCACCGCCGCCGTGACCACGTGCCTGCGCGCGTGGCGGGACGCGGCCAGCGCCGCCGCCATGTCGACCCACTGCATCAGTTTGCCTCCGAACAGCGTCCCGAGCGGATTGGCGTCGTTCGGCAGCGCGATTTCGGAGAGCGTGGAGGCGGAGTCCCGGACGGGGCGTCCTTCGGCGGGTGTCATCTCTAACAGCATATCTTGGGCGCCACCTCGGGGTTGTGCCTATCGCTCGCCGCCGGGCCGCCCGATAGGCGGTCATGAAGATTGTCCTTGCCGCCTTGTCGCTGGCGCTGGCGCCAGTCCTTGTATTTGCCGGAGGCCCCTCCGGCGCCGCGGCGGCCGCTGGCGACGCCGAACTGATCGCGGCGGGCGTGCTCGCCTTGGCCGCGATCGCCCTGGCGCGCAAGCCGTCGCATTAAGCCGGGCTAATCCATCCCTTTGACTTCGGCCGCCGACTCTGGCACTATGAGTGCAGCCCTGCCGGTTTGAAGTTGGCCGTCCGTCGAGCGTTCGTTCCTTTTCGATTCGAGACACTCATGGTTCCGACCCAACCCGAGAACTGACGGGTGCTGGATAAAACACCGGGCCGCTGGGTGGTCCGCGTGGCAGTTAAGGAGTGACCGTTAGAATGCGGTTGTACGTGGGGAATCTCCCCTTCAAGGCGAATGAGTCCGACCTGCAGAGCTTTTTCTCGCAGGCCGGTGTGAGAGCGGACCAGGTAACGGTGGTGCGCGACAAGTTCTCGGGCGAAGCTCGCGGTTTCGGCTTCGTGGACATCAACGATCAGGCGGAAGGCGAAAAGGCCGTCAACCTGTGCAACGGCAAGGAACTGCTTGGCCGCGCGCTGGTGATCAATGAAGCCCGTCCGATGACGCCGGGCGGCGGCGGTGGTGGCGGTGGACGCGATCGCCGCGGCGGCGGCGGTGGTGGTGGCGGCGGGCGTGATCGCCGCGATCGGTACTAACGGCTCCAAGACTCCAGGGGACGCGCTATCCTAGAACTTATGGCATGTAGCGTCCCCCCCACGCGCCCCGAGGACACCACGGGCAAGCGCACGGTTTTTTGCGTCAAATTCCAGAAAGAAATGGTGGGTCTCGCCGAGCCACCATTCGATAACGACTTGGGCAAGAAGATCTACGATTCGGTCTCCAAGGACGCCTGGAAGATGTGGATCGAGCACATGAAGATGCTCATGAACGAGTACCGGCTCAATCTCGGCAATCCCGAAGCGCAGGAATTCGTGCTCCAGCAAATGGACAACTACTTCTTCGGCGCGGGCTCGGCGCTTCCCGCCGACTTCGTCGCTCCCAAGGCCAAGGACTGATCAGCGGCTGGCGAAAGGGCTGCCTGCCACCACGAACCGCAGCGGCCAGTCGATGTTGTCCTTGATCCCGATTCTCGGGGTCACGGCGATCTCCTCCCCGTCGTCGAGGGGCAGCCGCCTCACGCTCAGAGCGCCAGAGACGACATCGGCGCCGTAGTGCCGGACCTTGGTGACCCCCAGGGCGGCGGTGAGCCGTCCGGGTCCCGAGCATAGATCCTCCACGCGACGCGCCTTGGCGCGCCGGATCCGCATCGCATCCAGACCGGCCAGCGGTTCCAGCGCCCGGATCAGCACGCAGCCGGGAGATCCCTCCGGTTCGGCCACCAGGTTCAGGCAGTCGTACATGCCATAGATGATGTAGACGTAGGCATGGCCCGGCGGTCCGAAGAGGACGCGCGTCCGAGCGGTGAGCCCCCGGTATGCGTGCGCGGCCGCGTCCGCCAAGCCGAGATAGGCCTCGGCTTCGACAATGCGTCCAGCGGTGACGCGCCGGCGGCCCTCACGATGCACGATCGCGTGGCCGATCAGATCTCGTGCGACTTCGGCCGCTGGCCGCAGGTAGAATTCACGGGCTAGCGGTGGCAGCGCCAGGATCTCGTCCGCGGACATCGGTCCGCGCGGATTAGAATGGAGGACGGCGATGCGCTTGTTCACGGGATTGGACTTGCCGGCGGAGACCGTTGGCCGGATCGACGCGGTGATCGCGGCCTGTAGGCCGCTGGCCAAGATCCGGTGGTCGAAGGCCGCGAACTTGCACGTTACCACGAAATTCATCGGAGAGTGGCCGGCGGAACGCCTGGAGGAACTGAAGTCGCGGCTGGCGGAGATCCCGCCCCGGGGTCCCATCGAAGTCGCCGTTCGCGGATTCGGCTGGTTCCCGACGCCGCACAATCCCCGGATCTTCTGGGCCGCGATCCACGCGCCGCAAGCATTGCGCGAACTGGCCGCCGCTACCGATGCCGCGTGCGCGGAATTGGGCGCGGCCGCGGAGACCAAGCCCTACACGCCTCACTTGACCTTGGCCCGTATCGAACCTCGGGGCGGGGGACCGGCGCCGGACTTGGCGCCCTTGCGGCGGGCCATCGCCTCGATGCGCTCTTCCGAATTCGGCTCCTTCGTGGCGCGGGAGTTCCATCTCTACCTGAGCGAGCCCGAGGCGGGGGGATCCCGATACACCGAGTTGGCATCGTTCCCCACATGAGTGAAAAGGAGGCGAAACATTCCCCGGGAGCCCGTGTTCACTCACTCATGGGCGCGGCGATGACCATGAGCGGCTTGGAGATAGCCGGGGTACGGGACCGCCGTATCGATGCCACCCTGCCCGATCCCGACGCGGAGTTGATGCTCCGGGTCAAGGCCGGAGACATGGCCGGTTTCTCGATACTGGTGGACCGGCACCGCGGCCACGTGATCCAGTTCCTGTTCCGGATGGTCGTGAATCGCGCCGTGGCCGAGGAGTTGGCGCAAGAGGTTTTCGTCAGGATCTTTCGGGCTCGCCAGTCCTATGAGCCGTCGGCCAGGTTCACCACTTGGATGATGCGTATCTCGACCAATCTCGCGCTGAACTGGCTGCGGGATCACAAGGGCGAGAGAGGCGGCCAGAGCCTGGACCAGGAAGTGGTGGAGGGCGCGGTTCGCCAGGTAGCGGACCTGCGCGAGAACGTGGAGCAGACGATGGTGCGGCAGGCGCGGCTCTCGGAGGTCCGCGTCGCCGTGGAGGCGTTACCGGAAAAGCAGCGCGCGGCGGTGCTGATGCATAAGTACCAGGACATGGACTACGCGAGTATCGCGCGCACGCTGGAGTGTTCGGAAGCCGCCTTGAAGTCGCTGCTGTTCCGCGCCTACGAGACGCTTCGTTCGCGCCTGGCGCACTTGGGCGCCTGAAGGGGAGAATCCATGAGCAAGCCGAATCCGTTCCCGTGTCCGGTGCAAGGCCAGGAGTCCGCCGGGTTGCTGCTCGAGTATCTGGACCGGCAACTCGAACCGGAATTGGCCGCGCGAATCGAGCGCCATATCGCCCAATGCGGCGATTGCCAGAGCGTGGCCGCCGCGCAGGCCGCGGTCTGGGACGCTTTGGACCGATGGGAGCCCGCGCCGGTTTCGGCCGATTTTGACGAGCGCCTCTTCGCGCGCATCGAGTCCGAGCGCCTACGGCCCGCCGGCTTCTGGAGCCGGCTTCGCTCGGCTTGGAGCGGTCCGCTCGATGCCCTGTTCCGCCCCGCCGTTCCGGTGGCGGCGGCGTGCGCGTTGCTGGTGGGTGTGTTTTTTTTCCGGCCCGCCGCCGAGGTTCCGGTCGCGGCGCCCGCGGTCCAGGCCGAGTCGATCGACATGGAGCAGGTCGAGAAGACGCTGGCCGATGTCGACGTGCTGCGGCAGCTCGAGGGGAGCCTCGCCGACGGCGACTTGCCGGCGAGCCAGGCTCTATGACGCGATGATTCGACTGGCGGCGGTACTGATCGCCCTAATGCTCGCCAGCGGCGCCAGTGCGGCTCAGGTCCCCCGCGTCAAGGCAGGCGGCGTGGGCCAGGGGTTACGCAAGAAGGGCGCCAATCCCAAGGCCGTGAAGCGCCAACTCGACCGCCTGAGCGCCATGCCGGAGGACAAGCGGAAGCAAGCTCTCGCCAACCTGCCGGAGGACCGCCGGCGCGTGATCGAAAAGCGGCTGGACACCTACAACGGCATGACCCCCGAACAGCGCGAGCGGCTGGTTCGCGCTTCGCAGCGGATGACGCCGGAGCAGCGCCGCGCCGTCACCGACGGGCTGGCCACGATGAACAAACTCCCGGTCGAGCGGAAAGGCCCGGTCCGCCGCGAACTGAACTCGTTGCGCGGGATGACGCCGGAAGAGCGAGTGTCGCGGCTGGAAGGCGACGAGTTCAAGGCGAAGTTCAATGCCGAGGAGCGGCAGTTGCTGGGCGATCTGGCCAAGGCTATACCCGCCGAAAAATAATTTTCGCGCGGAGTGAGAGTTTTTCCCTCTTCAACGCACTATTTATGAGGAGGCGTTGATGTCAGATATCCGAACGGGCTTGCGAGGCCAACTGCTGGCCCAACGTGGCGAGCTTTCTTTCGCCCTTGAAGGGCTCCGGCGGGAGGCCAAATCGTTCCACGGCCGCGTCGCCGAGGACGATCAGGCCCAGGCCGGGAACGAAGAGTTCATCACCGTGCGCCGCAACGCGATGAGCTACCAGACGCTACGCCTGGTGAACGAAGCTCTCGACCGGATGGATTCCGGCGATTATGGAGTTTGCCAGGCGTGCGAGGAGCCGATCTCGCCGAGACGCCTTCACGCGATTCCGTGGGCCAAGTACTGCGTTCCCTGCCAGGAGCGGACGTCGTTGATGGGCGAGGAGTTCGCCGGCTCCTCCCGCATCGAGCCGTTTCCCGAGGAAGCATTCGTCTGACGTCCGTTCAATATTGATAAGGATAGGCGGTTTTCATTTCGCTCGCGAGTTCCATCGCCGCGCCGATCTGTACCAGACCGCCCTTCCCGATTCCAGGACAATAGACCGCCGCGCCGTCCCATGAGGCTCGGTCCTCCACCAGTTCCGGCCAGAACGGGAACAGCCGGCACTGGACCGGCTTCACCGGGTGGATCGCGCAACGGCCGCTCTCGAGGAAATGGCACGCCTTGCCCGGCGGCTTACGCAGCCGGAGCTGATTCTTGGTCCTGTAGACGTAGCGCGCTTCGTAGGCGGCGGGCGAAAGCCCGAGAAACTCCGCCTGGCGCACGATGTCGCGTTCGGTAATGTACACCCAGCCCTTTTGTTCGCAGCATGCCGTGCACCCGGGCTGGCATTCGAAGCGTAATTCGATCACGGGCGTTCCGCCGAGAATGGCGTCCACTGGCCCGCGGGGAGGTCGCGTAGCCAGGGCTTCTGCCAGTCGAACTGCTTGTACTTGTCCAGGTGTTTGGAAGCGGAGAAGTTCCGCCCGCAGGCGTGGCCCATCGCCGCGTGGAAGGACATCCGTTCCGCCATGGCGGCGTCGGCCACCTTGTTCTGCACCGTTCCCGCCGGAGCGAACGGCGCCTGCCAGTTCTTGACTCCGCGCGGCGATACGTCGATGTGGCCGCACAACGTTCGCTCGCTGGGGCGTTCCACCTTGTCGAAGCTGTCGTAGTGATCGGCGAAGAACGTCTTTGCCAGCGCCACGTCGATCCTGCCCTTGTGTTGCGTCAGCAACTGGTCCCATCGAACCTGGCGCGCGTTGGCCGAGTTCGACTTGTCGGCCACGTCGAAGTCCGTCTCCTCGCGGCCCAGCTTCTCGTTGACGATGTAATTGGATCCGGAGAAGTAACCGTCCTTGGTCCGGCGCAAGGTGACGTTTTTCAGGCCGAGCTCGAGGCTGGCGATCTCGCCGGTCTTGCGGTCGGCGATGAGCCAGTTGTTGGCATAGCCGCCGTTGTTGCCGTCCTTCATGATTCGGGCGAAATCGTCGATCGATCCGGCATACTGCATCGCCTTGCGAGCCCGCACCGCTTCGGCGACGCCGTTCGGGTCGAATCCGGAGAATCCGGAAATCGTGGTTTCGGTGATCATGATCCCGGCGGAGTTGAATCCGAAATCGTCGCCCGAGTGGATCAGGCCGGGGTAGCCGTCCATGAAGATGGCGTGGCCGCGCTCAGGGTGCATATCGAACACGATGTTCCAGCGCTGGCCCTCCATGTAGCCGGTCCAGGCGTTGTGTCCCATCACCGGGCGTCCGTCCTTGGTGTAACTGCCGGTGGCCACGAATGCGCTGCAATGCTCGGGCGCGCCCTGCTTGGTGGGCTTGGCGGACTTGTTCTGGCGGTCGTACCAGTTCGTGTAGTAGGGGATCAATTCGTTCCACAGGTTCATGACGAGCACATCCCACACGTCGATCCCTTTGACGCCGCGAGCCTTTACCCCATCCGCGATGCCCTGCAACTCCTCGCGGTACTCGGTCTCGATTTTCGGCCAGTACACATCGCGGGCGGCGTCGCGGAACAGCCCGTACGACTTGTTGGTGTCGCGCGTGAGCACGATCTGGATCACCTTTCGCGCGTCCTCGATCTCCGGCGCGAGCAGGTATCCGTGCTGGTAGCCGAGGTCGCGTGGCGCGCCTTCCAGCCGCACCTGGATCCAGCCGTTGCGTTCGGTGCGGCGGGACGAACCCTTCAATCGCGGGTCTTCCGCTTGGAGAAGCGACGCTGTCAGCACCGCCGCCGCCAGCCATTTCATGTAGGACATTAGATCATCTCGTTCAGCAGTTCGGGGCGCGGAGAGGGGATCACCACCTTGTTCACGAGCATCCCCTTCTGCCCTACGACGCGGGCCCCCGCTTCCACCGCCGCCTGCACCGAGGCCACGTCTCCCGTCATTGTCGCGAACGCCTTGCCGCCGAGCGCCATCGCCAGGCGGATCTCGATCAACTCCACCGCGGCGGCCTTTACCGCCGCGTCCGCGCCTTCGATCAACGCGGCCACCGAAAAGCTCTCGATGATGCCGAGCGATTCGAGCGTCTCCACTTTGGTGTTGCCACCGATCGCGCGCATTACCTGCTCGTCGAGATTCGGGATCACGAACGAGTCGATCACCGAAAACTCGCCGGCGTTCGATCCCGCGTCGACGCTCGCCTGCACCGCCGCCACGTCGCCCCGGATCATCACCATGTATTTGCCGGAGCAGATGCTGCGCGACACCACCAGTTCGGTGGATGCCGCCTTGAGCATCGCGTCGCAGACCTGGAAGCCCGCCGCGATCGAGGAGAGTTCGATGAGTCCAATGCAGTTCATGTTCTTATGCCGTGATCTCGACGAAATCGGGCGTGACGCGCGTGACCTTGCCGCCGATGGAGGCATGAACCGGGCATCCGAGGTCGGCCTCGGGCAGATCGCCGGTGAGTTGCCCGAGCCGCACCACGTCGCCTTCGCGCACCACCGGTGCCGCGGGTTTGCCCGCGTGTTGCTTCATCTTCAGGCGGACTCGCGCGGGCCGGTAGTCGAGATCCTGGAACGGGGTGTCGCGCTCGTACTCTTCCACCTTCAGCCGCTTGCGCAACTGCGCCGACGGGACGCGCCGGTACTCCTTCATCGGATGAACCTTCACCGGGCGCGGCTGTTCGTACTTGATCCCCGCCAGCCGAAGATACTTCTTGCCGTCGTCGCAGGCTTCCTTCGGATACAAGTCCTCCGGACACGCGTACAGCGTGCAGAGCCCGCAGGAACAGCACAGATCGGCCCACTGGTTCCAATGCGCCTCGCCGGAAGCCGTGAATCCCAGACTGCGCATTACCTTGTGGGGCTGCACGTCATAGCCGAGCAAATAGCGTGGGCAGAACTCGGTGCAGTAACTGCATTGGTCGCACGCCGACTTGCCGATCTGGTTCATCTCCTTTTGCGTGCGCGTACGGCGGCCCACCATGTAGTGATCGGAGGGAAGCAGGATCAGCCCCGCGGTGGTCTTGGTGACGACATCGTCCGGGTCCAGGCAGAACGTGCCCATCATCAGGCCGCTGACGAAGATCGCGTAATCGGGCGTGGCCGCCCCTCCCGCCAATTCGATCAGTTCGCGAAACGTCACGCCCGTGGGAACCCAGAACGACTTCGGTTCCCGCACCGCGCCGGCGATCGACACGAACTTGCGCGTCACCGGACGCCCCGCCTCGGCCTCGGCGACGTTGTAAAGCGTCTCCACGTTGCAGACCACGCAGCCCACGGCCAGCGGGATCCCCGCCGCCGGGATCAGACGGCCCGTCGCGGTGTAGACGAGTTCGTATTCGTCGCCCGATGGGTAGAAGTCGCCGAGTTCCACCCAGTCGACCAGCGGCGAGTGGTTCGCCGCCTTGAGGGCTCCGCGAGCCTCGTGGTTCTTGGTCTTGATGCCGAACTTGGTCCGTGTGGCGCCGGTCGCCTGGCGCATGGTCTCCGCGCCCGCCAAAATTTCACGCGGGAAGTGCCGCATGATCTCGGCGTCCTTGTGGATGAGCGGTTCGCACTCGGCTCCGTTGACCACCAGGAATTCGACTTGCGACTTCGCCTTCACCCAGGTTGGAAAGCCCGCGCCGCCGGCGCCCACGACGCCCGCTTCGCGCAATCGTGCGGAGAGCATGAAGTCTCCAAGGTAGCAAGGTTCAGTCGGGGAGCGCGAACGTGACGATGCTGCCGCCCGCTGGACGCCCGGACTTTCCGCCGCCCGCCGAGATCGTCACGTACTGCTTGCCGTTCACCATATAGGTGCTCGGCGTGGCATTGCCGCTAAAGGGAAGCTTGGCCTTCCACAGGATCTTGCCGGTGTCCTTGTCGAATGCGCGGAACGTCTCATCGGCGCTCGCGCCGATGAACAGCAGTCCACCCGCGGTCACCACGGGACCACCGTAGTTCTCCGTACCGGTCGGCGGAATTCCGCGCGCGGTCAGTTCGGGATACTCGCCGAGCGGAACCCTCCACTTCAATTCGCCGGTATTGAGATCCACCGCGTTGAGCGTACCCCATGGCGGCTTGATCGCCGGATAGCCTTCGGGATCGAACCAGCGCCGGAATCCACCGAAGACGTAGGCGGGACCGTCGCCGCGCCCGGTGGCGGGGGCGCGATCCTCACCGAGCAGGAAGTCGACAATCGAGCGGCGCTGCGCTTCCGGCAGCGCTCCGAATCCCGGCATGCGTCCCACGCCGCCGTTCACCACGCGCGTCAACGCCTCGCGGCCGCTCCGGCGCTCGATGCCCTCGAGGGCAGGGAAGCCCGACGCGGCGTCGCCCTTGCGATCCAGTCCATGGCAGTAGGAGCAGTGGATTTTGTACGCGCGCTCGCCGGCGGACACCGGCCGCCCATCGGCGTTGCGTGTTGGGATCATCTGGTAGATCCACGGGATCTCGTTGACGTTGGCGTAGTACACGCCGCCGGGATCGGCCGCTGCGCCGCCCCACTCCATGCCGCCGTCGAAGCCCGGCATGATGATCGACTCCTTCAGGCTCGGCGCGGGATACGCCCCATGCGACCCTCCCTTTCGAAATCGCATCGTTGTCGCTTCACGCGCAGCGGGAGAAATGTTCGAAACATCATCGATGGTATATGTCTGGCGTGTGAGCGGAGCGGGTTTATCAGGAACGGGCTGCGTTGGCCATGTGGGCTCCTCGGCCAGCTCCGATTGTGGGATCGGAACTTCGTGGACCGGCCAAAGCGGCTCGCCGTTGACGCGGTCGAAGACGAACAGCAGTCCGTTCTTGGCGCCCTGCGCGACGGCGTCGATCGTCAAGCCTTTCTGTTTGACCGTGAGCAGCACCGGAGGCGCGGGCAGATCCTTGTCGAGCAGGTCGTGATGGACCAACTGATAGTGCCAGATCCGCTTGCCCGTGTTGGCGTCGAGCGCCACCAGCGAGTTGGCGAACAGGTTCGCGCCTTTGCGATCCGCGCCCCAGAAATCGGGACCGGCGGTTTCGGTGGGAACGTAGACGATGCCGCGCTTCTCGTCGAGCGAAAGGCCGGACCAATTCGACGCGCCGCCGGCGGTCTTGTACGCCTCGGGCGGCCAGGAATGATAGCCGTACTCGCCGGGGCGCGGAATCACGTTGAACAGCCATCGCAGGCGGCCCGTGCGGACGTCGTAAGCTCGTATGGTTCCCGGACCGTTGGTCGACCCGCCCACTATATACATGTCCTTATAAATGGAGCCCGGCGTGTTGATGACGACGCTCGGCGCGGCCGCGCCATAAGTCTCCACTCCCTCGCCCATGTGAACGGAGCCATTCTTACCGAAGCCCGGTATCAGCTTGCCGGTGGCGGCGTTCAGCGCGTATAAGTAGGGGCCGGCCCCGGTGAAGATGCGGCGGTCGGCGCCGCTGGCCCAGTAAACGACGCCGCGCTGCCGCCGGCCTTGGTTGCCGGGACGGTGCTCGGCGGGGTCGAACATCCAGTTCTGCTTCCCGGTGACCGCGTCGATCGCGAGGATCTTGCGGCTAGTGGTCGCGGTGTATAGGACGCCGTTGACCACGATCGCGTTGGACTGGAACTCGCCTTTCTCGCCAGTCTCGTAAGTCCAGACAGGCCGAAGGCGGGTCACGTTGGACCGGTCGATCTGGTCGAGCCGGGAGTAATGGCTAGTGGCCTTGTCGCCGAGGTAGACGGCCCAGTCGGCGTTGCGTGGATTGGGCTGTCCCCAGGAGGCTGGCGCCACTCCGAGGGCGATCAGGGAGAGAATCAGGGAAATGGGCATGACGGGCTTGCGAGGAATCACCGGGTAGTATACACCCGCGTCCACCACGGTCAGTCAATGAGGAGAGCTTGCCGCGCCTCGTCCTCGGAGCGCGCGCGGATGACGGCTCCGGCGATGGTGCGCAACCTTTGCATGCTGGTGACCGAATCGATCACTTCTGTGTCCATGGAGGGGAAGCGATCCTGGCACAACGATCGGATCATGGACCGGAGCGCCTCGACGCCTTCCTCGCGGGCGCGTTCCTCGCCTCTGCGCTCGATGCGCGCGATGATCTCGCGGCCGAGGTCGCCGCCTTCCAGCATGTCGAGCAAGTTATCGCACATGACCTGTTCTCCGTACCCTTTCAGGACCGCCCAGAAGCATGAAGTTCAGCAGACTGTCCCGGTCGTCGCGGGCGTGCAACCGCCGGTAAGCTTCCAGGCAGACTCGATCGTCGTGCATCAGGACCGGCGTCCACTCGAGCGGCTCGGGATGATCCTGCCTCAACACTTCCGCCGCATCCTGCTCCCAGAGCCGTTTCACTCGAAATTTCGACGATACGCGGACATCGCCGCCGTCGCCGCGCCAACCCGGCCGGA
>SYLY01000249.1 GCA_005808475.1 Acidobacteriota bacterium
CAGCAGGAACTCGACGCCCTTGGCGTGCTTGTTCACGATGCCCGTCTTGCGCTGGAGCGCCAACGGCAGGTCGAGTTGCGGATTCTCGCAGTGGATGCCCTGCTCGGTGGGATTCTTGAAGTACTCCCAGACCTCGGCTGTCTGTAGTAGCGCCTTCGTCGGGATGCAGCCGACGTGCAGACAGGTGCCGCCCAGCTTGCCGTCCTTTTCGATGAGGGCCGCCTTCAATCCATACTGCCCGGCGCGAACGGCGGCGGAGTAGCCTCCCGGTCCGCTCCCAATGATCACTACGTCGTACATTCCCTTTTATCCTACCAATTTTGGTTGACAGAGAGTACTTTGAACTATAAAGTAAAACCATGCGCTCCTACTGGATTCCGCGGGAAATGCGCGAAGCCCCCGCTCTGCCCGATCGGTCCCCCGGTCCGGTGACTCCGCGATCGGCTCTGCTGGTGAATCCGTTCTATCCCAAGGACCCGCACGCCAGCTACGGCAAGCATGTGCTGACGCCGAGTTTGGCGCTCACCAGCATCGCCGGTGCGACGCCTGGGCACTGGCGCGTACGCTACTGGGACGAGAACCTGCTGCAAGGGCCGCCGCCTTCGGACGAAATTCCGGAACTGGTGGGCATCACGGTCCACCTGACGTTTGCCCGCCGCGCGTTCGAACTGGCGCGATGGTTCCGCGCCAGGGGATCGAAGGTGGTGCTCGGCGGATTGCACGTGCTGTCGTGCCCGGAGGAATGCGCTCCGCGTGCGGACGCGCTCGCGCTCGGCGACGGCGTGCAGCTTTGGCCGCGCATCCTGGCAGACGTCGAAGCGGGCGCGCTCCGGTCCAGCTACTACGCCGATTGGGACACCGACTACCGCGCCGATCCGCCTCCGCGCCGGTCGCTGATTCCGCGGGAGAGCTTCCTCACCACCGCCAGTATCATCGCCACGCGCGGCTGCCACAACCGGTGCGGATTCTGCTACCTCGCCACGGACGGATTGAGAATGCCGTATCGAATGCGCGACCCGGAGCAAATCGCCGCCGAGTTCCAGGAGACCGGCGAGCCCTACGCTGTGTTCGTCGATAACAATCTCGGATCGCGCCGGGACTACCTGCGCAAGCTGTGCCACACGCTGCGGCCGCTCGAAAAAATCTGGAGCGCGGCGGTCACCGTCGACGTGACGGACGACCCGTCGCTAGTGCGCGACATGGCGCTGGCCGGCTGCACGGGCGTGTTCGTCGGATTCGAATCGCTGACCGACGCGAACCTGTCGGACGCGCGGAAGAAGACGCCGAAGGCCGACGACTACGCGCGGCGCGTCCGCATGCTCCACGATCATGGGATTCAGGTGAACGGATCGTTCGTGCTCGGCTTCGATCACGATCGTCCGGAGGTATTCGCGCGGATGGCGGAGTGGGTGGAGGTGAACCGTCTGGAGTGCTCCACGTTCCACATCCTGACGCCGTACCCGGCGACGCCGCTGTTCCGCCAGATGGAATCGGAGGGGCGTCTGCTGCATCGCGACTGGGGCCTCTACGACACCGCGCACTGCGTGTTTCGTCCGCGCCACATGACGCCGGAACAGCTCGAAGAGGGCTATGCGTGGATCTACGACCGGTTGTTTTCGCATGCGTCCATCTGGAGGCGGCGGCCGGAGGATTGGCGCAGCGTGGCGCCGTATCTGGCGATGTCGTATCTATACAAGCGGTCGAACCGCATCTGGCATTGGCTGATCGCGAACCGGATGGTCCACGCGGTATGGTCGCCATTGGTGGAGGGGACGCGGCTGCGGCATGTCGCGTTCCGGCGGCGGCTGGAGGCTCGGACGCCCGATGGCGAACAGGCCCTCCGCGATCCGCTGCGCGTGTTCGAGAGTTGACTGCCGGGCGCGGCCCGGTATCATGAAGCTCATGCCGGTACATCGCTCGTGCGCGATCCTCGCCATTCTCGTCCGCGCCGCCGCCCCCGCCCAACAGACCTACACGCTCGGACCCGATTCCCAGCCGAACGACGCCGTCCCCAAGGGGACCGTCACCCGCCACGAACTGCCTCCCGGCAAGGTCTATCCGGGAGTTCCCCACAACTACGCGATCTACGTACCCGCCCGATACGACGCCGCCAAGCCCGCTCCCTATATGGTGTTCCTCGACGGTAGCGGCGCGCTCGGAAACGCACAGCGCGTGCCGGTGGTGTTCGACAACCTGATCGCGCGCGGCGAGCTGCCGCCCCTGATCGGCATCTTCGTCGATCCCGGGGTGCTGCCCGCCTCGCGCGACACCGCCATGGCCCGCTTCCACCGCATCCTCGAGTACGACTCGATCGACGGACGGTTCGCCCGCTTCCTCGAGACGGAGCTGATCGCCGAGGCTGCCAAGAAGTACAACCTGTCGAAGGACCCGAGCGCCCACGGCATCGCCGGCGTCAGCACGGGAGCGGTGGGCGCGTTCTCGGCCGCGTGGAACAGGCCCGATCTGTTCCGCCGCGTGCTGAGCTTCATCGGTACGTTCGTCCACATGCGCGGCGCGGACTCGCTGCCGGCGATGATCCGCCGCACCGAGCCCAAGCCCCTCCGCGTGTTTCTCGAGGCTGGCAAGAACGACCACGTGCTGCCGGGGCATCCGTTCGGCACGTTCTACGCCGGCAGTTGGCCCATCAACAACCAACTCATGTTCGAAGCGCTGCAATTCGCCGGCTACGATGTAAAACTCGAATACGGCGAGAACGCGCATAACATGCAGCACGGCGCGGCGATCCTGCCGGACGCGCTCCGCTGGCTGTGGCGCGACTACGGCAAGCCCATCGAACCGCGGCCGCCCATGGCGATGGATCTGCCCGGTTGGGACCCACGCGCACAGGTCTATTCGGTGATCCAGCAAGGTAAGCCGTGGGAGCCTATCGCGGGGGATTTCCGGTCTATCGCCGGCATCGCCGCGGACAAGGATGGGCGCGTCTTCGTGGCCGATCCGGCGGCGAATCGGATCTGGTCCGTCGAAGGCGGCAAGGCGTCGGTCTTCGTCGAGAAATCCGGCGGCGCCACCGCGCTACGGACCGCGCCTGACGGCCGCTTGTACGCCTCGCAACCGGCGGCTCGCCGCATTGTCTCCTACGGCCCCGAGGGAACCGCCAAGCCAACCGTGCGCGACGTGGTGGCGGACGATCTCGCCATCACGGCATCGGGCGCGATCTACTATCTCGACGCCGCGCGCCAGACGATCGGCGTGACCGGCGCCGATGGCCGCAAGAGCGTCGTCCACCAAGGCGGATTCGAAGCGCCGTCGGCGATCGCGCTGTCGCCGGATCACAGCCTGCTATTGGTGGCGGACGCGAAGTCGCGCTTCAACTGGTCTTTCCAGATCCGGCCGGACGGATCGCTCGCGAGCGGCGAGCCCTTCTATCGCGTGGACATGGCGGAGGCGTCGACACGCGGCTCGGCCGGAGTCACTGCCGACTCCATCGGACAAGCCTACTTCGCCACCGCCCTCGGGATTCAACTGTGCGAACAGAACGGGCGCTGCGCCGCGATCCTCGCCAAACCGCAACCGGGCGATCTGGAAAGAATCGCGTTCGGTGGCCCGGACCTCGGATGGCTGCACGCGGCCCAGGGCGCCAAGCTGTTCCGCCGTTCGGTGAAGACGCGCGGCGTGGATGCGCCGGTCAAACCGCCGCGTCCTCCCTTGTAGCGCCCGCGCTACACGTCCACGCCGAGTTCCTTCCAGGTGACCATGCGCCTGCGGTAGATCGCCTCACGGCCCATGATCGCGGTGAGCGCCGCCGTCGCGCCCACCTCCACGCTGGCGAACGGACGCCCGCCCTCGCGGATCATCCGGATGAACTCGCTCATCGCGTCTTCCTTGCCGTTCTCGATCTCGGGCGTCAGAAATTTCCTGGCTTCGCCCCACATCGGATACACCATGCCGCCGTTGATCTCGAGCGAGCCCTCCGAACCGAACACGATGTACCACTGGCCGTTCCTCAGTTCCTTCATCTGGCGGGGATGCAGGTAGAGTTGGCTGTAGTCGAGGTGCATGTCGTTCTCGTAGATGTAGCTGACGCTGAAGCCGTCCATCATCACCGAGCCCGCCGGAATCGTCTTTGGCAGGTACTTCTTGCCGTGCCCGAAGCAGCTTACCGGCCGCGATGCCGCCGCCCAATTGCAGACGTCGAGATTGTGCACCGCGTTCTCCACGATCAGGTCGCCGGACCGCTTCACGTCGTCGTACCAGGCGGCGCGCGGACGCTCGTTGCCCGGCTGCGTGGCGGTGGAGTTGCGCTGCGCCTTGATCACGAACGGAGTGCCCACCGCCTTCTTCTCGTGCAACTGGCGGATCGCCTCGAGCACGTGCGGATAGTATCGGAGTTGCTGGCCGATCTGCAGGAACGCCTTCGATTTCCTCGCCGCCTTCAGGGCGCGGTCCACCTGTTCCGGCGTGATGCCGAGCGGCTTCTCGCAATAGACGTACTTGCCCGCCTCGAGCGCCAGAGCCGCCATTTCGGCGTGGAGATCGCATGGCGTGGCCACCACCACCGCGTCGACATCCTTCAAATCGAGCACCTGCCGGAACTCCGAGTACGACTTTGGATTGTCGCGCTGTGCCAGGCTCTGCGCCGCGTCGCGCTTGCCCGCGTCGATATCGCAAACGGCGGCGACCCGAACGTCGCGCTGTTCCAGCACCTGCTTCAATAGCGAGGTTCCGCGATTGCCGATGCCGATCTGGGCGACGCGGAGTTCGCGCTGTTGCGCCGGGGCGAGCGCCGCCGCGGCGGCTCCGAGGACGAAGGTTCTGCGAGCGCTTTCCATGCGGGTATTGTATAAGATGACGGGTCCATGCACGAACTGCTCCGGGAACTGACGCCATCCGGCCGCGTACTCGATCTCGGCGCGGCGGCCGGCAGCTTCGATGTTTCGTGCACTCGAGGCCGCGTCTTCCGGATCGACCTCGAGGCCCGCCCCGCCGCGGATGGCGCGGCGCGAGTGATCGGCGATGCCGCGCGTCTCCCGTTTGCCGGCCGCGCCTTCGACGCCGTCGTCGCCAATCACAGTCTCGAACATGTCGAGCGGCTCGACGACTGTCTGCGCGAGATCGGCCGCGCCGTGCGTCCCGGCGGCTGCCTGTTCGTCTCCGTGCCGGACGCCTCCACACTCACCGACCGGATCTATCGCTGGCTGGCCCGGGGCGGCGGGCACGTGAACCCGTTCGCCGCCGATCCCGCCGCGCTGGCGCTGCGCATCGCGGAACTGACGGGCCTGCCATTCACGGCCGGCCGCACCCTTCACACCGGCTTGTCGTTTCTGAACGCCCGCAACGCCCGGACGCCGATGCCCAGGCGCGCCATCCTCTTCGGCGGCGGCAGGGAACCGGTCCTGCGCGCGATCACGCTGGCTCTCCGGCGGATCGACCTCTGGTTCGGGACTCGTCTCTCGGTCTACGGATGGGCTCTGTACTTCGGACCCGTTAGCGATGTCGACACCACGCCTCTGCCCAACGTCTGCGTCCGTTGCGGTTCCGCGCACGATCCACCGCCGGGGCGAGCCTGGGCGTGCCCCGGTTGTGGCGCGCGCAACTTCCGCACCGGCCCCATCCCATCCCGCGACCGCTTTCTCTAGCCGGGTTCCGGCGCCCTATCCTGGAGAAGGATGAAAGCTCTCGTCAAGCAGCGCGCCGAGCCGGGCCTCTGGCTCGAAGACATTGCCGAACCCCGGCCGGGTCCGAATGAAGTTCTAATCCGCGTCCTGAAGACCGGCATCTGCGGCACCGACGTCCACATCCATACGTGGGACGAGTGGGCGCGAAAGACGATCCCCGTCCCGATGGCCATCGGGCACGAGTTCGTGGGGAGCATCGCCGCCGTAGGAGCCAACGTCGCCGACTTCGCCGAGGGCGAGATCGTCAGCGGCGAAGGGCACGTCGTTTGCGGACACTGCCGCAACTGCATGGCGGGCCGCCTGCACATGTGCGCCAACACCAAGGGACTCGGCGTCAACCGCCCCGGCTGCGTCGCCGAGTAGCTGACGCTGCCTCGCACCAACGTCTGGAAGCACTCGCCGGGCATCGACCTGGACGTGGCGGCGATCTGCGATCCGTTCGGCAACGCCGAGCA
>SYLY01000250.1 GCA_005808475.1 Acidobacteriota bacterium
CTCCTGGCCCATTGGCATGCCCCTCGTGCGAGGGTTGGGCGATGGTCTGTGGGAAGTGCGCAGCGATCTTACGGACGGAAAAATAGCCCGCGTGATCTTCACGGTGGATCATGGCTCGATGGTGCTTTTGCACGGCTTCATCAAGAAGACCCAGAAGACACCGAAACAGGATTTGGACGTGGCGCTCAAACGCAAGAAAGGAGGCGGCGCATGAAAAAGAAAAACATCGGATCATTCTTCGATAGTTGGCTCCGCGAAGAGGGGATCTACGAAGAGACGACAGCCGTCGCCATCAAACGCGTTTTGGCCCGGCAACTGGAAGCGGCGATGAAGGCGCAAAATGTCTCGAAAGCCGAGATGGCCCGCCGTATGCAGACGAGCCGCGCGGCATTGGACAGGCTTCTCGACCCTGATAACGAGGCTGTCACCCTTGCGACCCTCCAGAAGGCGGCAGGTGCTGTGGGGAGAGAGATCAGGCTCGAACTCATTTGATCCCCTGCCGAAAGGAAGTTGCACATGGCCCCGCTTGATTGGTCCCAATGCCCTGCCGTGGAAAGCGTTCCCGGCCGCGTGAGCGGTGCGTGGGTCTTCAAGGAGCCGTCGATGGTCAAGAAGGACGGATACGTCGATGTCCCGAAAAAGCCCGGATGGGGCGTCGCGCTCAACGAGGAGGCCTTCAAGAGCATGCCTCCGCAGCCTTGGAGGCGCGGCGCCAACTTCCGCGCCGATAGTTCGCCATACTTCCAGTAGGAGACTATGAACGAAAGCATCTTCCTTCGATACCGACGCAACGGCGTCGATGTGCCGGTCACCGCGTTCGACCGCAAGCGCGGTGTTGAACTCGCGGGCGAGACCAGCGCGCCCCCGATCGGCTTCCGCTTCCAGATTACCCCCGGGCACGTTGCGGAATTCCAGTTGGACGCGATCCGCCGCGTGGAGGATTGGCAACCACACGAGCAGGTCTTTACCGTGGCGCTGGAGGATGGCGGTATCCGGCTGCGGGGCGGTGGAAAGCGGCGGCCGGAGAGGTCGCTGCCGCCGGGCCGGTACGAGATCCTGCTTGGCTTGGCGGACATCAAGCTCGAGGAGACGCAGTTCGATATCGACGTGCCGAGCGGCGGCGAGGCGACCGTCGTCGTCGAGGAAAAGGCCGACCGGCAGTTCAGGTTCTTCAACGATCCCGGCTTCGAGCCGGCCACCTTCGGAATTCTGGCCCACCCCGAATCCGGCTTGGACGGAATGCCGGTGCTGAACTGGATAGTAGATCCACTGCGCCGCACCGCGCGGAAATGCTGCCTGCTGAACGTGCTGGCCAAGCTCAGAAGCTTGGGGCTGGCAGCGCACGTGGACTCGATCGCGCACGGCCAGATCGACCGGGTCTATTTCCGCGCCAAGCCGTCCCTGTTCGACGAACTGAAAAAGAGCGCATCCTTCACCAAGGACTCCGGTCCGTTGGACGGAACCCACATCGCGGTGGCGCACGAGCGGCTGGGGGCGAACTTCAAACGATACGAAATTATCAGTTTCCGCGAGGAGGTCGCGCGGCGTTCGATGCAGATCATCGTGAACCAGCCCGACTCCTCCGACCTGCCGACATTCGCCGAGATGGATATCGACCTGTTCAACCCGAAGATCGACGCGGCGAGCCTGTTCGGCCACGTGGGCGAATTGCTGGACTCCGGCAAGACCGACCACGTCGCGCTGTTCGACAGGCTGTCGAACGACGGCCTGGACGACTTCCTGTACTACAAGCTGGAACGGGCCCATGGCGCGAACCGATAACGCGCAGCCTGGCCGCGGTGGCCGCCATGACGCTTGCCTCCCGCTCCCAGACGAAGCCGCCGCCGGCGCCCCAATTCGTCGATGGCTTCGTGCACAAGTTCCTCTCCTACTCGCCCGTGCCGGCCGGCTCGTCCGGGCTCCACTCGCACGAGGGAGTATCAATGGACGAGGCCGTCGACTCGTTCGACGCGCGGGACTTGGCTGTAAATTGTTTGCCCGCTCCCGGCGCCCACCGGGTCCGCATCAGAAGATGTACTTTAGGGCCAGTTGCATCTGCCGCGCGCTGCCGGCGCCGAGGATCTGCCCGATCGTCGCGACGCCGGTTTGTGTTCCGGGCGTTCCCAGATTCACGTGGTTGACGGCGTTGAAACTCTCGGCCCGGAACTGGATCTCGTGTCCCTCGAACAGCCGGAAATTCTTCATCAGACCGAGGTCGAGTCCATGGAAACCAGGACCGTCCAGGATCCCGATTCCGGAGTTGCCGAAAGCCGACCGGGCTGGAGCGGCGAAGGCCGCCGTGTTGAACCATCGCGCGGCGGTGGGGGTTTCGGCCTTCGGGTCGCCGACGAGGTTCGCGCGGGTGTTGAGTCCGTTGCCGAGCGTGGCGCCGGGCGTGGAGACGGTGAGCGGGCGGCCGGAGATGAATTGGTAGATCGCGCTGATCTGCCATCCGCCGAGGGCGAGGTTGGCGGCGCGGTTCGATTTGGCGAGGAACTTGCGGCCGTTCCCGAACGGAAGTTCCCACACGCCGTTGAAAGAGAGAACGTGCTTTCGATCGAGACCGGAGCGCCCGCGATTGTACCCCCGCGGTGCGAACGGAACGGCGAAGTCGCTGATGATGCTGTTATCGCGGCTGGCGCCCGCGTTGCCCACGCCTTCGTCGATCTGTTTTCCGCGCGAGTAGGAGAGGCCGAACGAGAGGCCGCTCGAGAAGCGGCGCTCCACCCGCAACTGCCCTGCGTGGTAGGAACTCGAGGCGACGTTGCGGTAAAGATTGATATTGGCGAACACCGGAAACGGCCGCGCGGCCTGCAGGTTCGCGTAAGTGCCGGGCGCGACTTCGTTCTTCGGGTCAAGCGCGAACAGGTCCACGCCGCGCGTGCCGGCGTAGGAGATGGTGACGGCGGTCTTGAACGGCAGTTCCTTCTGGATCGTAACGTTCCACTGGTGGATCTTCTCGATCGCGGCGTCGATTGCCGGTCCCTGCACGTTCCCGGCATTGGCGAACGCGCTTGGATTTGCCGGCCACGTGGTCTCCCAGCGTTGCGGGGATGTCCGCGTGAAGGTCAACGTTTCCAGAGCCCAGTACGGCAGGCCGATGACGGAAGAACCCAGGGAGTTGCCGACCACGTCGCCGGTGAACAGGCCGTAGCCTGCCCGGAAAACCAGATCGCCTTTGGACTTCAACCGCCACGCCACGCCGATTCTCGGGGAAAGATACTCGCGCCCGCCCACCAAGCCGCGCGGCGCGCCCGCCTGTGACGCCGCCACCCACGAGTTCGGGAACGCGGCGGCGAAGAAGCGCGAAACCGCGAGGGCGGTCAGATCGACTTGACCCTTGTGATCCTCGGCTGCCACTGCTTTTCCCAGGCGGGGATCGAAGCTCGTGCCGATGCCGCGCACGGGAGCTTTCGGGTGCCAGTAGTCGAAGCGGAGTCCGGCGCTGATGGTCACGCGGGGAGTGATCTTCCAGAAGTCCTGCAGGTAGATCGCGGAGTAGGGCGTGTTGGCGGTGCCGAAGAGTTCGAGAGGAAAATTGCGCTGTGTGGAAGCGGGAAGCCCCAACAGGAAGTCCGCAAAGCCGTCGCCGCTGTACTGATTGTTGAAGGTCCACGAGCCATTGGCGGCGGCCGAGACGTAGCGCTGGCGGAAGCGCTTGTCGTTGAAGTCGTACCCGAGGGTCAGCGAATGCGCGCCGCGAATGAGGTTGGCCGCCACTTTGGCGTTGCCCCCGCGTGGCAGAAACGTGCGAGGGGTGTCGGGATAGTTGATTCCCGTATAGCCGGTGAAGTTCAGAATCCTTCTACCTGGTCTCTTACACCTGGTCGAAGGCCACCCGCTTCGCCAACACACCCGCCGTGGGTGGCAACACCGCGTGGGAACGCGCGCCGGCCGGCTTCGACATTCCTCACAACCTCGCCATCAGCAGCGGTTGGGAACTGCCGTTCGGCAAGGGCAAGCAGTTCCTCACCAACAGCAATCGCATGGTGGACGGACTGCTCGGCGGCTGGACCATGCAAGGCATCCTCGTCATTCGCAGCGGACGCCCGTTCACCCCCACCGTTACACGCGACGTCACCAACAACGGCATCGGCGGCTAGCGCCCCAATCGCATCGCCTCGGGCAAGCTGAACAACCCCACGCTCGACAATTAGTTCGACAAGGCGGCCTTCACGGCGCCCGCTAACTTCACCTACGGCAACTCCGGTGGCAATATCCTCCGCGAAGGCCACTTCCGCGGCATGGACTTCTCGGTCTTCAAACAATTCCAGGTCACCGAAGGCAGCCGCGTGCAGTTCCGCGCCGAGTTCTTCAACCTGACCAACACGCCCAGCTTCCTCGGCCCCAACACCAATATCGACGTCGCCGCAGGTGGCCGCGTCACCGCTAGCGCCAACACGCCGCGCCAGGTCCAGTTCGCGCTCAAGTACACGTTCTGAACAAGTATGCGCTACTTTGTTTTATTCTTCGCCCTGGAGCCACACGGCCGCCACGTTCGCCCGCAAGCATGAGGTCGCCGCCAAGCACGGCGTCAATTTCGAAGGCGCGGTCACGTCGGCTTTCGAGTTCGAAGGCCAACCCTACTTCGATGGCTTCCGCGATCTGGCCAACGGCCGCCAGTGGAGAACTCCGGCGCGGCGGCCATCGCCGACAGGATCAAACGCGGCGTGAAGGCTCAGGCCGGCATTAACGCCTTCGCCAGCCGCGCCGAACGCGCCATCCACGTGATGGCTTGGAACCATCACGACGACGACCTGCCCGTGGCGCCCGCCGCCATCAAGACGTCCGTCGCCGGCATCCCGCTCAGCGCGCGACGCGTTCTCGTCAGGCATTTCCGAATCGAAGGCCATTGGTTCCCCGCAACAGCCGACGCCGGGGCAGTATGCCCAACTCGAATCCGCCGGCCAATTGCAGTTGCTCACGCCGCCGGAATGGCGCACGCCCGCCAATGGCAGTTCGAGCTCGATTTCGCTCTGCCTCGGCAAGGCGTGCCGCTGGTCGAGATCAGTTGGTAAGCCTAAGGCTTGCCAGGCTGATCGAGCCACATCCCGCGCAGTCCAAACAAGTGGATCAGATGGCGGTCGACCATGCGCTCGCCCGCGCCGATCTCGATGCGCGTGGTCACATCGGCGCCGTAACCGCCGTACGCCGCCGAGCGCAAGTCCGGAAGATAGCCGGGCCACGCGGCGCCCGTCGAATCGGTGTAGCCGTAGAAGAAGGCGTGCGGCACGTCGGCCTCGCGCTTCCAGCGCGTCTGCAGGCGATGCAGAGGCTCGCCCGGCATAGCGGCCAGGGAGATGTCCTTGCCGATCAGCACCGTGGTCAGTCCCACGTCCATCGTCTTCGCCTTGTCCCAGCGTTCGTGGAACCGCAGCGTCTCCGTCGTGTGCCGGATAGCGCCCGTCCACGGCGCGGTGGCAATGGCTCGCGCGGCGGGCGCCACGCTGGCGGCGATCCATTCGCCGAACTTGCGGACCGTGGCGAAGTCGTCATCTTCGCGGCCGGTGCGCGCCATGAAGAGCGGGTTGATGTCGCCCGCCGCGCCTTGCACAAACATCGCCTGCGCCCCCGGCAGTTCGGCCTCGAGCCGCGCCTGCAACACGCCCGGATAATCGGCCGAGTACTTGCAGTTGGTGGAGCCGAGCACCACGGCATGCACGGCGTAGTGCACCAGCACGGCCTTAGCGTTGCCCGCGCGGCCGTCCACGCGCAGGATCATGAATTCGGGATCCACCGGCGTCAGCGGAATGCGTTCGAGATTGTCGAATAGCGCGCGGGCGCGGCCATCGTCTCGTTTCACCAGGCGGTTGTAGCCGGCCTGGATCTTACCGCTGCCGACACCGAAGCGCGCCGGGAACATCGATTGCCGCGCCTGCTTCAGCGCGCCAAGGATCTTGTCCTCCACCTCGCGCCGATACGGCGCGCCCTGCTCCGCACTGACCGAGGGCGGAATGAACGCCGGCGTCGAGTGGCTATGCGAGGCCGCCAGCAGCAGCGGCTTGATACCCAGGCGCTCCGCCTCCTCATGCAGGCGCGCGGAGACCAGGCTGCCGAGATCGGCTGTAACGATGCCGAGTTGCACGCCCCCGCCGCGGAGGATCAACACCTTCGCGAAAAGCGGATCGTGCACGCCGGTTGAAGGGCCGCACTTGCGATTGGCGTAGCCGTACATCGGCATGGAGCCGGAGGGCGTGATTTCGACCCGGGCGAGCCCGGCATCGATCTCCTGGGCAAAGGAGCCCAGGGCCAGCAGAGGGAGAAACGCGAACTTCATGGCTGGCGACAAGTTTATCGCGGCCAACTTGGCCGCTTTGGGCTTCGTTCCGCGCCAGTTGCCCGTCCCGCGACGCCAAGCCTCCCAGGCGCCGCGCAATGTATGATGTTGCCATGACGCCCCCGCGCGGCCTGTCGCGCCGCCAACTCCTGGAACGTACCTGTCTCGGGTTCGGCGGCATGGCGCTCGCGGACCTGCTCCGCGGATCCACCGCCGGTTCCCCCAATGATCTGAAGGTGCGGAGCACGCATTTTCCCGCGAAGGCGAAGGCGGTGATTCAGCTCGTGCAGAATGGCGGTCCGAGCCAGATGGATCTGTTCGATCCGAAGCCCGAACTCGCCAAGAGGGCGGGACAGCCGCTGCCCGGCGGCGTGGAGATCCACCAGCCGAACAACGTCAACACGCTGTTGCCGTGCCCGTTCGAGTTCCGCAAGCATGGGCAGTGCGGGATGGACATTTCGGAAATGCTTCCGCACATCGCGGGAATTTCGGACGAGCTCTGCTTCATCCGTTCGATGCACACCGAGCACAACAATCACCTCGAGGGGTTGAACATGCTGCTGACGTGCAAGATCTTCCCCGGGCGTCCGGTGATGGGCTCGTGGATCGGATACGCGCTCGGCACGGAGAACCAGAGCCTGCCGGCCTACGTCGTCCTACGAGATCCCACCGGGTACACGATCGGTGGCAAGCAGCTTTGGGCGAACGGCTACTTGCCCGCGCTGTATCAGGGCGTCGAGTTCAGCATGAAGGGCGCGCCGGTGCATCATCTGAATCCGCCGGAGACGCTGGCGCCAGGCGCGCAGACCGCGACGCTCGGCCTGCTGGCGAAGCTCAACGAGAAGCATCTGGCGGACCATCCGGGCGAATCGGAACTCGAGGCGCGCATCCGCAATTTCGAACTGGCCGCTCGGATGCAGTTAGCGGCGGGCGAGGTGCTCGACATCGCGAAGGAATCGGACGCGACCAAGAAGCTCTACGGGGTCGACGATCCCAAGGCGGGCCCATACGGGTTGCGTTGTCTGATGGCTCGCCGGCTGGTGGAGCGGGGCGTTCGATTCGTGCAGGTGACCACCAGTCCCGGCCAGCCGTGGGACCACCACAACAACATCAAACGCGACATGAACAAGATCGCGCTCGAGACCGATCAAGGGTCGGCGGCGCTGGTGAAGGATCTGGCCAGCCGGGGTCTGCTCGACAGCACCATCGTGATGTGGGCCGGCGAGTTCGGCCGCCTGCCCACCACGCAGAACGGCGACGGCCGCGACCATAACCGCAACGCGTTCACGATCTGGTTCGCGGGCGGCGGATTCAAGAAGGGGCTGATTTACGGGGAGACCGACGAGTTCGGCTACAAGTCGGTGGTGAATCGCGTGGCCGTGCCCGACATGATCGCGACGGTGCTGCATCAGATGGGGCTGGATCACCAACGCGTCCGCTATCCGCACGGCGGCCGCCTGGAGACTCCGTCCGACGTCACGGTGACCGGCGCCAAGCCGGTGATGGATCTGGTCGCATGAGCCGCCGCTGTCTCATCGCGCTGGCGATCCTCTCGCTTCCCGCGGCGGGCGAAGCGCCGCGATTCGAGAAGGATGTGCTGCCGATCCTGACCAAGTACTGCTTCACGTGTCACGGCCAAAGTTCACCGAAGCTGGGGCTGGACCTGCGCACGGCCGTGTCCGCTCTCAAAGGCAGTTTCAACGGACCTGTTATCGCGAAGGGCAAGCCGGACGAGAGCCTGCTGTGGAAGAAAGTGTCCACGCGGCAGATGCCGCCCGCGATCTATGGGCAGAAGATGCCCGACTCGGATCTGGAGACGATCAAGACCTGGATCGCCGAAGGGGCGGCGTTCGACGCGCCCATTGGCGATCCGGCGCGCAACGCCTCCGAGCAGCGCGCCCGGTTCGAGCGCGAGTTGCAGCCGGTTTTCCAGGCTCGATGCGTGAGTTGCCACGGGGCCAACAAACCCGCGGCCGGGTTGAGTTTGACCACGATGTCGGGTGTGTTGAAGGGTGGAACCAACGGTCCGGTCATCATCGAGGGCTTCTCCGAACGCAGCCTGCTGGTGCGCCGGGTTGCGAATCGGACGATGCCGCCGGCGGGGACGGGCAACCCGCTGAGCGAGGTGGAGGTGCGGTCGATCCGCGAATGGATCGATCGCGGCAACTTCGCCGAATCGGTGTCGATGGATTCCGCCGAGCGGCCGTTCACGTCTCTGGAAGCGCCGCCCCTCACCGCCGAACAGCGCCTGTTCTGGGCGTTTCAAAAGCCGGTGGCAGCGACGCCGCCCAACGTGAAAGCGAAGGGGCGGATTCGCACGCCGGTGGATCGCTTCGTGCTGGCCAAACTCGAGTCGAAGGGACTCTCCTATTCGCCGGACGCGACCGATGCCAAGCTGATGCGGCGCGCATACCTGGACCTCACCGGCCTGCCGCCATCGCCGGAGCCGGTTGCCGAGTTCGCCGCCGATGCACAACCGGGCGCGTACGAACGCCTGATCGACCGGCTGCTGGAGTCTCCGCACTACGGCGAGAAATGGGGCCGCCAATGGCTGGACGCGGCGGGTTATGTCGACACCACGGGGAAGGACTTCAATCCCATCAAGGCCGAATACGCCGACGGCATGTGGCGCTATCGCGACTACGTGATCCGCTCGTTCAACGCCGGCAAGCCGTGGGACCGCTTCCTGACCGAACAGATCGCCGGCGATGAACTGGTCGACTGGCGCCCGGCGGACCAGTACACGCCGGAGATCACCGAGTTGCTCACGGCAACCGGCTATCTGCGCACCATTCTCGACATCACCGAGGAGGACATCAGCAACCTGCCCGTGGAGCGTTACGAGGCGTTGTTCAAACTGGTGGAAAAGGTGTCGAGCAGCACGCTGGGGCTGACGGTCAATTGCGCCCGCTGCCACACCCACAAGTTCGATCCCATCCCGCAGCGCGACTACTACCGGTTCCTGGCGCTATTCACCACCTCCTACAATCCAACCGATTGGCTGCGGCCGCAGGAACGGCATCTGTACATGGTCGCCAAGCCCGCCAAGGAGGAAATCGACAAGCACAACGAGAAGCTCGACAAGCCGATCGGCGAAGTGAAGAAGAAGATCTCGGCGGTGCGAAAGCCACACGAGTCGCGGCTGCTGGACGGGAAGCTGAAGACGGTCCCCGACGCCATCCGGGCCGACGTCAAGACGGCGCTCGAGACCGAGGCGGGCAAGCGCGACGAGGTGCAGAAGTACCTGTTCGGCAAGTTCAACGGCGAGTTGAAAATCGCTCCCAAGGATGTCGAGAAGCTGTTGTCGGAGGACGAGAAGGCCACGATCGCGAAGCTCGACGAGGAGGTGGCGGCGCTCGAGAAGCAAAAGAGGAAACTCGACAAGATTCAGGCTCTCTGGGACGTGGGCGTTCCTCCCTCCATTCGGCTGCTACAGCGCGGCAGCGCGGACGCTCCCGGCCCCAAGGTGACGCCGGGCTTCTTCGAGATCTTCTCGGAAATGGCCGGCCTGGACGCCGTGAAGCCGCCGGAGACCAAGGGCGCGACCTCGGGCACGCGGCTCGCGTTCGCCAAGTGGCTCACCAATCCCGATCATCCGCTCACCGCGCGCGTGATCGTGAACCGGATCTGGCAGGGGCACTTCGGCACGGGCATTGTGGCCACTCCCGACAACTTCGGGTCCACCGGGGCCAAGCCCACCAATCAGGAGTTGCTCGACTATCTGGCGGTGGATTTCGTGAAGAACGGCTGGAGCGCCAAGCGACTACACAAGCTCATCATGACTTCGACGGCGTACCGGCAGACCACCCAACAGCGCGGCCAACCGTGGCTCGAAAAGGCGCGGACGATCGACCCGGACAACGCGCTGCTCTGGCGGATGAATCTGCGGCGGCTGGATGCCGAGTCGCTGCGGGATTCGATCATTTCCGCGTCGGGGAAGCTCGACCGGACGGCCGGTGGGCCTCCGATCGAACTCGAAATGCGGGGCGACGGCTTGCAGGTGGTATCCACGAAGGCGGGCGAGCCGGCGAAGTGGCGGCGCAGCGTCTATGTGACTTCGCGGCGTACGTATCCGCTGGGGTTCCTAGGCGTCTTCGATTTTCCGGTGATCGACGCCAACTGCGTGCGGCGCGTGCCGTCGGCGACGCCGTTGCAGTCGCTGACGCTGATGAACGACGATTTCGTGTGGAGCGCGGCGTCGGCACTCGCCGAGAGGGCGGGGGGCGACGTGGACCGGGCGTATCTGCTGGCACTGTCGCGGAAGCCCGATCCGGGCGAGCGGGATCTGGCGGCGAGCTATCTGCGGTCGAACCCGTTCAAGAGTCTCGCCCAGGTGCTGCTGAGTTCGAACGAGTTCCTGTACATCGATTGAGGCGGGTGGGATCGTCCCGCACCGGCGAGCGCGAGCGCCGCGCCCCGAATCACCGGGAAGCGTTCCCCGGACCGTACAACACGCGGCCGGGCAATTCGCCCGTCATCTTGCCGTCGCGCAGGACCACGCGGCCGTTCACCAGCACGTGGGCGAATCCCTCCGCGTACTGGTGCGGCTTTTCGAACGTCGCCGTGTCGCGCACCTTGGCCGGATCGAATACCGCGATGTCCGCCTTCATGCCGGGGCGCAGCAATCCGCGATCGCCGATCTTGAAGCGCGTGGCCGGCAGCGAACTCATCTTTCGCACCGCGTCCTCGAGCGTCAGCGCATGGCGGTCGCGGACGTAGCGTCCCAGCACGCGCGCGAACGTGCCGTAGCTGCGCGGATGTGGCACGTCCTGCCCGAACACCGGGATGCCACCGTCGGACGCCACCATCGTGTGCCGGTGTTTCAAAATGCGCTCGAGGTCCTGCTCGTTCATCGAATGGTAGATGGTGGAGCAGCCGCCCTTCTTCTGGATCTCGATGGCCGCCTCCGCCGCGTTCTCGATCGTGACGGGCTGTCCTTTGGCCGCCACCACGTCGGCTAGCGTCTTGCCCGCCAGCGTCTTGTCGAACGCGCAACTGGCGAACTGCACGTTCTTCGGATCGCCAGCGCCGCGATCGGTGCGGATGCGATCGACGATCACCGCCTTGATCCGCGCGCGGGTTTCGGGTGCGTCCAACCGTTCGCGGAGCGCCTTGGCTCCGCCCGCTTGCGACCACTGCGGGAAGAGCGCCGCCGATCCGGTGTTGGACGCGGTGTAAGGGTACTGATCGATGGTCACGTCGACGCCGCGCGCGCGAGCCTCGTCCACCATGCGGAGCGAGTCCACGCTCTTGCCCCAGTTCGGTCCGCCGATCACTTTGTGGTGAGTCAACTGGGTGGGCAGGCCGCCCTCCTCGCCAATGCGGATCGTTTCCGCCACGGCGTCCAGCAGCGCGGCCGCTTCGTCCCGCATGTGCGAAGTGTGAAGGCCGCCATATTGGGCCGCCACCTTCGCCAGTTCGATCACCTCTTCGGTGGCGGCGTAGTTGCCAGGCACGTAGAACAGGCCGGTGGACAAGCCGAACGCGCCGTCGAGCATCGCCTGCCGCGTCAGCGTCCGCATCTTCGCGATCTCGGCGGGGGACGATTTTCGATTCTCGGTTCCCATTACCGCCGATCGTATGGAGCCGTGGCCGGCCATCATGCCGAAGTTGATCGATACGCGGGCCGCCGCGACCTTTGCCAGGAATGGCGCCAATGGAATGGGAGAGGAGCCGTCCGGACCTTCGATCACCGTGGTGACGCCCTGCCGAATGTAGTTCTCCGCCGCCGGAACCTCGAAGACCCCGCCTCGTGCGTGCGAGTGGGTGTCGATGAATCCGGGCGTGGCGATGAGTCCGTTCAGTTCGATCGATGTCTTGCCTTCGGCGGCCGGAATGCGGCCGATGCGCTCGATCGCGCCGCCACGCACGCCGATATCGGCCACGTACCAGGGATTGCCCGATCCGTCCAGAATCCTGCCGTTGCGGAGCACCACGTCGTAGGTCTGCGCGGACGCGATCGCTGTCATCGCGAGCCATGCCAGTCTCATGCGATTCTCACCTCGCCCACCACCAATCCCAGTTCGCGTTCGTCGCCGTTTCCCGGCGTGTGGATCTTGTCGAGTTCGAACTCCACCAACAACGGCGGCTTCATTCCAGCGGGACTCGGGGCCGTGTACTTGGCATCGCCCGGGGAGTCGAAGCGGGCGCGCTCGAGATCCACGCCGTTCACGCGGGCGGAGAGCGTCACGCCGGCCATTGCATCCGGAACGTATGCGTTCAGGATCAGCATCCGGCCGGATCGCGCCCATTCGGCGGAGAAGCGGCGCTCGGTCCAGCGCCAGGTCTGCCATCCTTCCTGCGTGTGCCAGCCGTGCAGCATTCGGCCGCCGGCGGCGGGCTGACGGTTATTTTCCGCCAGAACGAACATTCGCTCGTCGCCCTCCTCCGTCGCCGGATCGGAGGCGGCGGTATTGCCCACCGACAGCGAGTCGAGGACGCGCCAGCCGGTGCGCGCCAGAATGCGTTCGAGGCCGGTGGGGGAAAAAATCCAGTAGTTGGTGACGTCGTTGTTGGTTTCCGAGTCGCCGGCCAGATACGCCACGGGTATGTGCGACAGCGGCGTCTTCCGGTCCGCCGCCAGCCGGGCGACGCGAGTGCTCAACAGCAGATATCGTCCGTGACGCGACAACGACTCGAGCAGCCGGAACGGATTTTTGACGTGATAGAGAACTCCTAATAAGAGGATCAAGCCGTAGCGCTCGGCCGGTGGGCGCGGGTCGTCGTCGATGTCGCGCTCGAAGATCTCGACGCCCGAACTCATCGCGTGGGTCAACGCGCGAATGCCTTCCATTCGATTGCAGTTGGTATCGGGGTTGTCCACCGCGTGAACGGCGCAGCCGAGCGAATCGAGGAACAGGGCCATGTCGCCGTCGGCGCATCCGATGTCGAGGACCGGCATTCCCGCCGTGAGATCCAGTAGCCGCCGCCGATCGCCGGTCAGCATGGCGGCGAGTGTGAAGAAGTTACCGAGAGAGTCGTATCGATACCAGCCGTAGGCTCCGGGCGCCAGCCGCGCGCGCGTCTCGTCCAGCCGCGACTGGAACGCGGCTGCCTTGGCGGCGATCTCCTCGATCGTCAAGCTTCCGCCTCCGTCTTTCGCAGATCCGCGCGATAGAGCCAGACGGCGGTTCCGATCAGGAACGCCACCGAAATCCAGCCGAGCGACGCCGCCGCGCCGAACATCGTGGCGACGGGATAGTGGCCCTTGAACGCGCCGACCAGAAGGGACGACAGTCCGCCGAACAGTCCGCCCAAACTGTTGCAGAAGCCCACCGCGAACGCGGCGCGATCCTTCGGCGATACGGCCAGCAGCGCGGCCCACACGTTGGCCGAGAACATTCCCTTGAAGACACCGTAGCCGATCGAGGCCAACCGCATTTCCGCCAGCGTGCCGCTCGCGGCGATCAGGTAGATGAACGGAGAACTGAGGAACAGGCCCGCCGCCATGACCCAGATCCGGCCGCTTTCGCCGCGCCTGGACGCCCAGTCGCCGAGCGGCGCTCCGATCGCCAGGCCCAGGATCATGGAGATCTGCACGTACGCGGTGGCGTTCAATCCGGCCGAGCCCGCGGACAACTGGAAGCGTTCGCGAACGATGTCGGGCAGCCACGTGTAGACGATCCACAGCATTGCGTTCACGGCGACGAAGGCGAGGCTGATCGTCAGGTAGGAAGGCGTGCGGAAGATGGCGCCCATCGGCGACTTGGGCGAGGATGCCGCTCGATCGCCCGGGCTTTCCGGGGTCCGTTTCCGCAACGCGAGATGGAGCAGCAACGCGTAGAACAGCGTCACCGCCGCGATCGAAAAGAACATCGCCCGCCAGCCGATCCATTCGGAAGCCATTCCGCCGTACCAGCCGCCCGCGATCACGCCCATGTACTGCGCGGTGGCGTGCGTGGTGATCGCGGTGGCCCGTGTAGCCTTCGAGTGCAATTGCGAAATGAAGGCGACGGCGGTTGGCGCGTACAATCCCTGTGCGATCGCCAGCGCCGCGCGGCCGGCAAGCAGCGCCACCGGCGACCATGCCATCCCCATCAACGCGGTGGCGCCCGACCACAACACCAGGCTCAGCGCGATCACGCGGGGCTTGGAGAAACGGTCGCCGATCCAGCCCGCCAACGGGTTCATCAGCGCGTAGGTCCAGAGGAAGACAGTGCCAGTCAGGCCGAGTTGCGCCTCGGTGAAACCGAGTTCGGAGCGCAGTACGCCGAACGTCGACGAGACCGACTGCCGCGACGTGTAGGCGAGGAAGAACGCGATCCACAGGAATCCAACCACTACCCAGCCGGTGCGATTCGCGGCGATGGCCTGGAGGAGCTTCATCACCCGATTCCGAGGATGCCGAGCGTGTCGCGATGGAACATCTCTTCCATCTTGTCCATGTCGAGGCGGGGCAACGCCGTGCCGGCGAGCATATCGTTCAACTTTCGCATGCCGTCCACCGACGCGTCCACGGTGGTAAACGGATAATCGCTGCCGAACAGGATCTTGTCCCACACGCCGTATTCCTGCACCAGCATCAGCGAATGGTAGAGCTGGAACGGACGGTAGTGCAGCGCGGAGCAGTCGGCGTAGACGTTGGGATGCTTTCGAATCGTGACCACGCATTCGCCCTCGTAAGGATGGCCGATGTGCGCGGCTATGATCTTCACGTCCGGCCACCGGGTGGCCACTTCGTCGAGATGGCGCGGCAGGGTGTATTCGAGCGGGGCTTGGGCGACGAAGGTGGTTCCGGTGTGCAGCAGCACGGGAAGCTGGTGGCGCGTGGCGTACCACCAGAGATGGTCGAGCCGGCGATCCTGGGGCAGGAAGCCCGCGTACATCGGCAGCAGCTTGATGCCGCGCATCTTGAAATCCCGGTGGCCTTGCACCAGTTCGTCCTGCCAGCCCGGTTGCGTCGGGTCGACGGACAGGTACGGGATCAGGTTGTCCGGGTGCGCGGCGGCGTAGGCGGCGACATCGGCGTCGGGAACCCACAGACCGGAGAGCTTCGCCTTGCCGCCGAAGACGACGGTCTTGGAGGCGAGCGTGGCGCCGCGGGCATAGTCTTCCCAGTGGACGGTGAGATCCACTTCCACGCCGCGGCGGGCGCGTTTGGCCTGGTCGCGGAACGAATCGGTGAAGTGTGCCGGGTAGCGGAAAAAGTGGCTGTGGCAGTCGACGATCAATGCGTTGCTCCGTTCATCGAAATTTCACGGGTCTGGATTATCCTAATACTTAGCACCCCCATCTCGCTCAGGAGTTGACAGAATGAATCGTATCGCCGCCCTTCTCGGGCTGGGAATTTTTCTCGCCGGTCCGGCGCTTCCGCAGGCCGATGGCAACAAGGGCCAGATCAGCGGCACGGTGTTCGACGCGAATCAGGCCGTGATCGCGAACGCCAAACTCCGCGCGCGAAACATAGCCACCGGCCTCGAGCGCGAGGCTTCGACGAACGAAGTGGGGCAGTACCGGTTCGTCCAACTCGATCCCGGCAGGTACGACCTCACGGCGGAGAGCGCGGGATTCGCCGCGTCGAAGGCGGAAGGCGTGCAGTTGACCGTGGGCGCCTCGCTGGGCATCGATCTGGTGCTGCAGGTAGGAACCACCACCACCATCGTCGAAGTCGGCGCGGCGCAGATCAACGTCGCTTTGCCGGCTCCCTCCACCACGGTGGAACTCTCCGCGATCACCAACCTGCCGATCAACGGCCGCCGCTTCCAGGATTTCGCCGTGCTGACGCCCACCGCGCAGGTGGATCCGCAGCGGGGACAGCTCTCCTTCGCCGGACAGCGGGGCGTCAACGCCAACATCATGCTCGACGGCGCCGACTACAACCAGCCGTTCTTCGGCGGGATTCGGGGTGGCGAGCGCAGCAACAACATCTTCACCGTGCCGCAGGGCGCGATCCAGGAGTTCCAGGTGATCACCACCGGCTACTCCGCCGAATACGGACGGTCGACGGGCGGCGTGCTGAACACGATCACCAAGTCGGGAACCAACGCCACGCACGGCGACGCGTTCTACCAGCTTCGCCACAAGGAGATGGGACTGAAGGATCCGGTGCAGTTGATCGCTTCGCTCGAGACGCAGCATCAATGGGGCGGATCGGCGGGCGGGCCCGTCAAGAAGGACAAGCTCTTTTGGTTCGCCGCGTTCGAGCGGCAGACGGCCGCGCAGCCGCGGCGGGTGCTGTTCGCGCAGTTGCTAGGGCGGAGCGCAACGGCGGCCACGCAGGAGGCCTTCACGTTCCTCAAGGGTCTGGAGCAGTCGTTCAACCAGACCAACGACGGTTCGGCGCTCACCGCTCGCGGCGATTATCAACTCCCCGCCGGCCACCGGCTCACGTTGCGCTACAACTTCTCCGACGCCAACGCCGAGAACGCCGTGTCCGTGGGCGGAGCGCTCGATCCGTTCACTAATCGCGCCTTCAGCAACGACGGCATCGAGAAGGATCGCACGCACACCGGCACGGCGCAGTACACGCACCTGCTGTCGCCCACGATGGTCAACGATGTCAAGGCCGGCTGGACCTACGAACTGCGTCCCCGGCTTGCCAACTCCGCTCTACCGCAGGTGGACGCCCGCCCCATCGGCATCTTCGGCGCGCGCAATTTTCTGCCCACCACGCAAGACGACAAGCGCTTCCAGGTGAGCGACAGCCTTTCGATCATCAAGGGCAAGCACACGATGAAGGTGGGCTTCGACTTCAGCCGCGTTTCCGCGGGGCAGATCTTCGGCTTCAATCAATACGGCGGATTTACCATCGCCAGCTCCAACATCGATCAGATCCTCACCATCCTTTCGGCGCGCTCCGGCCAGAACCGCTTCGATTCCAATCTGGTCACCTACGACCGCCAACTCGGCAACCTGACCGCGACCGTCAACATGACGCAGGCCGCGATCTTCGCTCAGGACAGCTTCCGCGTCAACAGCAACCTCACGCTCGATTTCGGCTTACGTTGGGAAGGCCAGTACAATCCCGCCGCCGAGGCCAGCAACACCGCGCTCATCGCTCAAGTGCAAGGCTTCCGCTTTCCGAACGGCGCCACGCTCGATCCCACCAACATACCCGACGCCACCAAGCAGTTCATGCCGCGGTTCGGCTTCGCCTACACGCCGTTCGGCGGATCGCGGGCGGTGATTCGCGGGCACGCGGGCATCTTCCACGCGTCGACGCCGCTGCTGTGGTTCACCGGTCCGGCGAATAATTTCCGCAACCCCCCGGGCGACGTTTCCATCCGGCTCGCTCCGTTGGGCGGCCTGAGCGTGTACCAGCAACTCCGCAATGTGGGCCTGGACCTCAAGGGGACGCCGCTCGACAAGCTGCCCGTGATTCCCCTGGAAACGGTACAGCGCGCCGCGGCGGCCGCCGCCGGCGGAACGGCGCGAGATCCGTTCATCGGCGCGAGCCTGATCGCGGCGGCCAGCGACTACCAGAACCCGAGGGCGTTCCAGGCGGGGCTCGGCTATGAGACCGAGGTGTTCCACAACTTCGTCGCCGGCATCCAGTTCAACTACGTCAATACCGTGCATCTCGGCAGGAATCGAGACTACAATCTGCCGGCGCCTGTGGTCCGCCCCACCGACGCGTCGCGCCGCCCGAACTACACGCTGCGCACCGGCGGCCTGCGCCCGCTGCGGAATCTGGGTTCGATCACCGTGCGCGAGACATCGGCCCGTTCGATGTACCGCGCGATCACCTATTCGGCGCAGTATCGCGGCAAGAAGCTGCAGTTCGGAACGCACTACACCTACGCGGGCAACTACTCCGACGACGACACCGAACGCGACGCGACTGGCTTCAACTACTCCGATCCGTTCAACTTCGGGACGGACTATAGCTGGTCGCGCTCCGACATCCGGCATCAGTTCACCAGCTTCGCCGTGTACGCGTTGCCGATGGGCATCGAACTCGGCGGGAGCGTTCGCGCGCGCAGCGGATTGCCGGTCAACCCGGTGACCGGCGGCGACACCAACGAGGAGTTCGGCAACAACGACCGGCCTTTTTCGGCGCCGGGCGTGCCGTTGGTCCGCAACTCGTTCCGCAACCGGAAGGTGGTGAACAACGATCTCCGCGTGATGAAGAATTTCCGGCTCAACGATCGCATGAGGGTGCAGTTCTCCACGGAGTTCTTCAATCTGCTGAACCGCGACAACGTCGTCTTTTCGGGTCCGAACGGCAACTTCCTCGCCGGCGGCGTCTACGGTCTTGGTATCGACGCGGCCGGACGCCAAGTGGGAGTGGACCCGCGGTTCATGCGGCTGCGGCTGCCGGACGGGACCTACGACCGCAACAACCAGCAGTCGGGCACGCCGTTGCAGGTGCAGTTCGGTTTGCGCTTCTTCTTCTAGAAGTCCGCCGCCCGCGGACGATGTCCCCGGCGCGACGATATACTTCTAGCCATGACGTCACGCCGCCAATTCCTGGCCGCCTCCGCGGCCGCCACGCTCGCCCAAGCCGCCTCGCTCGATACGGTGCGGCTGGGCGTCACCACCGACGAGATCGACGACGACGTGGACACAGCGCTCCGCTTCCACTCCGAGTTCGGACTGAAGTGGTGCGAGATGCGCAATATCTGGGGCAAGTACAACACCGCTCAGCCGCTCGATCGCATCCGCGAGGCGAAAGGGCTGCTCGACAAGCACGCAATCAAGCTTTCGATCCTGGGCACGGGCTTCTTCAAGATTCCGCTGCCGCCGGACAACGCGGAAGGCCGGGCGATCCTGGACAACCAGTGGTCGCTGCTGGACACGGCGATGGAGCGGGCGAAGATCCTCGGCACGGAGCGGATTCGCACGTTTGCGTTCACCTACAAGGACGGCGCGCTGCCCGATCCGAAGGCGTATGGCCGGATCTGGGAACTGGTGACAGAGTCGGCGCGGCGGGCCAAGGCGCGCGGATTCCGGCTGGCGGTGGAGAACGTCGGGTCGAGCTACGTGTGGAGCGGCGCCGAGGCGGGGCGTTTGCTGAAGCACGTGAAGGCGGACAATCTGGGGCTCACGTGGGATCCGAATAACGCGGGCCAGACGGGCGAGAAGTCGTTCCCCGAAGGCTACGCGGCGCTCGATCCGGCTCGTATCTTCCATGTCCACCTGCGCGATTTCCGCAAGGACGCGTCGGGCAAGTGGGAATGGTGCGCGGTCGGCGAGGGCGTGATGGACAATCTCGGCCAGATCCGGCGATTGTTGAAGGACGGCTACAAGGGCAACTTCACGCTCGAGACTCACTACAAGAGCCCGCAAGGAAAGACGCACGCCAGCCGGACTTCGCTGACGGCGTTGCTGCAGGTGGTGGAGCGGGTCTGACGGACATATTTCGAACGGAGACAGCGATGGCTACTGTGCTCTCACCGGTTCCGGCGTCAATGGATCCGCTTTGGCGGATCACAGTCGATCAGTATCATGCGATGATCGACGCGGGCATCCTCAGTTCCGACAGTCCCGTGGAGTTGGTCGACGGAGTCTTGTTGCAAAAAATGCCGAAGAAGCCTCGCCACAGAATAGCGACCCATACGGCTCGAACCGCCATCGAGGCAGCCTTGCCGGCGGGCTGGTACGCCGATAGCCAGGAGCCGGTGACCCTACCCGACAGCGAGCCCGAGCCGGACATCACAGTCGCGCGGGGCAACTCTGCCGACTACACCGATTCCCACCCAGGACCAGGCGATATCGCGCTGGTTGTGGAAGTCGCCGATTCCACGCTCGCCCGCGATCGCGGAGTCAAGGCGCGCGCCTACGCGCGCGCGGGCATTCCCGTCTACTGGCTCATCGATCTGACCACGGACCAGGTCGAGATCCGCTCCAGCCCGGAAGGAGACGCCTACCGTGTGTTGACGATCCATCCGCGCGGCGACAGCATTCCTCTTCTGATCGAAGGGGAGCCCGTAGCCGCGATCGCGGTCTCCTCCGTGCTTCCCGCCGGCTCGTGATATGCTTGCCAAGCATATGGCGGCTTCCACCGCGAACCTGACCGCCGGCAATACGGCTGCGGCCGTTGTTCCCCGGCATGCCGGCGTCGTGCGCGCGACCCATTGGATCGCCGCCGGGTGTCTGTTCGCCCTGCTTTTGAGTGGAGTCGAGATCCTGATCTCGCACCCGCGGTTTTATTGGGGCGAGACCGGCAATGTGCAGATGGAGCCCTTGTTCACGCTGCCAATTCCGGCATCGCGAGGATCGGTGCCCACGGGCTACGGATTCGTGCTGAAGGATCAAAACGGCTGGAGCCGCTCGCTCCACTTCCAATCCGCGTGGCTGCTCGTATTCACCGGCGCTCTTTACGCGGCGTTCGGGCTGGTGGCGCGGCACTTCCGGCGGAACCTTCTGCCTTCCGGCGGCTGGTCACGGATGGCGGCGGACGACCCGTGGTCGTACAACTCGTTGCAGCGGATCGCGTATTCGGGCGTGGTATTCTGCCTGGTTCCGCTGATGATCTGGACGGGCCTGGCGATGTCGCCCGGATTCGTGGCCGCGTTCCCGTTCACGGTCACGGTGCTCGGAGGCCAGCAATCGGCGCGCACGATTCACTTCTTCGCCACCGTGCTGCTGGTTCTGTTCGTGGTGGCGCACGTGACGATGGTCTGGAGGGCGGGATTCACGGAACGTGTGCGAGCCATGATCACGGGCCGCATGACTCGAAAGGAGGACGCATGAGCGGTTTCACTCGCCGCGCGCTGATTGGTTCGGCCGCGGGTGCATCTGGCTTGGCCGCGGCCAAGCTCGCCGGCAGTTATGGATTGATTCCACCCGACGGCGGCGGCATCTGGGGACCCGGCGAGACCCTCACCTATGCAGCCCAACGGGTGCTGGGGCGCGACGCTCTGGCGCGGGAATTCCGGAAGGACCAGATCTCTCAGCCTTCCTACGCCAACGGAAAGCCTCCGAAAGACGAAGCGTATCTACGGTCCCAGGCCGCGGGCTTCGCCGATTGGCGGCTGACGGTGGATGGCATGGTCGACCGCCCGGCCGAGTTCTCGGTCGCCGATTTGAAGACGCATCCATCGAGCAGCCAGATTACGCACCTGGCGTGCGAGGAGGGGTGGTCGTTCATCGCGGAGTGGACGGGGATTCCACTGTCGCGCGTGCTGGAACTGGTGGGCGCGTCGGCGCAAGCCAAGTACGTCGTCTATCGCTCGATTCAGCCGCGTTGGTGGGACAGCGTCGATATGGCCGACGCGCTGCATCCGCAAACGCTGATCGCGTACGGGATGAATGGCGGCGACTTGCCGGATCGCCATGGCGGCCCGCTGCGGGTTCGCGTGCCGCGGCAGCTCGGCTACAAGAGCGTGAAGTACGTCACGCGTCTGACGGTCACCGACAGCGTGGACGGATTCGGCAAGGGCAAGGGCTCGTTCGCCGCCGAGCGCGGCTACGCCTGGTACAACGGGATTTGACGGAGCAGCGCCGCGGCGCTAGCGCCGTCCGCCCGATCTCCGCAAAGCCGCCTCGATCGCCTTCCAATCGGCCAGGATGAAGTTCCGGCGGCTGTCGTTCATCGCGACGAACAGCCCGGCGCCGATCTCGATGCCGTCCGTGACGGCGGATCCTACCCGGAACACTCCGGTCTCTTTCAGCGTGTCTCGCGAGAACACGTGGAACTCGGACTCCGGACTCATCTGATCGGTGGCCACGATGTAGCCGCCGTGAACCGCGATGCCTTCCCGGTCCCCTCGCCAGCCGGAGACTCCGAAGAGCGCCAGTTCCCGGCCGGCTTCGGGGTGGTCCGGATCGGCGTGGTACTTGCGAATCCCCGCGGCTTCATCCGAGTAGTAGACGTGCTCCCGCTCGCGATCCACCGCCACCGCTTCGATCTCCCCGGTTCCGCCGAACGCGCCGAACTCGCGGACCTTCTCCGCCGACGGCTTTCCGTCCGCGCCGGTCCGCAGACGGTACTGCCACAGGTAGCTTCCGCTCGGGCCGTTCTTGCGGCTGACGATCGCGAACAGCGCCCTGTCCCGGCGGCGGGTGTAGAGCGCAATCCCCATCGGCTGCGCGCGCGGTCCGGTTTCTCCTTCGAACACCGGGAGACTGGCGGCGTCCTCCAGCCCCACGCCGGGAACCACGCGGAACAACCGCAGCCGGCTCTTGTTGCGCTCGGTGGCGGCGGCGATGTCGATCGTACGGCCGCCCGCCGCGAAGCCGTAGGCCACGTCGATGTTGTTCGGACGGTCGAGGCCTTCGATTCGCTGGATCCGCTTGCCGTCGAGCCGGTAGACGGAGATGGCGCCGAGCGGAGCGGCCATCTTGACCGTGCCGAATATCAGCGCCTGGCGCGGCGCCTTCGGATCCTGCCAGATCGCCGGATCGTCGGTCTGATAGGCCTCCGGCTCGGTCTCGCGCAGCGGCGCCACCTGCACCGTCCGCGCCATGAGGCAGACGGCCAGAAGCGGGAGCCTCATTAGAAATTGAGCCGGAGCATCAACTGGATCTGGCGCGAGGTTCCGGTCCCGGTAGCGCCGTCGTTCGCGGTCGCCAGAATCTGGCCGAAAGTGGAGTTCTGCCGCGCGTTGATGGGATTGCCGTATTGGGCGCGGTTGAACAGGTTGAACGCTTCGCCCCGGAAGTCCAGGTTCACCCGTTCGGCGACGCGGATCTTCTTCGACACGCCGAGGTCGGCCTGCCAGAGGGCTGGTCCGCGGAACCGGTTGCGTCCGGAGTTGCCGTAGACGCCGGCGGCAGGGAGCCCAAAGGCTGCTGGATTGAGCCAGCCGTCCGGTCCCTTGTTATCGAGGTAGACGGGCCCTCCCAGATAGGCGGCGCGCTGGCTCTGGGTTTGGCCGGAGGGAACGGTGGCGGCGGTCCGTGCGATCGTGACAGAAAACGGCGTCCCCGTTCGCGCTGTGAACAGACCGCTCAGGTCCCAGCCTCCGAACCACTTGTCACGCACGAAGGGGAGTTGGTATACGCTATTCGCCGTCAGAGTCTGGCGGATATCGTAGTCGGAGTCGCCACGATCGCAAGCGCGGCACGCGACATTCTGGATCTGTCCGCCTTCTCCCGATCCGGCGTTGTCGGAAATCGCGTGGCCCCAGAGATATTGGGCCTGGAATAGAAAGCCCTTGGAGAACGAGCGGGTGAGCGAGGACTGCAGGCCATGGAAGCCACTGACTCCGTCGAACCGCTTCTCGTCGATCTGCCCGAACGCGGCCAGAGGGCGCGTCCGCGTGACCGGATCGATCGTGTTGACATAGGTTCGAGTGAGCTGGTTGTGGCCGGTGTTGCCCACGTAGGCCACTTGGCCCACCGTGCCTCCCGGCAGTTGCCGCTGCACGGAAAGCGTCCACATGTGCGACTCGGGTTCCTTCCGGTCGCGCTGCACGCTGCGGGGCGTTTGGCCCTGGGAGCGGAGCCGGTCCAGGAATGCCGCGGGTGGATACGACAGACCGGGCGCGTCCGCGGCGGAAAGAGAGAAGTTCTCCGGGAGGCTGTCGATGGCGGCGGTCACGTCGTCGTTCTGGCCCGGTCCGTAGTAACGCCCGTACCCGGCGCGGATCACGGTTTTCCCATCGGCCACCGGAGCCCACGCCAGGGATAGCCGGGGCGCGATGTTGTCGTTGTCCGGGAAGAACCATGCCGTGCCTGGAGCGCAGAATCCCCGGCATCGCACGATGTCGAAGACGCGTCCGCGGCCATACACATCCTTGGACACCGTGTACTGTTCGTACCGGAGGCCGGCGTTCAAGGTAAGACCCGGGCGCAGGCGGAACTCGTCTTGAAAATAGACGGAGTGGAAGGTGCGCCGCACACCCACGGTGTCCAGCCTGCCGCCAACGGAGACCGTGTTCAAAGCGTTTCGCTGAAACGCGTCGAGGCTGGCGAATGCGACCGATGTGGCCGCGCCGTTGCCGACGTTCAAGTGAATGCGGCGGATTTCACCGCCCGCTTTCAGGTTGTGGCGGCCGCGGACCCAGGAGAAATTATCGACGATCGAGTAGGCGCTTGGCTTCTCCACCAGATAGGAGGTGGGCTGGGTGGAGGTGAATCCGGGGATCGCGACGCCTTCGGGGAACAGTCCCACGTCGTTCCGCGTGAGCGCGGAACGGTTGAATCCGGCCTTGATCTCGTTGACCGCAAAGGGTGTCCATACCTGCTGCCACTGGGCGGTTGCGTTGGAAGGGCGGATCGAGGAGTCGCGCGTTTCCAGCAGGCCGTTGCGGATCTGGCTGATGAACCCGTCCGTCATCGCGAAGCGGAAAAACAAGCTGTGAGTGTCGTTGATCCGGTGATCGACACGCGCCATGCCGGAGTGCTCGTTGCGCCGTTCCGGAGTCTGCGCAATCAGACGATCGGCGTTGGCGTTCGCGCCTGGTGCGTTGCCCACCGGATACGCGTCGATCAACGCCCGTAGCGGGGCCGGCGCGGCGCGGCGGAAGGCGGCGGAGGGAACCAGCCCGTCCGCTCGCGAGATCGTCAGCCGCTGCACCAGACCCTCGTAGTTGGCGAAATAGAAAGTCCTGTCCTTCACGATGCGGCCGCCCAAATTGGCGCCGAACTGATTCAGCCGGAACGGCGGCGGATTCGCGCCGTCGAACGGGCGCCTCGCATCCAGCGAAGAGTTGCGAAGGAACTCGTAGGTGGAGCCATGCAGGTCGTTGGAGCCGGTCTTGGAGACCAGATTGATTTGCGCTCCGCCACCGGTTCCGCCCTCCGCCGTGAAGGGCAGCGAATTCACACGGAACTCGGCGATCGAATCCGTGGAGATGACCAGCCGTAGATTGCCCTCTTGCCGGGGGTCTTTGATTCCCGTGGCGTCCACCCCGTCGAACGTCCAATTATTGTCGTCGCGCGGGCGGCCGAAAAACCGGATCGAGTTCTGGTTGCCCTCGCCCACGTTGACCGCGCCGGGCGCCAACTGCATCAGCGACGCCCAGTGCCGTCCGTTCAAGGGGATGTTCCGGATCTGCTGTTCTCCGATGGCGATGCCGATTTCCGCGCTGGTTTGTTCCAGTGGCGCGGAGCCGGCCTCCACTTGAATGGAATTCGACACCGCGCCGATCGTGAGTTGGGCGTCGAGCGTGAGGGACTGGCCCACGGCCAAAACCACCCGGTCGATGGTCGCCGGAGCGAATCCCACCTTGGAGATTTTCACCGAATACACGCCCACCGGCAGCCCCGGCAACCGGTAGACCCCGTGCGCCGAGGATACGGCTTCGCGGCGGAGGCCGGAGGCGCTGGATTCGATGGAGATCGAGGCGTTGTCCACGATCGCGCCGGAAGCATCGGTGACGGTTCCGCTGAGGCTTGCCCTGTCCACTTGAGCCTGCATCGCCGAAACCGCGAACATTAGAAGGGATGACGTTTTCCAAACACGCATTCCCCTTCATGTTTGCAAGCGGGCGATGACAATCCGATGAACGCCGCGTCACAATTCCGCAACGAAACCGGCTGGCTACCGCCGGAGCGCCACAGCCTGCCCGGTCGCGATCGACTTCTTCGCGGCGTCGATAATTTCAACCACGTCCACGTTGATGTCGATCGCCGTCAATCCCTCCACGGCCTTCCCCGTCCGCATGCAGTGCACCATGTACGCGATCGGCTCGGACAGTTCCGGCGCCAGCGGCGCGATGGACGCTTCCTGGGCCGCCTCCCGCCCCTTGCGGACCTCCACCTTTCCGTTCACCATGTAGACGCTGCCGCCCAGCCCGAAAATCTCCAGGTCCTGGAAGCCGCGCGGCAGGTCCCAGCTTCCCTCGAACAGCCCGACGCCGTTCTTGTACGACAGGATCATCGTGGAATTGTCTTCCACCTTCGGAAACGTTTCCGGTCTCAAATGGTTTACGTGCGCGAAGACTTTGTCTGGCTTGCCCAGGTACCACAGGCTCCACAGGGCGTTGTAGCAGCCGAAGTCCATCAGCGCGCCGGCGCCGTTCTTCACCGGGTCGGTGAGCCAGCCGAAGAACGTTTCGCTACGCGCGCCGCGGCTTCCGGGGCCGCCGTGTCCCACGATTCCGCGGAGGCGCCACGGCTTGCCCGCCATGCCCGAGTCCACCAGCCGTTTGGCCTCGTACTGGGACGGCCACCATGCCATCTGGTAGTTGGTCATCACCTGGATTCCGTGCTTTCTTGCCAGCGCGGCGATCGCCACCGAATCCTTGTACGTCGAGGCAAGCGGCTTCTCGAAGATCACGTGGATCTTGCGGGGCGCGCACAGTTTGACCACGTCGAGATGGCGGTCGTTTTCGTTGAACGCCCAGACGATCTCCGGCTTGGCGGCATCGAGCATCCTGGCGTCGTCGGTGAAGAACACGGAGTCCGGCGCGCCGGCTTTCTTCGCCTCGGCGATGAGGGCCGGAATGGTCTCGGAGATCCCCACCAGCCGGGCCGGTTCTCCCTTGACCATCTTGGGCAGGTGGCCCCAGACGTGGGAGTGGCGGAGGCCGATGACGGCGATCTTGGGAGCTTCGGCCCACAGGGCGGCGGAAGCGAGGAGGAACAGTACGGTTATGGGCATGCTCAATACCGGATTTTACATCCAAGGCCTGCCCGGGGTCGCGCGGAGTGGTAAATTAGGTAACCACAGAGCGTGGCGCGAGAGCGCGAAGTCAAAGTCGGGACCTGAAGGGTAGGACCATGGCAATTCGAACGTTGATCGTCCTTCTGGGTGGGTGCATCGCTTCCGCATGGGCCCAGGACGCGGTCGTCCGTGCGCGGCAATTGGAAATGAGCGGGGACACCCAGGCAGCGCTGCAAGCGCTGCGCGAGGCCGCCAAGGGCGGAGGAGCGGCGCCGTTGCGGGCTCTGGCGGAATTTCTGGACCGCCGCCACGATCCCGGAGCCCGGGGCGTCTACGAGAAGCTGCTCGCCGCGAATCCTTCCGCCGGCGTGAAGACGTCCGCCCTGCGGCGGCTGACCGTGCTGAACCTGCTCGCCGGCGACAGCGCCGCCGCTTCGCGCCACCTGGGCGCCTACGCCGCGGCCGGCGGTTCCGATCTGCCCGGGCGCATGCCCGAATTCGCCACTCCGGAGAAGCACCCCACCGTAGAGATTCCCGGACCGATTTCCAGCTTCTCCCGCATGGCTGCGCTGTCGCCGGACTTGAGGCCCGACGAACTGCTGCCCGCGCTCGCCCGCAACATCGTCACCAACGGCTACCAGGCGTCCAACAGCCAGGAGGCGCTCGAGCAGACGGAATACCTGAAGCTGGTCTTCCGCTACCTCTCCCAGGCGCGTGAGTTCGAGAAGCTGGCCGGCGAGTCGAAGAAAATCTCCATCGAGCAGTGCGACTCCACCAAGACCGCCGACTTGCTCAAGATCGCCGGCTATCGCATGCGCGGCGCCTGCGGCGGCGACCTGACGCTCGAAACCGTCAATGCCAACCGCGCCTTCCTGACCATCGACTCCGGCTTTCCGCTCGCCGAACTCGAACAGGCGCTCCGCACCAACCGCCCCTTCGAAATCGACTACAGGCCGACCGCCGTACCCGTTATCCACGGTCCCGAGTATTGGCTCTCGGTCGAAAAGAAGGACAAGGGCGAGTTCATCGACACCTTCATGTCGGACCCGTTGCTTTGCCGCCTCTACCTGGGGTTGGCCAAGATCGACCGCGAGACGGCGCTCGAACTCAAGAAGGCGATTCCGATCCAGCGTCTCCGCGCGTTCGGGCACGTGCTCGATTTCTTCGGCGGCATGTTCCAGATCCGCGGCGGCAAAGCCGAGGTTCCTGGCGCTCCCGGCAGCGAAGCCGCGTGGGCCGAACTGGCCGGCGCTCCGCCGTCGCAGGGAGCGGCGTTCCTCGAGAAGCTTACGGTGAAGGATGACGGCTGGTTGACCAGCTATTTCGATTCGCTTTCGCGCATCGAGGGCCCAGTGCAGTCCTACCTCACCGATCCGACGCGCATGAAGCGTTTTTACGCGGCGTTGCGCGGCCGGGTGACCAGCCCCGGCCCGGCGCGTCCGGTCTTCCGCTCCAACACGGATCTGATGCTGCTCACCACTCGTCTTCGCATGGACCGCGACGGGCAACCCCACCTTCCCGGCGGCATCGAGATGTGGAGGAACCTGTTCGTCAACCATCCGCACGGCAAGTACGACGGCAAGCTGACCAAGGCCGCGGCTGGATGGAAGACGTCCGACGACGGGCTGGAAGCGCTGTTCGCGCTGTCGCGCAAGGCGGTGGAGAACGAGCCACTGAAGATCTTCATGGCGCTGAGCGACCTCAATCGCAAGCGGTCCAAGCCGGTGTCGGCCGCCGTGGCCGATCGCGTCGCCCGCAACTGGCGCGCGGTGTCCTCGCAGCTTCCGGTGTTGACCGAAGCCGACCTTTCCGACGAAACCATCGTCGAGTACCTGGATACAGTGGCCGATATCAGCGCGATCAAGGATCAGAGTCTGCGCGCCGACACGGCGGGCTCCATGCAGGGGCTGGTGAGTCTCTGGCAGATCTTCACCCGGAACTCGCTGATCCCGCCATCGTCGGCCGAGCAGGCGCTCAAGGACATCCTGAACGAGTTCGGGAAATCCAAGGACATGGCCGAGATCTTCGACGGCTCGGTGCAGGGCGTGCGGTTCTTGATGAAGGCCTCGGGCGTCGCCGAAAGCGCCAACCCCCAGGAGAAGATGCTCGAACTTCTGGCCGGCAGCCTAAAGCCCGGGGACGAAGAAGCGCATCAGCAGATGATTGCCGACATGAACCGCATCTTCGAGGCGCAGAAGCTGATCTCGCTGAAGACGCTGCTGGATCTGGCGGCGAATATCGACGGCATCGCGAAGGGCGGGAAGGTCGACATGGCGCTGGTGAACCGGTTGCAGCAGCGCATGCAGGAGATCCAACTGCCCCGCGCGTCTCTGACCGGAGCCGAAAAGAACGCGCTCTCGTTCGGCTACTGGACGGAAAAACACATCGAAGGGCAACGTAAGCTGGCGCTCCGCCAAACGCTCGAGAAGGCCGGCGCGGACGGCGCCAAACTCGCCTCCGCTCGCGCGATGCTCGCGCCCATCCTGCGCGACACGCTGGTCGGCTTCAGCTATCTCTACTACGCTCCTCCCGGCGCGCAACTGCTCAAGACGAATCCTCTGTTCGTGCGCAGCCACGATTTTCTCGGCGTGCAGGGCGCCAACCAGACGTGGCGCAACACCGAGATCCTCGGCACCGGCTGGCCATCGAGCGCCGGCGGCCGTCTGGTAGGCTCGCTGGCGGGTCTCGCCTACGCACTGGCCGAAGCCGAGCAGAACTTCCTCATCCCCACGCGCGAACAGGCGCTGATCTGGGGCGATCTGGTTCCGCAAATGGTGCTGATGGCCAAGGCTCCGCGCTGGTGGACCGTGTCGCCGCAACAGATGCACTTCGTGGGTGTGAACATGCGGCTGGGTGAATCGGTGCTCGCCGAATCGGTGATCGACCCCAAGCGGCGCGCGGAGACGATGAAGGTGCTCGGCCGCCAAGCCACGCCCGCGCGGACGTCCCGCGTGGAGACTCTACTCTCGGAGGGCAACCTGAGCGCGGCGCTCGACAACGTGACGGCCTCCGAACTGATGGCCATCGGCACTGACTGGACCGCCAAGCACGAGACCGGCGACGACGTGTTCTCCCGCGAGATCCGCCAACTGCGCGCCTATGCGCCCGCGATGATCAACTCGCAAGCCATCTCCCGCGCCTTCGGAACGCCCAAGCCGACGCTCACCTCTTCGTTTCAGCCGGAACTGCTCAGTCTGCGCACGTTTCCCACCCTGATGGGCTATTCGAGCCGGATCATGGCGGAGAGCTGGGAGTCGAGTCTGCTTTACTTCGCCGCCATCGCCGACGAATCCGGAATGAACCCCGGCCGGCTCAACGTCGCGATCCCCGAATGGACCGCCGACGCGGTGCAACGCATCTTCGCCACTCACCTCGAGGACTGGCCGGCGCTGCTGCGCTCGCTCCGGTCGGTGGGCGAAGATGTCCGCAAGAAGGCCGCGAACGGCGAAAAAGCCGGTGGGGAATGAGATTCCGATAGACTCTTGGAAGGAACATCGAGATGCGTAAATCGATTCATGCGGGAATTGGGGTGGCGCTCCTGGGAGCCGCCGCCGCTTCCCTCTGGACACTGACGCCGGAAGCTTTCGCGCAGCAACCCACACAGGCGGAGAAGCCCACCTTCCGCACCGAAGTCAACATGGTGGTGTTGAGCTTCACCGTCACCGACAGCAAGGGACGCTACAAGAACGACCTCAAGCACACCGACTTCCGGATCCTCGAGGACGGCATCGTTCAGAAGATGAACACCTTCGCGGAAGGCAATCGCCCCCCGGTGCAGGTACTCGAGGACGGCGGCACCCGTCAACTCATCGCCACCGGCGGCGACGCGCAAAAGAAGGAAGGGGAAGGCGATCCCCGGCTCGACTCGTTCGTCGGCACCAACGTGTTCGTGCTCTTCGACACGAGCAACTACATGTACAAGGGCTTCGTTTACGCCTCCGACGCCATCGCCGATTTCATCCGCGGGCTGGACCGGGCGGACTCGGTCGCGGTCTACACATTCAGCCGCAATCTCTCCAAGGCCGCCAATCTCACGCGCGACCGCAGCCAGGCGATCTTCGGTCTCCGCAAGGCGGTGGCCGGCGACGACTCCGCTCTCTACAACGCCCTGCTGCTCGCCCTTCGCGACGCCGCCAAGGTCGCCGGGCGCAAGGTGGTGATCGTGTTCTCGAACGGGCCCGACAACGCCAGCATGGTGGCGCCGGACGACGTGCGCGCCGTCGCCGAGGACGAAGGCATTCCGATCTACGTGATCTCCACCAGCGACGTGAGCAGCGACCCGATCTCGTCGAGCGTGTTCCGCCGCATCTCGCAGCGCACCGGCGGCCAAGTCTACTTCGCCAAGACCTGGCAGAAGCAGGTGGAGGCATTCGAGGCCATCCGCGAATCGCTGGGCAACTCGTACACCATCACCTACTATCCGCAAAACAACACGAACGAGGGCTTCCGCAAGATCGCCGTCGAGATCACATCCGACGCCGGCAAGAAGTTCCGCGTCCGCGCCCGCCCCGGGTACCGGCCCACGCGCACCTTCTAAGTCGTGCTCGTCACTCGCCGCGATCTGGCCGGTCTGGCCGCCTTCTTCCAGGGCTCGGGACCGCGCCGGATCGCGGCGCTGGTTAGCGAATACCGCCCCGGATCGCACGCCGACGCGATCGTGGGCAAGGTTCTGGACGGCCTCTGGTACGAGGGCCCGCGCGCGCCCCGGCTCCGCGTCGCGTCGATGTACACCGATCAGGTCCCCGACGAGGACATGAGCCGCGGTCTTGCCGCCAAGCATGGTTTCAAGCTGGCCTCGTCGATTCGCGAAGCGCTCACCGGCGTCTCCGATACCTCGGCCGGATCGCGCGCACTCGCCGTCGACGGCGTGCTCCTGATCTGCGAGCACGGCGCGTATCCGTACAATGCCCTCGGGCGGAAACTCTATCCTCGCTTCGAATTCTTCCAGCAGGTAGTGGACGTGTTTCGCGAGACGGGCCGCGTCGCGCCGGTCTTCGTCGACAAGCACTTCTCCCACGACTGGCATCGAGCCCGCCGCATGTATGACGCGGCGCGGGAGTTGAAGATCCCGCTGATGGCGGGCTCGGTGGAGCCGCTGTCGCGCGATCCGGCGATCCGCCTGGATTCGGGGCTCGAACTCGAACGGGTGGTCACCACGTGGCAGGCCGATTTCTTCGACAGCAAGGACTCATACGGGTTCCATGCGATCGAGAACCTGCAAAGCCTGATCGAGTCGCGCAAGGGTGGCGAGACCGGTGTTCGCGCCGTGCAGTGCCTCGAGAACGCCGCCGTGTGGGAGTGGACGCGCGAGACGCCGTGGGCGGCCGGTCTGCTCGGCGCGGCCATGGCGAAGGGCCCGCTCGATCTGGCGGCGCTGGAGAAGGCCGTGCGCCGCCCGCTGGTATTCCGCGTCGAGTACGCGGACGGGCTGGAAGCGGCTGCGTATCGCCTGAACGGAGCGCCGGGAGGCCGCGCGCTGGCCGCGGCAGTGCGAGGCCGCCCGGAACCGCTGACGATCGCGACCATGTGGCGTCCGTCGCCCGCGGTGTCCGCGCCGGCGGACCAGCGCCGCCAGTATCCTTACAACCACTTCAGCGCCACCGTGCACGCGTTCGAGCGGCTGGCCATCGAGGGCGCCGCGCCGAATCCGGTGGAACGCACTTTGCTCACGACAGGCGTGCTGGCGGCCCTGTTCGAGTCGAGCTACCAGCCCGCGCCGATGTACGGCCGCAGCCTGCAGCACGGCACGCTGCTCGACCGCGGCCGGCGGATCGAGACGCCGCATTTGAACATCGCGTACGGGCAACCCTCGGCGGTCTCGAGCGCCGATCCCTGGCTGCCGCCGGTTCCCGCGGATCAGGCGGTGAAGGGTTGGCGTCCCGGCCGGTTCGCCAGCGCCACGCTGGGCCGCGAGGCCGGCTACTGGATCTACACGCCGCCCGGCCATGACTCCGGCCGCGAGCGATTCCCGGTCGTCTTCTGGCTACACGGTTTCAACGGCTCGCCCACGTCGGCTACGCCGTTCCTCGAGCGATTACGCCTGGCGGTGGAACGCGGGCAGGCTCCGCGCATGATCGTGGTGTCGTGCGTCGATCCGCTTCACATCAGCCAGTGGACCGACTCCAAGGACGGCGGGAATCCCGTCGAAACCGTGATCGTGCGCGATCTGGTTCCGCACATCGAAAAGGCGTACCGCACGATTCCGGGCCGCGCCGGCCGCGCGATCGAGGGCTATTCGATGGGCGGCTACGGCGCCGCCTACCTGGGCTTCAAGTACCCGGAGCTGTTCTCCGCCGTGTCGATCCTCGCGCCCGGCATGTTGTCGCCGGAGCGGATGAGCAAGGTTCGCGACGGAATCATCTTCGACAAGATCTACGGCCGCGATCCCGATTACGCGGTCAGCCATTCGGCGTGGACCGTCACCCGGAACCAGGTGGATGCGGTGAAGCGATGGAAACCGCTCGTGCGCCTGTTCGTGGGCGACCGCGACATTTCCATGGACCAGAGCATCCAATATCACGAGACGCTGACCGAACTGGGCATCGCTCACGAATGGGGCCTGGTTCCGGGTGCGGAACACAATACCGGCCAGACGTTCGATCTCTGGCCGGGCAATCCGTTCGACTTCTTCGCGAAGGCGTTTCCGTCGGCGAAGCGATAGGCCCGCTCAGAGATTGATCTTGCGGACCGCCTGCTGGTTCGCTTCCCAGTAGGTCTTCTTGAGCGCGATGGACGGATCGCCGGCCTCCGGCTGCACGCGCCCTCGCGCGTCGGTGGCGCGGCTGGCCACGGTGTGTTCGCCCGGCTTGGCTCCGCGCCACTCGTAGGACCAGAACGTCCAGCAATGCTCCGCGCCCTTGCGGCGCTCGAGTTTCGCCTCCGCCCACTCGCCGCCGTCGATCCGCACATCGACGGACTTAATGGGCGTGCCGTCGCTCCACGCCGCGCCTGTCACGCGGATGGAGCCATCCTCGCGCCGCGCCGCGCGCGCCGCCACCGATTTCAAGTTCATGCGGCCGACGGCGGTCTCGCGCCAGATCGTCTTGTCACCCTGCTTTTCGCCGCGGATCGTCACGTAGTCGCGGCCCATGAAGCGCGCCTGATACTTGCGATCGTGGAGTTCGATTCTGGTGAGCCACTTCACCCACGCGATGCCATACCAGCCGGGCACGATCAACCGCAGCGGGGCGCCGTGGTTCTTGTCGAGGGGCTCGCCGTTCAGCGCCCAGCACAGCAGCACGTCAGGCTTGATGGCGTCCCGCAGGTCGAGACTCCGCGCGAACTGCTGTTCGTAGTCGTTGTTGCGGATCTTCTCCTTGCCCTGATCGGCCGCGAAGAACACCGCCTCGATCGCCTCGCTCTTCACGCCGCACTCCTTCAGCAGCGGCGCCAGCGGCGTTCCGGTCCACTTCGAGTTTCCGATCAGGCCGCCCGCCGGGCCGTTGCCGGAGCACTCGATGGTGACCGTACGTTCCTTCGCCGCGCGGCGCTTCAATTGGTCCAGGCTCAGCGACCGGGGGCGCTCCACCATGCCGCCGATGTCGAGTTTCCACTTCGCCATGTCGACGTCCGGAAAGCCATAGTGGCCCACGCGGAACAACTCCGGCGTGGGCGTGAGCCACGACTCGAGCTTGTCCCACGGCAGGTTCGGGCGTTCCGGGTTGAACGGTTTCGCGTCGGCGAAGGGAACCGGAGTCTCTCCCGGAGCGGCGGCGGAGAAGCGCGCGAACGCGGCGGTGGCGGCCGCGGAGGGGAACAATTGGCGGCGGGTCATTTCGCTATCATAGGGCAAACGGAGGTTGTGAACATATGAGACTACTGATCGCGGCGCTGTGCGGGCTGCCCCTGTTGGCCGATTTAGTGGAGGTCCAACCGCGCCGCACGCGCGACTACGATGAGCGCGCCAATCAAGGCTGGTGCTCGATCCGCGTTTGGGTTGACGAGGAAGTCAATATCTTCCTGGAAGGGGAACGCGTGATGTTCGAAACGGTGCGCGGCGCGCCGGCGCGTGACGTGGGCACCGAGTGCTCGCAGCCGATGCCGCGCGGAAACGCTCTGAGCGACTTTCAGTTCAAGGGCATCGACGGACGCGGCGAGGTGCGTCTCATCGAGGACCCGCAGCAACGCAACCGCTATCGCGCCTGGGTGCGCATCCGCGACACCAAGAAGGGCGCCGAGGAGCACCATTTCCGGCTGAACTGGAAGAACACGTGGACGCAGTACGGAAACACGCGCGGGAACACAGGTTCGAGCGGCCGCGACACGCGCGGCGGCGGCCGCGGCGGCTCCGTCACGCAGTCGATCTCCGGGCGCGCCGACGCGAGCGGCCGCTACTTCGACGAGCGCGACCGCACCTGGCGTTTGGAAGGCGACGGAGTCTGCTTCTATACCGATCGCGATTTCCGCGGCGACGCGTTTTGCTCCCGCGTTGGAGAGGACCGCGCTACCATGGGCCGCGTGCTTTCGAGCAGCTACCAGTCGATGCGCCTGTTTGGACGCGCGCGGGAAGTGGAAGCGTTCGACCAGGAGGACTACCGCGGCGCGTCGGCCCGCCTCACGCGCGAGGAACGCGATCTCGGGGCCGTTCGCACCAGCCGCGGCGACTCGATGGCCGGCCGCGTGCAATCGTTCCGCGTGCGATAGGGGCCGGGTTATCCTTATCGAATGTTCGAGATCGTTTACCGCTACGACCCGGAGAGTCCGCATCTCCCGGTTCCCCAGACCGCGTCCGAGGCCCGGCTGGCGCTCGAAAGGGGAAATCGCCACTTCGCGGAAGTGCTGCAAGGCTGCGATCTCCACGTGCCGGGCCAACGCGTATTGCCGCTCGATCCGCTCGACTACGGCCTGGGCGGAGACGAAGGCTCGGCCCCGGCGCAGGAGCCCTGGGCCGCCGTGCTCGGGTGCGCCGACGCGCGCGTGCCGGTGGAGATCATATTCGAGCAAGGCTGCAACGACCTGTTCGTGGTCCGCGTGGCGGGCAATGTCGTTGGCAGCGAGTGTCTGGGCAGCCTCGGCTACGCCACGCACAACTTCCATTCGCTGAAGTTGATCGCGGTGCTGGGCCATCTCCACTGCGGCGCGGTGGCGGCCACCGTGGACGCGTACCTGAATCCGTCGGCGTTCGTCTCGATCGCCAACAACTACCCGCTCCAGTCGATCGTGAATCGCGTGCTGGCGCCGGTTCGCGCCTCGGCGATGGCGCTGCAAGGCGTGCATGGCGAAGGAGTGCGCCAGAACCCCGGCTACCGCAACGCGCTGGTCGAAACGTCGGTGACGGTCAACGCAGCCTGGGGCGCGCACAGTTTGCAGTTGGAGTTGACCGACCGGGACGAGGGCGGCCGGCAGGTCGTCTTCGGAGTCTACGACTTGGCGAGCCGGTTCGTGCGGCTGCCGCTCGAGCGCTCCACCTCGTCCGGGGCCGACATCGGGCTGCACGATCCCCCGCGCGATTCTCGAGGCTTCGAGGAGTTGGCCCAACGATTGGCGGCGGGCGAATACATGCGCGGCCTGTTGGGAATGTAGGCTATCGCGTGGCCCGTGCGCGGAGGTCCTCGTATAGCTTGGTCAGTTCCGCGCTGTACTCGACGCGATACGGATGGTCTTGATCGTAAAGGCCGCGCACGGACGCGGGCAGTTGCGCGAGCGCCCGCTTGGCCCGGATTCGCGCCTCGTCCGCCGTTGGGAGCGATTCCACCAGTTCGCCCCGCAGGATCACCGGGCGCAGCAGCGGGGCGGGGACCGGTTCCTTGTCGCACGGGCACTCCCAGTGGCAGGTGACCATGTCGTGACCGGGAAAGCGGAAGATCTGTTTGGCGCCGGGATAGGTGTGTTTGTCGGGGCTGAACTTCGCGGTGAAGCGCGCATCGATCTGGGCCAGCTTGTACACCGCGCCGAGCGTGGGCGAATCGGAGGAGGCCGCCAGATCGGTTCCGACCCCCATGGCGTCGATGGGCAGCCCCGCCGCCACCAGTTCGAGGATCTTGTATTCGTTCAGATCGCCCGACACCATGATCTTGGCATCGCTCAATCCGGCATCGTCGAGGATGCGGCGCGCGGCGCGGCTGAGCTCGGCGAGGTTGCCGGAGTCGAGCCGTACGCCCCACAGCGGCTTGCCGAGCGACGCGGCGCGCCGCGTGCCTTCGATCGCGTCGTAGGTGTCCACCAGATAGACCGTGCCCGCGCCGAGCAGATCGCGCAAGCGGCGGAACGACTCCAACTCGCTCTCGAACGACTGCACCCAGGAGTGGGCCGCCGTGCCGAGCACGGGTATTCCGAACCGCCGCCCGGACTCCACATTCGACGTTCCCGAGCAGCCGCCGATGTAGGCCGCCCGCGCCGCCAGGACGCCCGCCTCCGGCGAATGCGCCCGCCGCGTGCCGAACTCCACCACCGAGCGTCCGCCGGCGGCCTCCACCACGCGCGCCGCCTTGGACGCAATCATCGTCTGGAAGCTCACCATCGAGAGCAGATACGTCTCCGGGATCTGCGCTTCCACGATCGGCGCGCGGACTGTCAGCAACGGCTCGCCCGCGAACACCGGCGTGCCTTCGGGGACGGCCCATAGATCGCCGGTGAAGCGGAAATTGCGCAGCAGGTCCCAGAACGCGGGCGGCGCCAGCGCGAACTGCGGCAGGCTCCGCAGGTAGTCGAGATCTTCCGGCTGAAACCGCACGTTCAGCAGGTAATCCACCGCCTGCGCGAGACCCGCCGCGATCAGATAGTTGCGATTGGGCGGCAGCCGCCGCACGAACAACTCGAAGGTGGCCACCTCGCCGGCTTTCCCGGCCGCCGCGTATCCGGCGGCCATGGTCAGCTCGTAGAGATCGGTGAGGAGGGCGCGCACTCCGCTACTTCTTCTTCTCGTCCTTCTTGCCGTCTTCCTTCTTGGGCGGTTCCGGCGGCTTGACGTCGGCGGCCGCCTTTTGCAGCGCCTCGAACGCGGTCTTGTCGATCTCGTACACCGCCGGCTCGTTGTCGCGCCTGGCGTAGTACTTGTCGCCCGCCTTCGAGATCAGGACCTTCTCGTTGCGCTTGCCTTCGTTCGACGTGACCGACGCGTCGAACACCGGAGTGGTGAACCCGGTATCCAGGAACTTGATCGAAGCGAGGTCGCGCAGTCTGTCAATGAGGTTCTGGACCGAGGTGGAGTCCATCTCCTTCTTGTCCGCCATCCACTTGTCACCGGTCTTGGCGAGCGAGACCGTCTTGGCTCCGTCGTGAACCTCCACTTTCGACGGATCGCTCCAGCCGAAGTCGAACAGCTTCTTCTGCCGGTAGTCGTCCGCGGCCTTGTTCAGCCCGTCGCCGAGATCGGTGGCCGCCTTGAAGACGCCTTCGGCGGCGGAGCCCTTCACGTAGTAGTTGTTGTCCTTGGCCTTGCGAACCTCGAGGGTCTGCGTTCCGGCGGCGTCGGTGACCTTGGCCACGGCCACCACCGCCGACGCGCCCCATGCAGCCGTGTTCCTGACAAGCTCTTCAGCCGGCACGGAGGTATCCATCTTGGCGTCGCGGATCTTGCGCACGAGTTCTTCCACGTTGCCGCCGTCGGCCCGGCCGGCTTGCGGTTTGACGATCGCCCACTCGTTGCCGGCGTTCTTGCCGAACTCGAGCGTTTGTCCCTTCACGGTGAGTTCCACGCGTGACAGTTTTTCCTGGTCGAACGTCACCAGCCGCTTGTCCTGGAGATCCTTGTAGCTCTTCTCGATGCTCGTCTTGTTGACGTTGGCGAGCACGAAGACGCGGGGGTCGCCGTCGATGCGGGCGAAAACGCCGCTCTGGGTCGGTGTGTCGTCGCCGAGCAGCAGCTTGGTGGACTTCCCGTCCTTCCTGGTAACGGTGACCGTGGTGGCTGGGGCCTCGAGGCCGAAGCTCTTCAGTTCGGAAGCCTTCTCCTCCACCAGCCGGTCGGACGCGAGCGAGGTGAAGGTGTTGGCAACGCCGTTGGCCGAATCCTGATCGGCGCGGAGCGGCTTGGGCGACGAGACCGCCCACTTGCCGTCCGTGCCCCGCTCGATCGACGTGGTCTCGCCGGCCTTGGCGACCTCGATCTTCTTGATATCGCCCGCCGGGATTTCGACGATCTTCGGGGGAGCGTCGGCGGCGGGTTTGCCCTCTTTGTCCTTCTCGTTCTTGTTCGAAAAATAAATGCCGATCGCCAGCACGGCAAGTGCGGCGGCGGCGGCTAACAAGCCGCGAAACTGCATGCGCGCTTACCTCCTGTTTCCTTTACCGGCGCCGCCACCAGACATTGATGCCGGCGGCGATGATGATGAGCGGAATCGCGAGCAAATAGAACCCGAAGGTCCAGATTTGCCGCTGCGACATGGTGAGCCTTCTGTCTTCCGGTTCCTTGGGACGGATGGAAATCAGATCCTCGTCCGCCGAGAGCCAGTTCAGCATGTTGAGAGCCAGATCGCGATTGCCGCCGAACCGTAGGGCGTTGTTGGCGACGAAGTTCGACGTGCCCACGACGACGAAGCGGCCCTGTTCCTTTTCCTTGCCGGTGGGGATGGTTCCGGCCGCGGCCAGGGTGAACGGACCCTTCTTCTCGTTACCCGCGATGCGGATCTCGGCGGCGCTCAGGTTGTTGGTGGAAACGCTTCCGGCCGAGGTATTCAGCAGCTTTTCCGCCGTGCCCTTGGCCGGCGATTTGACTTCCAGCGAGCGGACCTCGGGGAAAGCGGTGGCGGTCTCCTTCATGTCGCGCACGATGGCGTGCGATTCGTAGCTGGCCACCAGCGGCGTCACCGGCCCCAGTCCGAACATCTGAGCCACGCCGGAAAGTTCGAGCACCAGATCGTTGTTCAGCGTCACGCCCCAGCCGGCCAGCACCTTGCTCAGCGCCGCGTTTTCGTCGGTCTCGTAGCGGGCCATCTTGAGCGGCGGATCCAGCAGGAACAGCGCGTGGCCGCCGCCTTCGACATACGCCTTCAGCGCATCGACGGCCGGTTGCACGTAGTCGCGGCGGGGACCGCCCACAATGACGATCGTGCAGTCCTTGGGGACCTCGGCCTTTTCGAGCAGCGAGATCTTCATCGTCTTGTAGTTGTTACGTTCGACGATTTCCTTGAACCCGGACATTCCGTTACGGCCGGAATCCTCCATGTCGTGCTCGCCGGAGCCGCCGGTCCAGCAGACGTTGCGGGCTCCACCCTTCATCGCTCGGATGAGCGCGCCGGTGATCTCTTCCTCGCTGATCGACCGGGCTTCCTCGCGCTTGCCGTTCGCCTCGATGTACGTCGCGTTATACGAGCGCACACCCATCGACTTGGCCTTTCCCGGATGCCTGTCGGGGTCGACGTACTCCACGGCGAGTTTGGCCGAGAGGTTGTCGTACCGGTCCAGCAGGTCGCGCGCGTTCCCGCGGGGATCGGTGAGCCGGCTGGTCTGATCGAAGTGCGTGATCTTGACGTCGGAGGCCAGCCCGGAGACCACCTACACCGTCTGGTCGGACAGGCTGAAGCGTTTGTTGGCCGTCAAGTCCCAGGACTTGTTGTGGCGCTGCGCCAGGAAGTTGGCCGCGCCGAGCACGCCGAGCACGATGGCGCCGTAAACGACGGCGTAGCCGAGGAACTGGGTTTGTTTCGCTTTGAGGAATCCGCTCATCTTACGACCTCCACCGCAGCGATTCCATCGATCGCGAAGTCAGGAACAATCCGAAGAAGATCACCGACAAGTAGAAGATCAGGTCCTTGGTGTCGAGCACGCCCTTGGAGAATCCTTCGAAGTGCTGCACCACCGACAGGTAGGAAATGACCTTGCCGCCGGTGGAAGTGGCGAACGCGGTCACCCAGTCGAGCACCCAGAGGAGCAGGCAGATGGCGAAGGTCGCCACGCCGGCCACAATCTGATTCCTGGTGCAGGTGGAGATGAACGTTCCGATCGCCAACAGGCTGCCGCCTTGCAGCAGCAGGCCGAGGTATCCGATGAGCATCGGCTTCCAGTCGGGCTTGCCCCACGCGAACAGCGCCACCAGGCCGATCAGCGAAACTCCGAGAACGGCGCCGTACATCAGCACCGATGCCAGCCACTTGCCGAGAATCACTTGCAGGTCCGTGACCGGCGACGTGGTGAGCAACTCGATGGTGCCCGACCGTTTCTCTTCGGCGAACAAACGCATGGTGATCATCGGGATCATGAACAGGCCGATGACGGAAACGTTCATCAACACCGGCCGGATCACCCATTCGTTCAGATCCATCGGCATGCCGCGTCCCATCATCTGCGACTCCATGCCGCGCTGGACGAAGATCGCGGTGGCCATGAACGAGAAGTAGCCGGCGATCACGGCGAAAAACACCATCAGCCCGTAGGCGATGGGAGAGGCGAAGTATCCCTTCAGTTCTTTTCTACAAATCACCCAGATGCTGCTCATTGCGCTCCTCCCGCGGCTTGAGACGATGTCAGCTCGATGAACACTTCCTCGAGCGAGAAGGCGGCCGAATGCAACTCGTGGAGCTGCCAGCCGGATTCCACCACCGCCCGGGCCAGATCGGGCCGGATCTGCCGGCCCTGCAAGCTTTCCACTTCGAACTTCAACATGCCGCCGCGGCCCTCCTTGGCGACCACGCGGCTCACGCCGGAGACCAGTTCCAGCTTCCGCTGCACATCGTCCGCGCCGGGCGCGCCGGTCAGTTCCACCGTGACCGCTTCCGATCCACGCAGGCGGTGGGTCAGGTTGTCGACCGTGTCGGTGGCGACCACCTTGCCCTTGTTGATGATGATGACCCGCTCGCACACCGCCTCCACTTCGGGCAGGATGTGCGTGGAAAGGATGATGGTGTGATCGCCCGCGAGCGACTTGATCAGGTCGCGCGTCTCGATGATCTGCTTGGGATCCAGGCCCGAAGTCGGCTCGTCCAGGATGAGCACGTCGGGGTTGTGAATGATCGCCTGAGCCAGTCCGACGCGCTGCCGGTAGCCCTTGGAGAGCTTGCCGATCAGCTTCGTCTTGACGTCGGCGATCGAGCACCGCTCGGCCACTTCGTCGAGACGCTGCTTCAGGTTCGATTTGGGCACGCCCTTCAGACGGCCGACGAACTCGAGATACTCGCAGACCTCCATGTCCGGGTAGAGCGGCGGGGTCTCGGGGAGATACCCGATCCGGCGCTTCACTTCCATCGGCTGGGTAGTGACGTCGTATCCGGCTACTTCGGCTCGCCCTTCGGTGGCGGGCAGGAAGCATGTGAGAACGCGCATGGTGGTCGTCTTGCCGGCGCCGTTGGGTCCCAGGAAGCCGACGATCTGGCCCTTGGCGACCTCGAAGGACACGTTGTCCACGGCCGCCATGCGCGCGTAGCGCTTGGTTAAGCCTTCCACTTTGATCATTTTTTTGCTCGATTTGAGGTTGTTGGAACTCCGCTCGAGGAAAGCGGAAACGCAAGCGTACGGCGGACGCCGCACGCCGGCGCAATCATTATGATAGAGAGACGCTCGACGCGTGTCAACGTTTCGAAGCCCCTGTCGTCGTGGATCGCGGCGATTGCCGGGAAGTCACTTCCGCAGCCAGACCTCGACGCGCCGGTTCTTCTCCCGGCCCTCCTCGGTGTCGTTCGGCGCCACCGGCAGTGACGCTCCAAAGCCGGTGATTACGGCCGGTTGGATGCCGCGCCGCCTCAACTCGTCGGCCACGGCGGCCGCGCGATCCTTCGACAACACCAGGTTCGCCGCCGGGTTGCCGGAGGAATCGGCGAACCCGATCAGGACGATGTGACGGCCCGCGTACTTGGGGTCCTTCAGGATCTCCACGATGCGGCCCAGGTCGTCGAGCGCCTTCGAGTCGAGTTCGCGGCTGGCGTAGCGGAATCGCAGATCGATGGTGATGCGTTCGGAACTGGACGCGAGCCCGGTGTACTCGGGCGGGGGAGGCGGATTCACAGGCAGCACCGGGGGCGGCACCACTTCGGGCGTCTGGCCCACGAAACGGAGTTCCTCGAGCTTCTTCTGCGCGGGCTTGGACCGGGCGAACTCGTCGAACTCGCGGGCCTGCGGCGACGCGTTCGCGGGGATGTAGAAGTAGAGGCGCCGGGTCCATGGATCGGCCTCCGTCTCCTGCCGCAGGGACGTCGCGGCCGCCATCGGGATCGCCTTCGACTTCGACACGAAGGCGCGGCTGAGGAAGGCGATTCCGCCAGGGTCCGCCGCGACGGCCGCGTCCAGAGCTTCGCTCGAGGCAGCCGACACGGCATCGGCCGCAATCGCGCCGCCCTTCAGCAGCCGCGTCGCGGCGAAATCGCGCGTCGCCGATCCCGGCGCTCGCGAGTGCACTCGAGCGGCAGGTCCGCCGGGCCATTGTCTGGTCTCGCCGGACAGCAGCTTGGCCGCGTCCGCCTCGGAGAGCGTAGCCGCGCCGTTCGAAGGATGCACCGCCGCGACCACGACGTCGAGCGCGACGACCTTCTCCGACGCGTTGGAAGCGAGATCGCCGAGAGCTTTCAAGCTGTCCACTTCCGCCGCGCGGATCTTGCGCGAGGACATGGCGATATCGGCTTGGCCTGCCCCGAGCGCCGCGAATCCGCTATCGCTGCCGTTGCCCTGGATCTCGAACGCAACCGCGCCGCCGGAGATGCGCGTTTCGTTCGGACCTGGTCCCGCCGTTCGTTGTGGCGACCCGCCCTTGGACCGTATGAACTCCTCCGCGAGCGTAGCGGCCGCGAGCGCGACGGTGTTCGAACCCTTCAGGCGCACCACCGGCGACGCATCCGGCTTGGGGCCGTCCTGCTTCCGTTCCGGCTCGGGCGGCTTCCCGTCCGGCCGCGTCGCCCACCATCCGCCGATCGCCACCGCAAGCAGCAGCGTGACCCCGAGCAGCGCCTTCACCCAGCCGGGCGTGCCCGCCGCGGGGGGATTCGCCGGGAACAGCCGTTTTTCGCACTCGGGACAAAGCGGCTCTTCGCCAGGCGCGATCTCGACGATCTCTTTCTTGTCCGCTTTCGTGCATCCCCCGAAGTTGGTGCACTTGAATTTGAGGTTGGCCATCCGGCCTCCTGTGAAATTAGAAGAAGCCCTTCCTGGGCGCGTACCCTTCGGTCAGCCGGTCGCCCGCGCAGAGCAGAGTCATCGCTTGCACGACGATGGGACCGCCCGGTAGCTTCTGGCCGAATCCGCTCACTGGACTGTAGCGGCCTAGCCCATAAGAGATTCCCGTGGCGCCGCCGTTCTCGCAGAACGTCTCCGGCTGCAGGTCGTCGTAGCCGGTGTTTTGGAATGGAATCTGCCGGGCGCGCGAGTCGGTGAGGGGCGCCCAGGTGCGATACTGCAGCCGCGAGCCGAACTGGCTGGTGGTGCGCGCGTTGTTGACGCCGGTTCTGGCGGCGTAATCGCGGTCGAACACCATGAAGCCCTTGGGTCCGCGCCCGTCGATGTCGAGCGCCAACGTGGCGGCCGAGCGAATCATCGCGCACTCGAAGCGCACGTCTTTCAGATAGAGTCCGTTGCCGCTGGTGAACGCGCGAAATCCCGAGATCATGTGCTGGCCGGGGCACCCCATCGTGAGTTGATGTTGGCCGCCGCCGGGAGTTCCCGCCGAAGCGGTGGCGGGCGCGCCCTGCCAGAAATAGCGCCGTCCGCGAGCGTCCCACCTCACGGTGGAGCAGTGGATCTGCATGTGATCCACCACGCCGCCGACGCGAATCGTCACTCCCACCATCGCTTCTCCGGCGCGGCACCGCAGGACGCCGACGGTTCGCTGGCCCGGGACGGCTGCCATCGTGTAGCGCCCATCGACGACTCCGCCCACCTGCTGCGAGCCGAGTTCGAGGAAGTACTTCTCGCCGATGATGTAGTCCTTGTTGTACGGGTCGACCTCGTTGCCGGTCTTGGCGGACCGGTTGGGCCAGAACTGCCCCACCGCCGCCGCCGGCAACAAGATCGCGACCGCGAGACTACTTCGGCGCCACCACCGTTTCGATGAATTGGGATGCCTGAACATAGGCCTTGTACGTCTTATCTAGAGGATTCTTCTTTTCCGCGCGGACGGCCGCGACCTGAGCTTCCACCTTCTTCATGAGCTCCTCGCGCTTGGCGCGGTGCAGGTAGTCGGTTTGCAACAGCGGCATCACGGTGGACTGGATGGAATCCTGGCTCGCCAGGCTGGCGTCCGAGATGGCTTCTTCCATGGTTTTGCCGAGATTCACCGGCTCGAGTTCCTTGCCGTTCTTGTCGCGCGGCATCAGATACAGGCTGGTGACGCCGGTATCCGGATCCTCGAGGGCCGCCACCACCTCCATCGCCTGTGCCAGCATCAGATAGCCGCGGAGCTTGGTGGGATTGACATCCTCGATGAACAGGTCGGGCAGGTTCGATCCGTCGCCTTCGGCGTGCAGTTCCATCTTCGCTTGCGCCCCATCCGCGCCGTTGACGCGCTGCATGTACTTTTCGCGCAGGAACGAGGCGTCGGTGACGAAGCGGCCCGGGAACAGGTTGGTGATATTGACCAGCGTGATCTCGTTCGGACGGCCGGTGGTGGGAACGATTTCCTTCTCGCCGGTGGCGGCGTTTTCGAGTTCGTGTTTCAATTGCTCGCGGAACTCGCCGAGTTCCTTGGCTTCCGGCAGCAGGATGGACAGATACGAAGTGAATCCGCCGCCGGTGGTTCCGGGGCCCTGGCGGCGCACTTCCGCGTCGTTGAAGCAGATGTAGTTCTTGGCGCGTGAAACCACGTTGATCACGTAGCCGCGCAGGCTATCGGGGTTGCCGCCGTACTCGCGTTGCAGGCGCTCGATCACGTTGACGCCCAGTATCCGCTGGCGGTCGGGGTTGCCGGCCACCAGATTGTTGTGCGCCTCCACGGCGGAACGCTCGCAGCATTCTTCCAGCACGGAGATGAACTTCGGGCGGTTGACGCGCGAATTGAACGTGGCGAAGTTCTGCGTGTCTCCCAGCAGCTTGGCCACTTCGTTGCGGACGGTGGCAGTCTGCTTCTGCTGCTCGCCACGATCGCGAACCAGCGCTTTGGCGAAGTCCTTCACCTTCTCGGGTTCGTAGAAGCGGATCACCTGCTTCTGCAGATCCGCCGCGCCGGTATCGGCGCAACGCGCCGCCATCTGATCGTTGAACGCCTTCAGCGATTCGGCGATCATGCTGTTGGCCCGTCCGATCTCGGCCGACAACGCGCTCAATTCGGCGATCAAGGCCTGCATCAGGCGCTTCTGGAAATCCAGACCCTCGATGCGGGTGCGAATGATGTAGAGCTGGGTGAGCACCTCGCCCTGCGCGTCGAAGATGTTGTCGTCCTTGCCGACCATGCGCGACAGGACGCCCAGCTTGGACCACTCCCGCTTGTTGGCCGTGACCTTGGCGGCGACGGAAGCTTCGTTCTCCTTGGCCTTGGACGCCTTGTCGTCGATCGCGGCCAAGCGCTCCTCGAGCGACATCACCAGGGCCGACATCAGGCGCGACAAGTCGAACATCGACTTCACGCCCGTCGTCCACTCCTGGAACAGGTCCGCCTCGATCCGCGCCCGCAGTTCGCGCACGTGATCCTTTTGCTCGCCGCGCTTGGTCTCGTAGAATTTTTTGACCCCCAGGTCGCGGTAGTTCTGCGAATAGGCGGTTTCGCAAAGCTTCTCGAGTTCGTCCATCCACGCCGCGCCGTTCTTGGCGTGGGTCTCGCGGACGTGCGACTTGAAGTTGGGGATCAGATCCATCCAGAACTGCGTGATGGGTTTCCAGCGCTTGTTCTTGATTTCGTCGGGAAGGAGGCCTTCGGAAAGCTGCAGGCGCTCGTCGGTGATGTGCCAGCGCTCGACGGTCTCCTTCTGGCGGACGTACTCGTTGAAGCTCTGATTGACCGGTTCCTCGGTGTAGCCGAAATCGTCCGACCAGCGGTTGAACATCAACTGCAGCGACGCCTGGCGCGCGAACGAGTACGCGATGTACTCCCGGATCTCCTCTTCCGGATACGCGATCCGCTTGACGCCGAACGCGAAGAACAGACGCGAGCGGACGGGCGTCTTGCTCGACGGCGATTCCTCCGGGCGGAAGTCCATGTTCTCGAAGGTTTCGAGGCGGCGCAAGGCGTTCCAGGCGACCTTTGCGTTGGTCACGATCTTCTCGTACAGGAACGACGAGACCAGCTCGGGAATCTCCTTGTCGATATCGATGCGGTTGTGGTCCTGGTTCTCGTCGGTGATCAGGTAGCAGCAGTTGAATGGATCTTGCAGTTCCTGCCGTCCCTGCCTTTGCCCGCTGACGTCGAACGGCTTGTACGCGCCGGTTCCCAGCGCGTTCAGCTCGAGCAGCGCGCCGTACCCGTTGGCGTGGTAGTTCGCGCCGGCCCAGTTGGGGTTCGGGGATTTGTCCGGTAGTAGCGCATAAATGAGAATGCGGTACTGCTTGCCGGGATACGTCATGCGGAGCTGCGTCACCACGTCGATCACGCTGCCCGATCCGGTTCCGCCGGCGAGTCCACAACACACGTGGAAGGTGACCGACGCCGTTGCGCCGACCTCCATCTCCTTCACCAGCGCCTTGGCCTGATCCATGAACTTGTCGGCCTTGCAGGCGAACAGGAACCGCCCGAGCCGCCGCTTCTGGCCGCCGACGATGTTGGCCGCGTCCGCCGAACTCAGGATATTGCGGAACTGGTCCTTGCTGCCGAGCCACGGGCTGATGCCAGGATAGCTTCCGACGTTATCCAGCACCTGCCCCAGATTGAGTCCGTCGATCGCCAATTGCGACGTCTTCTTCAATTGCACGCTGTGGCCCAGGATCTTCCAGGTGGGATCGTCGTGAGCCATCATTTCCTTGCTGGAGTCGACGTACAGGTAACGGACGCGGGCGCCGCTGGGATCCTCCGCGCGAAAGTTCTGGAAAACCAGTTTCCGGAAAGAGCGGATGATTTTTCCGCCGGTTCCCCCTAGGCCGATGACGAGGTGGTTGGTGGGCATGTGTTCGATGTCCTCAGACTTGCTGCTTCAAATCCTTGTAGGCGGCGTAGCCTATCACGGTAAACGGAATCGCCTGGAAAAACAGGAAAAGAAAGATCGCGGCCGTGCGGGACAAGCCCACCACGCGCTGGGTTTGGGGCTCCAGCGCGCCGCGGATCAACCGCACCGCCAAGTCGATCGCCTGCGTATCCATGTAGGTTCCACCGGGGTTCCGCTCGAAGTATCTTCTCAAATCCGACTCCACCGCGGATTTCGGCACTTGCGTTTCCGGCCAGATAAGGCGGCTCAGGAAGGAGTGCTTGCGTTGGAAATCGCGGCACGCCTCGTCGGCGTACGTCTTCGCGTAGAGCGTCCGCGAGGGTTCGTGGCTCAACGGGATCCGCCGTCCCGTGGGGGGAGGCGGGTAATCCGCGAAGTTCTCGAGGTTCAGCCCCTTCACGGCGTAGTAGGCCTTGGCGAAGGTGCCGCTCTTGAACGCCTGGTCGGCCTGGATCCCGCGCTGCCAGGAGTTGACGGTGATCGCCGCCAAGTCGCGCGTGTGCCGCAACGCGACATAGGTTAGGGTGAATACGAGCGTCGCCATTGCGGCGACTCCGCAAAGCACATGGTGGAAGACGGTAATGTGATAGCGGGTGTTCCACAGCCGCGAGTAGTTGGTGCAGACCCACCAGCACACGCCCGCCAGCGTGAAGGCTCCGATCACGGTTCCGAGAAACGCGCGTGGCGTTGTCCGGGACAAGATGCCGATACACGTGACGGCCAATTCGATGGCGTCCGAAAAATTCATCGCTGCTCCCGGAGATCCTGGTAGGCGGCGAATCCGATTACCGCGAACGGAATCGCCTGGAACAGCAAGAGTAGCAGGATGGCCAGCCGCCGCACATACGTCACGGTCCTGGGCGACTGCGGCACGAGCAGATCGCGGGTGTGCGTCGCGGCCAGATCCACGGCCCGGGACATGTCGTAGTTCTTGCCCGGATTCGCCTTCGTGAACCGGTCGCGATCGGCCTGGATCTTGCCGAGCGGCGGATCGGGCAGACTCAGCGCGCGCACCAGGAACGGGTTCTTCTTGCGGAAGTCGTCCAGCAGTTCCGCGACGTACGATTTGGAGGCGAGTTCGCGCGTGTCCTGCCGGCTGAGCGGCAGCATCGCACCCGGCTGGCCCGGCAGCGGCGCCTTGGAGAAGTCCTCGAGTCCGGTCGCCTTTACCGCGTAGTAGCCGCGGGCGAACGCGGCGTCGATCAATTTGCGATCCTTCCGCGCGCCTTCATGCCATTGGGAGATGGCGCGGTTGGTGATCTCCGCGGTGTTGCGCATGCTCACGTAGACCACCGTGAACACCAGCGTCATCGCCGCCGCGACGGCGCACAGCGCGTGGTGGATCCCACCGATGCGGAACCGGAGATTCCACAGGCGGTAGTAGTTGGTGCAGATCCACCAGAACGCGCCCGCCACGATGATCGCTCCGGCGATGGTCAGCAGGAAGGTTCGCGGACTGCTCCGGGCCAGCATGGCCACGCACTCCATGAGGAATCCAATCACTCGAGCCTCCCTACCGCGCCACGGACCAGTCGATCACGATCCGGCGCTTTCCTTTGCCTTTTACGCGCAGCACCATGCGGCGGTAGTCCGACGTGGATTGCGGCGTCATGGCGATGCCTGCGTTCTTCAAGTCCTGCAGAGAGAGCACCACCGGAGCGCCGCCCGGGAGCGCTCCCGAAACAAGCTGTCCTTTATCGACCGAGGTTCCATCGATGGTGACGAGCGCCTCCTTCTCGTCGACCTGGCCCTCCCAAACGATGCGGCCAGAGCCAGCTCCGGAAATCGGCTCGGGCGTGGGCGCGGGCCTGGGCTCCGTCGCCGGGACCGGTATGGGCGTGGGGGCCGGTGGAATGACGACCGGATCGGGATTCGGAACCGGATTCGGCTTCGGACGGGGGATCGGCGCGGGAGACGGGATGGGTTCGGCCGACGGCGATGGCGACGGCGATGGCGATGGGACCGGCGCGGGCGTCACGGGATCGGGCGCGGGCGCGGGGATAGGCTCAGTCGGACCGGGGCCAGGGCCCGGCGCCGGTTCGGGAATGGGTACGGGCTCGGGCGGCGTGACGGGCTCGTCCTGAGGCAGCAGGAAGAACGCTCCGGCGAGCAGCACCGCGATCGCGCCGCCGGCAATTCCCGCCTTCTTCGCGGGAAAGCCGCCGCGGGAGCCGGAGGAGGCTCCGCCAGCCTTGGCAGAGGTTGCCGTCAGCGCCTTGCCGCATTCCGGACAGGCAAAGTCCGCGCCCGCTTCCATCGCCTCGCGGGCGTCGGCCTTCGCGCATAGGCCGAAGTTAACGCACTTGCCGAATTTCGCCGCCATGACTATTGCCTGGGATCGGAAAGCGCCAACGTGAACACGGAGCCCTTGTTCAGCTCGAGCTCCTTGCCGGCCGCGGTGATCGTGTAGGAGGACACGACGCCAGCGGCGGCTCCCGCTCCCGCCCCGATGGCCGCCCCTCGGGCGCCACCGGCGACGGCGCCGATACCCGCTCCGATGCCAGCGCCGATCGCTCCGAACAAAGCGCGCTTCTTCTTCGACATCGACTGTCCGATCGCCCGGCCTTCTTCGTCGACATTCACCTGGCCTCGCGAATTCCGGATGCCCTTCAAATCCGCGCTGATCGGAATCGTCTGGCCGCCGGCGGCGATCTCCTCGAACGAGAACGCGATCTCCGACTTGCCGCGGCCGACGAGCTTTCCGGGTCCTTTCGCCTTGTTGACACGGGCCCGGACCTGACCGCCGCGGTAGGGGCCGCCTTCCACCATCAGCAGGAACACATCGCCCTCGCGGGCCGTCCGGGTGCTGAGGTCGGAGAGCAGCCGCGCCTGGATCGTACCGGACACGGCGGGTCCCCCGGACGGCCGCGGTTTCGCTCCGCCGCCCTCGCCATCCGGCGGAATGATTCCTGGATCGCCGCCGCGCAGGACGGGAGCTCCACCGCCGCCAGTGACGGGCGGCCGGCCACCGCCTCCGATGACGGGAGGCTGACCGCCGCCTCCGATGACGGGAGGCTGACCGCCTCCACCGATGATGGGTGGCTCACCGCCTCCGCCGGTAATGGGCGGTTGTCCACCACCACCGATTACGGGCGGTTGGCCGCCATCGATGGGACTCACCGCCGCGCCGCCGGCGCCGCCAGGATCCTGGGAGACGGTCGCATCCGACGGAAGCAGGAAGTACACGCCGGCGAGCAGCGCCACGATGCCTCCGCCGATCAGGCCGGCTTTCTTCGCGTCCAGCCCTCCGCCACCGCGGCTGGAGCCGCCTCCTCCGCCTCCTCCTCCCGCAACCGCGGAGAGTGGGCGTCCGCACTCCGGGCACGAAAAATCCGAGCCCTCCACACCGATCGCGTCACGGTTGTCGGCTTTGCCGCACAGGCCGAAATTACTGCATCTTCCAGTTCTCGCTGCCATGGTCTTGGACACCTCCTCCTTGGCTTCAAGACGGTCTCCACATCGCCTCTCAGGGGTAGTGGACACAGTCTACCAGGATATAGCGTGACCGCGCCAGAACTTTCGAATTAGCGGTACTATCGCCCTGTCCGTCCCGGAATCCTCCAGACCGCTTCGAGCAAGCCTCCCCGCAGGGCGCACATCTCGTCGTGCAGACAGACGGTGCTGTCGGTGTATCCGGGCACGAACTCCACGACATCGCCCACGCGCAACGAGTCGTCCGGCGATTCCAGCTCGATCGTGCCGTGCTCCGCGGAAAGCACGACACTCCTCACCGGCGCGCCGATCAGCGGCTGGGGCAATCCGTGCTGCACGCTCATCGTCTTGAATCCGGCATCGACAATAATGCGGGTGGGCGTTGGGCGGCTGGCGACCCGTGTGACGACGGTCAGCGCGAATTCGTGGTCCGTGAGCCCCCATTTCCGGTAGTTCAGGTCGGAGAACACGCCGCCGCCCGCCTGCACTTCGGTGATCCCGGCGGTGCGCGTCGCGTCGAGGAACGTGCCGCTTCCCGCCGCGCTCACGATGGCGATTTCAAACCCCTCCGCCCGGCACCGTTCCGCCGTTTCGACGAGCGCGCTCATCGCCGCGGCGATCTTCGCCGATTTGTCCTCTCCGGGCTCCTTCACGGCGTGCCCTTCCCAGCCCATCAGGCCCGCCAGCCGGATGCCGGGCGTGACCACCGCCGCGCTCACCAGATCGATGGCGGATTCGCCGGGCTCGATGCCGCAACGATTCATGCCGACGTTCAACTCGATCAGCACCGGGATCGTGACGCCTTCGGCGCGCGCCGCCTCGCCGAGTTGCGCCAGGTGCGCGTGACTGTCGGTGGCCGAGATCAGGCCGCACCGGCCGGCCAGCCGCGCCAGACGCCGTTGCTTGCGCGCGCCTACGGTCTCATGAGCGAGCAGTATCGATTCGACGCCGGCATCGGCCATCGCCTCCGCTTCGTAAAGCGTGGCGCAAGTGACGCCGATCGCGCCGGCCTCGAGCGCCAGTGTGGCCAACTGCGGCGCCTTCTGGCCCTTCATGTGGGGACGCCACGCGACGCGGGCCGCGCGGAGGACGGTGGCCATCCGGTCCACGTTGCGCCGGTACGCATCCAGGTCGAGGCAGAGCGCTGGAGTTTCCAGCTCGTGTTTGGCGAGGCCGATGGCCCCAGAGTTCGCGGACATGGTCAATGAGCTAGGCTACAATAATTTGACGTTGTTCCAAAATGCACACTCGTAGACTTTGCAGTCTGCTGCTCGGCGCGTGGCTCGCGGGCAGTTTGTTCATGGTGTGGGTCGCCACGCACAATCTCGGCAATGTCGATCCGATGATGGCGAATCCGGGCATGCAGGCGCAACGCCACATTCGCGATATCGGGCCGGACCGGGTGCGAATGCTGATGCGGTTCCAGGCCGGTGAACTGAATCGCTACTACTTCGAAACCTGGGAGGTGGCCGAGATCATTCTCGGGATCGTGCTCGCGGTCACCTTGCTCTTCGCGACGAACGGCAACCGGCTGATGATGGCGCTGGCGGGAGGAATGATCGCCATTCCGCTCATTCAGCACTTCACCATCACGCCGCAGATCCTGGAATTGGGGCGGGGATTGGATTTCGCCACGCCCGATCAGATGCAGGCCGAGCGCCAGTCTTTCTGGGGCTACCACAACTTTTATTCGATGCTCGAGATCGTCAAGATCGCGCTCGGCTTCGGACTGGCGGCGCGTCTGCTCATCTCGATGGGCAATTCGACAGGCCGCCGGCGGCGGTCGTCATCCAAGATCGATTCGATCGATGACGCCAATGACGGCCATGTCAATGGGTGATTCGGGACGGCCGACGCTGGTCATGGCGCTGTAGCCTTCGGTGACCAGCAGGACCCGGTCGCCGATGCCCGCGTCCACCGAGTCGAGCGCCACCACGGCGTCTCCGCGATCGGAGCCATCGAGATTTAGCGGCTGCACGATCAGCGCTTTCCTGCCGTGATGGCTGTCGTGTTTCTGGGTCGCGACCAGGTCGCCGATCACGCGCGCGATCAGCATGCCCGCTCGTTCGCTTTCGCGCGCTGAGCGTGCACTTCGTCCACGATGCCGACGATGGTTGCGTCGGTGGGAACCTCCACCGGGAGGAAGGGAAAACTGGATTCCTTGCCTTTGCACCAATAGACGAGTTCGCCCGCTCCCGCGCCCACGGCGTCGGTGCAGACGAGGGGCTTGCCGGTTTTCGACAACTCCGGCGTCAGCGGCTGAACCACCAGCAGGCGTTGTCCCTCGAGCGGGCGGTTCTTGACCGTCGCCCAAACGCGGCCCACCACGCGGCCGAGCGTCACCGCTTGCCTTCGGGCGGATCGTCCAGGCTCACCGTGTCGACGATGCCGATGATGCTGGTGTCGACCGGCGTGTCCTTGCAGCCGTCGGCCATTCGCGCCGAGCTTCCGGAAACCAGCAACACCAATTCGCGATTGCCCGCGCTGACGGTATCGACCGCAACGAGGTAGTTCCCCTCGTCCTTGCCCTCCGGACTGACGGGCTTGACGATCAGGAGCTTCTTGCCCTCGAGCCTCGGATCTTTCCGGGTGGCGACCACGGTGCCCACGACGCGGGCGAGAATCATGCGGCCGCTCTACTTGTGATTGGACTGCGCCTTGCCGATCGGCAGGACGTCCTCGAGACTCGGGTGGGGGCGCGGGATCACGTGCACCGAAACCAGTTCGCCCACGCGGCGGGCGGCGGCGGCTCCGGCGTCGGTGGCGGCCCGGACGGCGGCCACGTCGCCCCGTACCAGCGCGGTCACGTATCCGGATCCGATCTTCTCCCACCCCACCACGGTGACCTTGGCGGCCTTCACCATGGCGTCGGCGGCTTCGATCATGGCCACCAGTCCGCGGGTCTCGATCATTCCGAGTGCTTCACCCATTCGACCTCCACATCTGAATCAACCCTATCAGCTTACGATATTCCACGGGCCAGCAACACTTCGTCCACCAACCCCACCAGTTCGTCGCGCGTGACCAGGAACTTGCCCGGAGCCGCCGCGTCTTCGTAGGCAACGGGACAGCCGGGTTCGCCGGCCACCTTCGCTTTCACGCCGTATCGCGTGCGCGAATCGAGCAGCTTGTTCACTTCCACCCGGGGCAGCACGCGCGCGCCTCCGAGAAGTTCGGCCACCAGGGCGATGCGGGCGAAGTGCTCCACCGTTTCCATCTTGAAGAACGCCTTCCACACGTCGTCCGAATAGCAAACCGCGCCGTGGTTGGCGAGCAGAATCGCGTCGTACTTGGGGATCAGCGGGAGCATCGGCTCGGTGAGCGCGGGCGTACCCGGCAGTCCGTACGCGGCCAGGGGAACGCAGCCGAGCGTGATGACCACTTCCGGAAGCAGCGCCTCGTTGAGCGGACGCCCCGCCGCCGCGAATCCGGTGCAGACGGGAGGGTGCGTGTGGACCACGGCCTTCACGTCGGGACGCAGATTGTAGATCGTGAGATGCATCATGATCTCGGAGGTCCGCTCCTTGCGGCCTTCGAGCTTGTTGCCCTGGGGATCGCAGACGATGAGGTCGTCCGGATGCATCATGCCCTTGCTCACGCCGGTGGGCGTGCAGAGGATGCGATCGGGTCCCAGCCGGATGGAAATGTTGCCGTCGTTGGCGGCGACCCAGCCCTTTTGGTAGACGAGTTGGCCGATCCGGACGATATCGTCCCGCAACTCCCGTTCGGTTTTCATCGTTGTTCGGGGAAGCTTCGATTGTATCAGGCGCGCCGGTGAGTCCGGCGCGGAACGGCGCGCTAGGGGTGGTACCTTGAAAGACTGGCATCCCGCCGCATTCCGTCCTGGACGAATGGCTCTCACCTCACCCGAATATCTCTGTTTCCTGGCGATCCTTTTCGCGGTGTACTGGCTCGCCGGGGCGCGCAAGGCTTGGCTGCCGGCGATCGTTGTCGCGGCCAACGTGTTCTTCTACTGGCGATGGGCGCCCATCTACGCGGCCATCGTGCCGGCGGCCGCCACCGTGGACTACTTCATCGCGTGGGCCATCCACCTATCGCCGGAAGCCGGCCGCCGCCGTTTGCTGATGGCGCTGAGCCTCACCGTGAATCTCGGCCTGATCGCGGTGACAAGGCTGAGTCCGGGGACTTGGGTGATCAGCCTTTCCTTCTATGCGTTCCAGGCGTTGACCGGGACCATCGATGTGTTTCGCGGCGACTCCCGCCCTAGTCCCAGCCTGCTGCGGCACCTGGCGTCCGCGCTGTTTTTTCCCACTACGCTGGCAGGTCCCATCGCGCGGCTTTCCGCGTTGATTCCGCAATGGGACGCCGTGCGCGCGCCGCTGGCCGAGGCCGAAGGAGGACGCGCGCTGTTCCTCATCGGATTGGGCGCGGCCAAGAAGTTCCTGGTGGCGGACTACCTGGCGAACAACCTCGTGGAGCGGGTGTTCGACACGCCCAAGCTGTATTCGGCCGTGGAAGTGCTGGCCGGCGTCTACGGCTACGCGTTCCAGCTCTATTACGATTTCTCCGGCTACACCGACATCGCCATCGGCAGCGCCCTGTTGCTCGGCATCAAGCTGCCCGCCAACTTCAACCGTCCTTATGAAGCGGCGAACATCGCCGAATTCTGGCGGCGGTGGCACATCACGCTTTCCAACTGGCTGCGCGACTACCTGGTCTTCTCACTGCCGGGCCAGCGCACCAAGGCCGGACCCTACCTGGGCCTGATCCTAACGATGGTGCTCGGCGGTTTGTGGCACGGCTTCGCGTGGACGTTCGTCATCTGGGGCGGATTGCATGGGCTGGGTCTCGCCGTCACGCGCGGATTCCAAGCCCTGCGGGGACGCCGCGCGCCGTCCGCCGCAGGCCGGGTGGTAGCCGCTGTCGCGACGTTTCACTTCGTCGCGTTCTGCTGGATCTTCTTCCGCGCCGCCCAGCCCGCCGCGGCCCTGGACATGCTGGGCCAGTTGGCCTCCGGTTCCACCGAAGCCGCGAATGTCACCGCCGGATTCGCGGTGGTGCTTGCGGTGGCGGCGGTGTTCCACTACCTTCCGCGCGCGGTTTACGATCTGGCGCAACGCTCGTTCGTGGCCGCGCCCGCCCCGGTGCAGGCGCTGACGCTTTTGGCGCTGACGGCGGGGATTCAATACACCGGATCGACCGGCGCCGCGCCGTTCCTCTACCAGAAGTTCTGATGGCGCGGTTCCCTCGAAAGACGATGCTGGCCGCGGCGCTGTACCTGGCGGCGATGGCCGCCATGGAGTGGATTCCCGGGCTCGACTGGCATCGGGCGCCGTCCGCGGCCACGTTGTCGGCGATTCTGCGGAATCCGCCGCCTTCTCCTCCGCGCGCCGAGCCTCCGCCCGATCCGGCGCCCAAGCCGAAGGAGCCAACCGCCGGTCCGATGAGGCCGCCCGTGGAAGTTCCGCGCCGGCCGGACTTCGTATCGGCGCCCGGAAAGCCGCGGATCACCGATCCGGCGGGCTCGCTCGCCCCGTTTTTCGCCGCCATGCGACGGGCGGAGGAGCGGCAGCCCGGCGCCGTGGTGCGCGTGCTGCATTACGGCGATTCGCCCACCACGGCGGATTCCATCACCGGCGACGTGCGGTTGCTGCTGCAGCGCCGGTTCGGCGACGCGGGCCACGGGTTCCTGCTGATCGCCAAGCCGTGGGCCTGGTACGGACATCACGGCGTCGGGTTGAAGGCCGAGGGTTGGATCGCCGAGCCGTCCAGCCACATCGGCCGCGCCAGGGACTCGCTGCACGGCTTGGGGGGCGTCAATTTCATCGGCTACTTCGGCGCCTACTCCCAGGTGACGCTCCCCGGCGCGCCCGCCACCCGCGTCGAGATTCACTACCTGCGGCAGCCCGGCGGAGGCGAGTTCAAGGTGGAAGCGGGTGGCCGCCAGGTGTTGACGGAATCCAGCGCCGGAGCCGAAAAGTCGCCGGGTTATGCGTCCGGGGAGGTTGCCGGCGGGGCGGATTCCTTCAAGCTCACTGTCACGCGCGGAGGAGTGCGCCTTTACGGGTGGAATTTCGAGAACTACGGCCCCGGCGTGGTTTATTCGAGCATCGGGCTGAACGGCGCCTCCGTCCAGACTCTGGTGAACTACTTCGACGAGAAGCAGTGGGGCGATCAGTTGCGCCGCGGCAAGCCCGCCCTGGTGGTGCTGAACTATGGATCCAACGAAAGCGTGAGCAAAGACTACGTGGAAAAGTATTACACCGGCGAACTGCGAAAGCTGGCCGCGCGGGTGCGGTCCGCACTTCCCGATACGCCAATACTTATAATGAGTCCAATGGACCGCGGCGAGAGGGACAAGACCGGCGGCATCGCGACCGTGCCTACCGTGCCACGGATCGTGGAAATCCAGCGACAGGTGGCGCTCGAAACCGGCTCGGCGTTTTTCGATACGTTCGCCGCCATGGGCGGTTCGGGGACGATGGCACAGTGGTACGCCGCCACGCCGCGTCTGGTGAGCGCCGATTTCCTGCATCCCACTCCCGGCGGAGCGGCCCGCGTGGGCGCGCTGTTGGAACAGGCGCTTCTCGAGAGCTACGGCCGCTGGAAGGCGGCGCAATGAAGTTTGCCCCGGCGGCGCTGGGGATTTTCTTTCTGGCGCTGGCGGCGTGGCCGCAGAATTCGGGCGCGGCCAAGAAAGGCGCGCCGGCCAAGCAGTCGAAATCCGCCCCCAAGAAGGCGGCGCGCCGGACCTACAAGGCTCCGGTCAAGCGTGCTCCGGCGATCACGTACGCGCAGCGCCAGGAGGCAAACGCCGATGTCGCCGAAGTCCTCTCCGTGGAGCCGGAGTATTTCGGCAACGGAGCCGGTTTGGTACCGTTCTTCGAACGGCTCTACCGGTCGCAGACGGAGCCCAGGCCGGTGCACGTGATTCACTACGGCGATTCGCACACCGCGTCCGACGACTTGGCGGCGACCCTGCGCGAGGCCATGCAGACGCGGTTCGGCAATGGCGGCCCGGGCTTCACCATGCCCGGTAATCCTTACCTGGGGTTCCGCCGCCGCGATCTGGCCCAGTACTACAATTCGCGCGGCTGGATGACGGAAGGAGCGTTGTTCCGCAAGGGCGACGGCAGACACGGCATGGGCGGCGTGAGCCTCACCGCGTACCGGCCGGGCGAGACGCTGGGGCTCCGCGCCGGCGGCGACACCGCGGAACTGCTGTTCTTGCAACAACCCGGCGGCGGCTCGTTCGAACTTTGGATCGATGGCCAGCCGCGTGGCGCATACTCCACCGACGGCCCGCTCGGCCCCGCGTCGCTCGACATGACTACCGTACCGGGAGAGCGGCAGTTCCTGGTCAAAACCTCGTCCGGCGGCCCGGTGCGGCTGCTGGGCGCCATGATCGACAACGCCTCGGGCGTCACCTGGGAAACCTGCGGGATCAACGGCGCGCAGGCGAGCATCATCGGCGAGTGGGAGCCTCGCATCATGGCCGCGCATCTGGCCAAGCGCGACCCGGCGCTGATCGTGCTCGCGTACGGAACCAACGAAGCCAACGGCCCGGCGTGGGATCCGGACGGCTACGCCGCTTCGCTGCGGCAGGTGCTGGCGAAACTGCGGGCGTTGGCTCCCCTTTCGAGTATCCTGTTGATAGGTCCCCCGGATTGCCGGATCCGGTCGCCGCGAGCGCTCGACGAGGCAGTCGAATTGCAAAGGAAAATCGCGGCGGAGATGCGTTGCGGATTCTGGGATTGGCGCGGCCGGATGGGCGGCCCCGGGTCGATGCGGAAGTGGGTAGTCGCGGGTTTGGCTCAGTACGACTACGTACACTTCACCGGACCCGGCTACCAACTGGTGGGCCGCACGCTATTCGACGATTTGATGCGCCTGTTCGATCGTTTCCTGCGGGCGCGCGTGGAGGTGGACGATGACAAGGGCAGATAAGGTGCGGGCGATCGTGAAGGAAGTCTCGGGCAAGAGCAGCCTTCCCGGCGACGACGCGTCGTTGTTCGACGCGCAGGTGCTGGACTCGTTCGCGCTGGCCGATCTGGTGGCGGCGATCGAAGGCCGTTTTCCGGTGAAGGTGCCCGATTCCGACCTGCGTCCCCGTGTGTTCGAGTCGGTGGAAAAGATCGACGCTTATCTAGCCAAGCGCGGAGTCTGATAGTCGATGGCGTTCCTGCGCGGGTTCGGTTCCTACCTGCCGGAGCGGGTGGTGGCCAACGCGGATCTGGCGCCGCGGATCGGCAAGGACGCCTCCTGGATTCTGGAAATGACCGGCATCGCCGAGCGGAGATGGGCGGGGCCGGAGGCTTCGGTGGCCGGTCTCGGCGAAGCGGCGGCGCGCGATTGCCTGAGCCGCGCGGGCGTCGAGCCGTGCGAGGTGGGCGCTCTGGTGATGGCTTCCGGCACCTCCGAACGCCGGTTCCCGGGACCGGCTTCCACGGTCGCTCACCGGCTGGGACTGGGCACGGCGCCCGCCATCGATCTGCCGGTGGCTTCGGCGGGCGCGCTGTTCGGCATGGCGCTGGCGGCCCGGCTGACGGCGGACTATCCCAATGTGCTGGTGGTGGCGGCGGAGAAGATGTCGACGGCGGTCGACCGCGACCCGATGGACCCGAACTCGGGCATGCTCTTCGGCGACGGAGCCGGAGCCTGTCTGGTGTCGGCGGCCGAGGGCCGCTGGCGGGTGCTCGACTGGGTGCTGCATTCCGATGGAGCCGCGTCCGAGGCGATCCGGCTGCCGTTAGATGGCGGTTTCGCCATGGATGGGATGGCGGTGATCATGCACGCTTCCCGCAAGATCCCGGCGGCGATCTCGGAAGCGCTGAAGAGGGTTTCGCTCGAGCCGGGACAGGTAGACCAATTCCTGCTGCATCAGGCGAACCTGAATCTGCTGACACGGATCGCGAAGTCGCTAGGCGTGCCGGTGGAGCGGATCTTTTCCAACATCGCGCGCTACGGCAACACATCGTCGGCCAGCATGCTGATCGCCGCGGCGGAGGCAGGTCCGGCGCCAGGAACGTTGTGCTTCGCCGCGTTCGGAGCGGGGCTCCACTGGGGCGCGCTGGTGGCGTCGTCAGCGGCCGTCCACCGTCCAGCGGATGGCGGCTGAGTCCACCGCCGCGTAACGAAGCTCGGCTTCCAGGCGGAGCGTGGGAGGCCAGCGGGGACTGGTGTCGAACCGGAACTCGGTGGCCCGGTCCGGCGCGGTGATCGCCGCGTCGCGGAAAAGCTCCTGTCCGCCGCGCCCCAGCACCCGCAGGACCAGATAGCCGCGCGCGGGCCCGCTCCAGGAGGCGCTGTGCGACGCCGCTCGCGGCACGTCGCGCACCGAGCGCCAGTCCGGCGGGGACGGCTTGTCCTCCCGCGCCCCATCCGCGATCCAACGCCGGAACAGAGCGATGGCATCGGCGGGCAGCGGCGCGGCTTCCAGCGGCATTCGGCGCGGCTCGCCCCGGCGCCCCTCCAGGAACTCCATCAGCGGGCTCGCTGCCGGATCCCCAGGGATGACCGCCGGTCCGAGCGCCCCGCCCCGCATCAGGCCGGCATGGGACCGCGTGTCGAGTCCGCCCGCCGCGGTGGAATCGCCATGGCATCGATTGCAGTGGAACGCGAGCAGCGGGGCGAGGTCGCGATGGAACGCCGGAGCCTGTCCGAAAGCGGCCGTGACGGCGAACATCCACATGGTAGACTGCATCGCATGATTCGCAAGACTGCATTGATTCTTCTTGCCGCGTCGGCGATCGCTTTCGCCCAGCGGCCGCGCGGCAAAGTGGTGAACCGGCTCGAGAAGCTGCTCTACGTGACGGACTCCAAGGGAATCTCCGTCTACGACATCAACGACGGGCACAAGTTTCTCCAGAAAATCGACGTGCCGGACACCGGTTCCTACAAGGGTATCAGCGCCAGCGTCCAACTCGGGCTGCTGCATCTGGCGTCGAATCTGAAAGACGACCTCGTCGCCATGGATCTGGCCACCAACAAGGTCGTCTGGCGCAAGAACCACGGCCTGTATCCCGATAGCCAGGCCGTCACCCCCGATGGCAAGCTGCTCTACGTCCCCTATCGCGGCGAGGACAACTGGAAGGTAATCCGCGCGGACAACGGCGAACTGGTGGCGTCCATTCCCGTGGGACGCGGGAAGAACTACGACGACTCGCCGATCGGCAGCATCGGGCCGCACAACACGTGGATGCATCCGTCCGGCGAGCGCGTGTACTTCGAGGTGCTGACGCTGCCCTACGTCTATATCTGCGACACGCGGTCGAACAAGATCATCGGCAAGGTGGGACCGTTCAGCAAGGGCATTCGGCCGTTCACGGTGAGCGACGACGAGAAGTTCGTCTACGCCAACGTGGATGCGTTGCTGGGTTTCGAAACCGGCCTGGTGAAGACGCCGCAGGGCGATTGGGGCGGTCCGATGATCCACCGCGCGGAGAACAAGACGCCGGCGGCGCGCTTGGAAGACATCCCCAATCCGCCCGCGCGCAAGCCGCATTCGACGCCGAGCCACGGAATCAATCTGCGGCCGGATCAGAAGGAAGTGTGGCTGGTCGACGGAGTTTACGGGTACGTCTATGCGTGGGATGTGACGAAGCTGCCGCCGAGGATGGTCGCGGAGATGCCGCTTTTCAAGGATCGAAGCGAGCGGCCGCATCCGGGCTGGGTGTCGTTCAGTATCGACGGCAAATACGCGTATCCCGACGGCGGGGTGGTGTTCGACGCCCATACGCACAAGCCGGTGGCGCGGATTCCAACGAGCGAAAAGCTGATCGAGATCGACTTCATGGATGGCAAGCCGGTCCGGGCGGGTCATCGCTGAGGCATCTCATGTGTCAGAAAGAGTGCTACACTTCTGACAGGAGGTTCCATGGAGATCGAGATCGGCGGCAGGCTCGAGGAGTACGCCTGCCGTTTGCCGGAAGGCACGCCACTGACCGCCAAAGACCTGCTGCATATGGGCACGCGGGCCGCCGTGGATCAATCGCTATCGCGCCTGGCGCGGAGAGGCGTCCTGATGCGCGCGGGCCGCGGCATCTACGTCCGGCCCACGCAGAGCCGTTTCGGTGCGCGGCCTCCCGCCGCGGAGATTCTGGTCGCCGCGCTGGCCTCTCGCCGGGGAGAGCGTGTGGCTCCGCACGGCGCGGCCGCCGCCAATCAACTCGGGATGACCACGCAGGTACCCGTCCGCGAAGTCTACCTGACTACTGGCCGGGCCCGGACCCTGCAACTGGGAGCGCAGGTGATCGAACTCCGCCACGCGCCGTCGTGGCAATTGGCTTTGGGCGGCCGGCCGGCCGGCGCGGCGATCCGCGCGCTCGCATGGCTGGGGCCGGAGCAGGCCGGCGAAGCGATTCGCGTCCTGCGCGCGAAGCTCCCGCCCGAGGAACGGCAGGCGATGCTCGACACCCGCTCCGTGCTTCCCGCGTGGATGGCCCAGGCCGTCAGCGCGCTGGCGGTGGATGTCTGAACGGTTCCTCCAACTGCCCGCGGCCGACAGGCGCGAAGCGTTGGGGGTGGCCGTCGCGTTGACCGGACGGCCTTTGCACTTGCTGGACAAGGACGTGTGGCTGGTCTGGACCCTCGAGGTCCTGTTCCAGACGGACTTCGCGTCCCACCTCGTCTTCAAGGGCGGCTCCTCGCTGTCCAAGGCGCACCGGATCATCGACCGGTTCTCCGAAGACGTCGACCTCACCTACGACATCCGCGCGCTGGCGCCCGATCTGGTGGAAGCCGGCGAGGAACCGCTGCCTCCCACTCGCAGCCAGGAGAAGCGGTGGACCAAGGAGATCCGCTCGCGCCTTCCCGCCTGGGTGAGCGATCGCGCCGCACCCGCGATTCGCGCCGCGCTGGCCGCTCAGAGTCTTCCCGCCCGGATCTCGCCACAGGGCGACGTAGCTTTCATCGAGTACGAGCCGCTCGCGACGGGGACGGGCTACACCCGCCCCGCCATCATGCTGGAGTTCGGCGCCCGCTCCACCGGCGAGCCCTGCGAAAGGCGGCCCGTGCGTTGCGACGCGGCGGACTGCGTCGCCGGCGTCGAGTTTCCCGCCGCGAATCCCCGTGTGATGCGTCCCGAACGCACTTTTTGGGAGAAGGCCACGGCCATTCACGTCTACTGCGCGCAGGGCGAATTCCGCGGAGGCAACCGGTTCGCGCGTCACTGGCACGACCTCACCCGGCTCGTCCGCTCCGGCGCTGCCTCCAACGCGATCGGCGATCGCGAACTCGCCATGACGGTGGCTCGTCACAAGTCCGCTTTCTTCGCGGAGAAGAACGTCGATTACGCCGCCGCGGTTTCCGGCGCACTCCGTTTGATCCCGGATGGCGCGGCCTTCGAGGCGCTCGCCGCGGACTATGCGCGGATGGTGGAAGACGGACTGTTGTCCGCCCCCGCCGAATCGTTCGAAGAGATCATGGACAGTTGCCTGTCGCTACAGGATCGAGCCAACCGCCGGCGCGCCGCCCACGCATAGTCACGCGGAAACTCCCGGCCAGGGAACCTCGAAGCCCACCGTCGAACCGTCCGGCGAGGACGAGATTCGCAACTCCGCCCCCTCGCCGTAGCAGAGACGAAGGCGGCGCGACACGTTCTCGAGTCCTACGCCGTGGCCGGAACTGTCCTGGACGGTGTCGAAGCCCGGCCCGGTGTCGGAGACGCGGATGGCGACCTGGCCGTTCCGCACCGCCGCCGATATCGTCAGCTTGCCTCCTTGCGGCCGCGCCGCGATGGCGTGCTTCACCGCGTTCTCCACCAGCGACTGCAACGAGAGCACCGGGATCGGAACGGCCCGGGCTTCCGGCGCCACCAGGATCTCCACCGCGAGGCGGCCGCCCAGGCGCAGCTTCTCGATTTCGAGGTACGCCTCCACGACGCGAAGCTCCTCGTCGAGCGCGATGAAGGTCTTGTCCTGCTTCAACGAATAACGGAGGATATCGGCGAGGTTCAGCACCGTGCGGCGCGCGCCCGCGGCTTCCCGGGGAATTACGCCATACAGCGTGTTCAGCGCGTTGAACAGGA